>CAZHDI010000008.1:0-41260 GCA_964531285.1 uncultured Alphaproteobacteria bacterium | reverse complement strand
GAGCGCGCTCCATGTGAGGACCGGCGCTCGGGAGCGCCGGCCGGAGCGGGAGCAAGGACTGCAGCCCTGAGCGCGCTCCATGTGAGGACCGGCGCTCGGGAGCGCCGGCCGGAGCGGGAGCAAACAAAAATGGAATGGCAGGACGAAGCCGTCATTCTGCGTGTACAGCGCCACAGCGAGGCCCATGCGGTTGTCACGGTGCTGACGGCCGAGCACGGCCGCCATTTGGGTCTGGTGCATGGCGGCGCGTCCCGGCGCATGACGCCGATCCTTCAGCCGGGCAATGCGGTCCGGGCGGTTTGGCGGGCGCGCCTGTCGGATCATCTCGGCGCCTTGTCGGTGGAACTGGTCCGCGATCGGGTCAGCCCGCTCTTTGAGGATGCGGAGGCGCTGCTGGCCCTGACCTCGGTGTGTGCGCTGACGGCGCAAGCCCTGCCGGAACGCGAGCCGGTGCCGGGACTGTTTGCCGGCCTTGAGGTGCTCCTCGATGCCATGGATGATCCGGACCTGTGGCCGGCGCTGTTGATCCGCTGGGAGCTGGGCCTTTTGGAAACCATGGGCTTCGGGCTCGATCTGTCGAAATGCGCCGTGACCGGATCGTTCGACGATCTCACCCATGTGTCGCCGCGCACCGGGCGGGCCGTCAGCCGCGGCGCCGCCGAGCCCTATCGGGACAAGCTGTTGGCGCTGCCGCCGTTCCTGCTGTCGGCCCAGCTTGGTGCGCCGACCCGCGCCCAAATCGCCCAGGGCTTGAGCCTCACCGGCTATTTCCTCGCGCGCCATGTGTTCGGCGCCAAGCATGAACCTGTGCCCGACGCCCGCCTGCGACTCGCCGACCGGTTCGAGGATGGGGGCACGGCGCTGTGACCGGACGGGTCATGAAAGCGCACGAACTGCCCTTCTTCCCCGCTCTCGATTCGTGCTAAACCCCGCCCATGGCCAAGACAAAGACACCCCCCGAGCCGCCGCGCGACGATATCCGCGATGCCGCTCTTGGACCGGCGCTGAGCGAGCGCTATCTCGCCTATGCGTTGTCGACCATTATGCACCGGGCGCTTCCGGATGTGCGCGACGGGCTCAAGCCCGTGCACCGGCGCCTGCTGTTCGCCATGCGTCAACTCCGGCTCGACCCGTCGAGCGGGCACAAGAAGTGCGCGCGCGTCGTGGGCGAGGTGATCGGCCGGTATCATCCGCATGGGGATCAGGCCATCTATGAGGCGCTGGTGCGCCTCGCGCAGGATTTCACGGTCCGCTATCCGCTCATCGACGGGCAAGGCAATTTCGGGAATATCGACGGCGATAACGCCGCCGCCATGCGGTATACGGAGAGCCGCCTGACCGAGGTCTCGACGCTGCTCCTGGACGGCATTGACGAGGACACGGTCGATTTCCGCGACACCTATGACGGCGAGGACGAGGAGCCCGAAGTCCTCCCGGCGGGCTTTCCCAATCTCCTCGCCAATGGCGCGGCCGGCATCGCGGTCGGCATGGCCACGAACATTCCGCCTCACAACGCGGCGGAGCTGTGCGATGCGGCGCTGCATCTCATCAAGGCGCCCAATGCGACTTTCGAGAAGCTGCTGAGTTTCGTCAAAGGCCCGGATTTTCCGACCGGCGGCGTGATCGTCGAGAGCCCGGCGTCCATGCTGGACGCCTACAGCACCGGGCGTGGCGGCTTCCGGGTGCGGGCGCGCTGGCACAGCGAAGAAGGCAGCCGCGGCACTTATGAAATCGTGGTGACGGAAATTCCGTACCAGGTGCAAAAGTCCAAGGTGATCGAGAAGATCGCCGAACTGATCGACCAGAAAAAACTACCGCTGCTGGCCGATATCCGCGACGAAAGCACCGAGGATGTGCGCATCATCCTGGAGCCCAAGAGCCGCAATGTGGACCCCGCCCTTGCCATGGAGCAGGTGTTCCGCGCGACCGATCTGGAATCGCGGATTTCACTCAATATGAATGTGCTCGACGGCGGGCGCGTGCCCCGGGTGATGAATTTGCGCGAGGTGCTCCAGGCCTTTCTCGATCACCGGAAAGAGGTGCTGGTCCGCCGGTCGCGCTTCCGGCTCAACAAGATCGAGACCCGGCTGGAGATTCTGGGCGGTTATCTCATCGCCTATCTCAATCTCGATGAGGTGATCCGGATCATCCGCGAGGAAGACGAGCCCAAGCCGGTGCTGATCGAGACGTTCGACCTGACGGATGTCCAGGCCGAAGCGATCCTGAATATGCGCCTGCGCTCCTTGCGCAAGCTCGAAGAGATGGAGATCAAGCGCGAGGACAAGGCGCTCAAGAAGGAAGCCAAGGAGATCAAGGCCCTTCTGAAATCGGACGATCTGCAATGGGGCCGGGTCGGTGAGGAAATCAAGGCGGTCAAGGCGCAGTTCGGCCCTAAGACGGCGTTGGGGCGCCGCCGGTCCGGCTTCGACGAGGCGCCGGAACTCGACGATATCGACCCCCTCGATCTGGTGGAGAAGGAACCCATCACCGTGGTCTGCTCGGCCAAGGGCTGGATCCGGGCCCTGAAGGGCCATGTGGAAACGGATGCGGATCTCAAATTCAAGGAAGGCGACGGGCCGCGCTTCTTCCTGCATGCTCAGACGACGGACAAGCTGCTGGTCTTTGCGACCAACGGCAAGGCTTTCACTCTGGGCTGCGACAAGCTGCCGGGCGGGCGCGGGCATGGGGAACCGGTTCGCCTGATGGCCGATATCGGCGATGAAGACCTCGTGGATGTGCGGGTGCATATCCCGGGCGCGCGGATGCTGGTGGCCTCCAAGGGCGGCTATGGGTTCCTGGTGCCCGAAGACGAAATGGTCGCCACCAAGCGCAGCGGCAAGCAGGTGCTGAATGTCACCGCGCCGGACCGGGCCGCGGTCTGCGCGCCGGTCGAGGGCGACCATGTGGCGGTCATGGGCGAGAACCGCAAGCTTTTGTGTTTCCCGCTCGATCAGGTGCCGACCATGACGCGCGGGCGCGGGGTGATCCTTCAGCGCTACAAGGATGGCGGGCTGTCGGATGCCCATGTGTTTTTCCTGGATCAGGGGCTCTTGGTGCCCGATCCGGCGGGCCGCGAGAAGCGTTATCCGGATATAACCGACTGGCTCGGCAATCGCGGCAATGCCGGGTGGATGCCGCCACGGGGCTTTCCGCGCACCGGACGGTTCCGGTAAAGCGAGGTCCGGAAAAGTGGTTACCGGCTTTTCCGGATAAACCGGGCGCTCATCAAAGACTAAGGCGTGATTTTGGTACACGTTCATCCGATCACGCCGTAAGGTCTTGCCAACAATCGGGAGGGTTGAGAGATGAAACGGGCAGTATTGAATTTTGCGGTGGTGGTCTGCGCCGCGGCGATGCTCGCGGGATGCGCCGGTGCGCCGGTCGGCTGGCGGCTGGCCTATGAGCATGACGCGCAAGGCCGGCCCATTGCCGGGTCCAAGGCGTTTTTGATGGCCTCGGTCGAAGCCGGGCAGCCGGTCATGATCTCCATGACCGGGACGGGGTCGGGCGAGGGCGCGGTGGACGCCAAAAACCTCCTGATCGAACCGGGCGACCGGGTGGCCGCCGAGGTGCCCCTTTTGCTGAAGCTAAACCGCACGGGTTCGGTTGACGCGCGCGCGGTATTGACGACCGCCGGTGTGATCGATACCGGCAGTGCTCAGACGGCTGAGGATGAACGCGTGGCGGCGAAATGGTTCGTGCCGGTGCTGGATCTGACGGCCCGGCGTGCCCCGGGTGCCGCGGGCTGGCGCCAGCGCAAAACCGGGCGGTTCGTGCCGTGACCTCGGCGGATGGCCCGGCCGGCGATCGGGCGGCCGCTTGGGCGACATGGCGGGTCCTGACGAAGACGTTCAAGACCTGGCGGTTCTTTGTGCCGCGCCTTGGCGATTTGCACGTGGCCACAAAGCGGATCGGCAATGATTACGCCACCGATACGTCCAAGCTGAGCTATTGGCAGGCCGCCGAGGACATTGTTGCGCCGCTCGGCCTTGAAGACCTGAACCGTCTGATCGTCATCGCGCGGCTCAACCTGGCACAGCTCGGCGTTTATCTGCGGGCTATCGTCGTCGGCTATTTTACCGTACCGGTGGCCAGCGCCCTGGCCTGGTCGCAACTCTTCCCGGCGAGCTGGGCGCGTTTTGCTGAAAATCCGTTCACGATTATTGGGCCCGTGATCGTCTGGTCGTTGGTTTTTCTGCTCTATGCGGCCGGCTATTACCGGGGCCGGGAGATTTTGGCGTTCCTGGAATTCGAGCACGGCATGCGCACGGCGGGCGACAGAACACCGGGCGGTCCGGATACGGATGTCTAAGCGTCACGCGGGGACCGGGGCGGTCAGATCGAACAGCAGGGGCTGATGGCCCGCGAAGTCCGGATCGCTGCCGTCCTCCCAGGGAAACCGGCCGCTCTCGTCCGGCCAGATGAGCTGAAGCGCGCGAAACGGATGAACCGAGCCGCGCCGGTCATGGCGCAGGCGCGCGGCCGGCAGATAATCGTCGAAGTAAACCGGCATGACGGTCCGGAACTGACACTCCAGGCCCTCGATGATGCCGCTGGCGATCGTCCCGTCGCCATAGTCCGCGCCCGCGCGTAAGCGGTGATACACCGCCCAGATGAGCCCGTGGGAAATCTCGTAATCGAGACCGAACACGATGATCTCCGGTTGGCCCAGCCGCTCGCCGAAGCCGATGGAATGTTCCCAGCCCGGATGGGTCTCCTGCTCCCGGACCTTCACTCCGTACCAGCCGTGTTGGGCGATCTGCCGATCCGCCGCTTTCAGGGTTTCGTCAATCGCCAACACCGGCTCGCGCTCCCGCATTTCTCGTCTCAGCCAAATCCCGCGACTCACTTGGTGAGCAGATTTGGTAACCAAGTAGCTAATGAGGGCACGAGCGCCACGAGGAGCAGAGCGCCCATCTGGATCGCAACGAACGGCAAAGCGCCCCGGTAAATGGCCGATGTCGGGATCTCGGGCGGCGCTACACCGCGCAGGTAGAAGAGCGCAAAGCCAAAGGGCGGGGTCAGGAACGAGGTCTGGAGATTGAGCGCCATCATCACGCCGAGCCAAACCGGATCGATGCCCATGAGCAGCAGCACGGGCGCGACGATTGGGACCACGACGAAGGTGATCTCGATGAAATCCAGGAAAAATCCGAGGACGAACATCACCGCCATGACAAGGAGCATCGCGCCGACCGTCTCGCCCGGCATGGCGGTCAGCACCTCGTGCACCAGATCATCGCCGCCAAAGCCGCGGAAGACCAGACTGAACAGCGCCGCGCCGATGAGGATGGCAAACACCATGGCGGTGATCTCGACCGTGGAGTCCATCACCGAGCGCAGGGTCCCTTGGCCCAGGCAGCGCATCAGGCTCGTCGTTAAACCATAGATGGTGACGGCACACAGGCCGAGCGCGGCGGCGATGGCAAGACCGTCGCCGACACTCAACTCGGTCTGGGCAAGGCGCAGATCGAGCACGGCCCCAGCGATGAACAAGGCGAACAGGCTGACCGCCGCGGCGATGACCGGCCGGTTGCCGAACCGGCGGCGCTCATCGGGACACAGACGATAGCCCGCGAGCAGGATCGCCCCGATGGCCCCGACGCTCGCCGCCTCGGTCGCGGTGGCGATGCCCGCCAGGATCGAGCCCAGAACCGCGACGATCAGCAGGATCGGCGGCAGGAGCGCATGGGTCAGGCGTTCGATGAGCGCACCGCGATCCTGGGCGCGTTCGTCCGCCGGGATCGCGGGCGCCGTGTCGGGACGCAGATAGGCCAGCACGGCCACATAGCCGATATAGAGCCCAACCAGGATGAGCCCCGGCAACAGAGCGCCGGCGAACAGATCCGCGACCGTCATGGTCTCGGGCGAGTAAACGCCCTGTTCAAGCTGGGCGCTCTGATAGGCGATGGACATCTGATCGCCCAGGAGGATCAGAACGATCGAGGGCGGAATGATCTGGCCCAGCGTGCCGGACGCGCAGATGACCCCCGTGGCGAGTTTCTGATCATAGCCGCGCCGCAGCATGGTCGGCAGCGACAACAGGCCCATGGTCACGACCGTCGCCCCGACAATGCCGGTGGAGGCGGCCAGCAGGGCGCCGACCAGAACGACGGAGATACCGATCCCGCCGCGCATGGTGGTAAACAGGGAGCCCATGGTGTCGAGCAGTTCCTCGGCCACCCGGGAGCGCTCCAGCATCACCCCCATGAACACGAAGAGCGGCACCGCGATCAGCACTTCGTTCGTCATGGTGCCGAAGATCCGCGAGGGGAAGGCGGTCAGGAAACTGAAATCGAACAGCCCCAGCGCGAGACCGACACCGGCAAAGGCCAGGCCGCTGCCGGCCAGGGTGAAGGCGACCGGAAAGCCGGCCATCAGTGCGCCGCAGGTCACGACGAAGAGGAGGATCGCCAGGATCTCGTTGAGCGGCATCAGACGGCCCTCCCGTCACGGCTCGACAGCAGCAGGAGACTGCGCGCCGCCAGCGCCCAACCCTGAAGCAGGAGGCTTGCGGCGAAGACCAGCATCAGCGTCTTCAAGGGATAGACCGGCAGGCCGCTGGCCTCCTTGGAGGTCTCAAGCGACGCCCAGGACACGCTCACATAGGGCCAGGACACATAGAACAAGAGCGCCATGGCGGGCATCAGCAGACCGTACACGCCCACCGCGTTGATCCACGCCTTGGTGCGCTCCGGTGCGTCGCGATAGAGAATGTCCACCCGTACATGGCCGTCGCGCAGAAGCGTGTAACCGGCGGCGACCATGAACAGCGCCGCATGCAGATAAAGAATGCCCTCCTGGAACGCGATGACGCCGATGCCGAAGACATAGCGCAAAACCACGACCAGAAATTGCAGCGCCACCATGGCCAGAGCCGCCCAGCCGACCGCATGACCGAGCGCGGTATTGCCCCGGTCGATCAAGTCCGCGATCCCGAGCAGACGCGCGCGTGCGGGCGCGCCTGTGTGCGGCATGATCCGCTCAGCGGCGATGACGAGAAAAGGAGCGGCGTAAAGCGTCCAGATCGCCATTTGTAGCGCGCCCCAGACCCAGTCGTTCTCAAAGATGACATCGCTGTGCATGGCGTTATCCGGCGTCCGGCACGAGACGGCGCACCCGGGCATAGGCCTCGTCGGAGATGGCGCTCCATTCGGCGGTGACCTTGCGGGCGGCCTCATAACTTTCATAGATACGGCGCACCAGATCGTCGCCCGAGGCGCCTTGTTCGGCCATCACCACGCGGCTCGTGCGCAGGATTTCCGCGAACACCTCGTCCGGGAAGGTGCGCAGGCGCACGCCGTGATCGTCGATCAGCGTGCGGAGCGCAGCCGCGTTACGCATGTTGTATTCGGCGAAACTCCATTCGTTCTGCGCGGTGCAGATCGCCTCGATGGTCGATTGCTGGCCCCGGGTGAAGGAGTTCCAAACGTCCAGATTGATGCCCAGACACAAGAGCGCGCTGGGTTCATGGAACCCCGGCACATAGTAATAGGGCGCCGCCCGGAAGAAGCCGAAGGCCAGATCGTTCCACGGGCCGACCCATTCGGTCGCGTCGATCGCGCCGGTCTGAAGGCTCTGGAAAATCTCGCTGCCGGGCAGGGCGACCGCCGCCGCACCGAGCCGGCGCATGACTTCCCCGCCCAGGCCCGGCATGCGGATCTTCAGTCCCCGGAAATCATCGAGCGATGTGATCTCCCGCTTGAACCAGCCGCCCATCTGCACGCCCGTATTGCCGCCGGGCAGGGGCTTGATGTTGAACCGGCCCGACAGCTCGTCCCAGAGCTGCTGGCCGCCGCCGGCATGGACCCAGGCATGATGCTCCTGCGCGTTCATGCCGAAGGGGACGGCGGTGAAGAAATTGAAGCCGGGCGATTTGCCCTGCCAGTAATATTCCGCACCGTGATACATATCCGCCGCGCCGGTTGAGACCGCGTCGAAGCTCTCGAAGGCGGGCACGAGTTCGCCGGCGGCGAAGACCTTGACGGTCAGCGCCCCGTCGGTGGCTTCGGTGATGCGCCGGGCGATATATTCGGGCGCGGTGCCCAGGCCGGGAAAGTTTTTCGGCCAGGTGGTTACCAGCTTGAGTTCGCGCTTGGCACCGATAATGGCGGGCGCGGCGATGCCGTCGGGGCAGTCCGCGCCGCTGCTCTTATGCCAGGTCGGCCGGGCGCAGGACGCGCCGAGAAGCGCGGTTCCCGCCAGCGCGCCGCCTTTGAGGATGGTCCGACGGTCCATCGCGTGTCTCTCCCTTGCCGCCCGTGGTCGTGTCATTGTGGACAGGCACTATACAATGCGTCGGGCCGCCCGGAAGGGCCCCGGCATTTGCGCGGGGACGACCATGCCCAGACCCGTTACGGCCACTGAGCCGCCCGAGACCGCCGGTGTTCTGCCCGGCGCGACCTTCTGCGATGCCTTCGAGATTGCGATCGACGATGGCCCGGTGACCGCCCGCAGCGCTGCGACCGCGATCCTGGGGTCGATGCCCGGCTGGGCCTTGGGGCTGATGGCGCTGCGCAATCTGCTGGTGGCGCCGTTCGGCCTCAAATCCGAAGCCGGTCCGCATGACGGTGCGGCGGATCGGGTCGGGTTCTTCCCGGTGCTGGACGAGAGCGCGGAGCGGATCGTGCTGGGGCTCGACGACCGGCATCTGGACTTCCGGATCATCCTGGATGTGCTGGCGGGAGCGGGCACCGGGCGGCGGATCCGGCTGGCGACCGCCGTGAAGACGCATAACGCTCTGGGGCGCGGTTATCTGGCCAGCATCCTGGTGTTCCACAAGGCGATCATCCGCACGGTCATGGCGCGCGCCCGGTTTTGATGCAGACCGCGCTGTCCGTCTACGGAGGGCGGGGTGTCAGACCGTGCCGGAGGGGTGGGTCTCCAACCGGCTCCAGCCGGTGCCGCTCAGGGCCTCCAGCGGCTCGAAGCGGGCCTTGTAGGCCATCTTGCCGCAGCCATCCACCCAATAGCCCAGATAGAGATAGGGCAAGCCCGCAAGCCGGCAGCGGCGGATATGGTCGAGCACCATATAGGTGCCGAGCCCCCGGCTGGCCTCGGCCGTGTCGTAGAAGGAATAGACCATCGAGAGGCCGTCCGAGACCTGATCGATCAAAGCCACGGCCACCAGCTTGCCGGTGTCCTGGGCATCGGCCGGCGGCAGGCGGTATTCCACGAGATGGGTATCGACCGTGGTCTCCTCGACCATCGCGGTGTAATCGATGATGGTCATATCGGCCATGCCGCCCTCGGCGTGGCGGGTGTCGAGATAATCGCGCAGCAGCGAGAACTGCTCGCGGGTCGCCGCGGGCGCGCGCATCTCGGTGATCAGATCCGCATTCTGGCGGGCGGTGCGCCGGTAGCCGCGCTTGAAGTCGAACTCATCGACAACAATGCGCACGGAAATGCAGGCATTGCACCCGTCGCAGGCCGGCCGGTACGCGATGTTCTGTGAGCGGCGGAACCCGGCCAGGCTCAGCATGTCATGGATGCGCGGTGCCTGATCGCCCAGAAGATGCGTAAAGACCTTCTTTTCCTTCCGGCCCGGCAGATACGGGCACGGCGCGGGCGTCGTGATGTAGAGCGGCGGCAGCGTCTTTCCGGGGTGCTTCGTCACAGGTCATCCCAGCAGTGGTCAATCCTCAGGCCTATAACGCTAGGCCAAAATAGACCGGCGCGACCAGGGAAAAGGTGATCCAGATGAGGATCGTGAGCGGGGTCCCGGCATAGACGAAATCCCGGAAGGTGTACTGCCCGGGTCCCATGACCAGCAGATTCGTCTGATAGCCCATGGGCGTAGCGAAGGACGCATTGGCCGCGAAGATCGTCGCGTAAAGGAACATGCGCGGATCGACGCCCAGTTCGGTGCTCGTGCTGATGGCAATCGGCGTGAACAGGATCGCCGTGGCATTGTTCGACAACACATTGGTCGAGATCGCAACCAGCAGGAAAAAGGCCGACAGGACAATCGCGGGATTGAACCCGTCCAGCGCGCCGACGAGCAGAACCGCGGCATATTGCGCGCCGCCGGTGTGCTCAAGCGCGGTGCCCATGGTGATGGCGGCGGCGACCAGCAGAAAGATCCGCCGGTCCACGGCGCGGGCGGCCTGACGCACATTGATGCAGCCGGTGGCGACCATGGCGAGGGCCCCGGCCAGGGCGGTCACCACGATGGGCGCAATGCCGAGCGCCGCCAGCCCGACGACCCCGGCGAAGATGGCCCGCGCGGTGCCGGCCTTCTCCAGATTCGGGATCTCGGTGGAGGCCCATTCCAAGAGCAGCACATCGCGGTTGCGGCGCAGATCGCGGATATGGGGCCGGCGGCCCATCAACAGCAGCACGTCGCCCGCTTCGAGGCGCACATTTTGAAGATTGGTGCGGTACATCCGGCTGCGCCGCTGGATGCCCAGCACGATGCAGTGGGTCATCAGACGAAAGCCGATGTAATCCATGGTGTAGCCGACCAGCCGCGACCCCGGCGCGACCACCGCCTCGGTCACCATCAGATCGTTGGTGATCTGCACGCCCGCGTCCTCGGTCTTAAGCTCCTCTTCGGCACCGTGGCGGGCGATCATGCCTTTCAGCAGATCCGGTTTGGCCGCCAGCAGGTCCGTCAGCGCCTTTCGGGTCGCCGAGACGACCAGAATATCGTTTTCCCGGAGTATCAGATCGGCAAAGGGCGCCTGGATCTGTTGTTCGGCCCGCTGGATGAAGCGCACTTTGACGTCGGGGAGCTGTTTGAAGCTGCCGGAGTCCGCCGAGGCCCCGATCAGCGGGTGATCGCGCACCAGCACGATCTCGGCGATGAACTGCTTGCGGTCGCCGACCAGGGTGTCGGCCAGGGAGTCGTGCGAGGGGAGCCAGCGCGGCAGGATCCCGAGCACATAGATGGCGCCGACCCCGGCCAGCACGAGACCGAGCGCGGTGAAGTCGAAAAAGCCGATATTGGCGATCCCGGCAGCGCGTGCCCCTTGGGCGACCAGCAGATTGGTCGAGGACCCAATAAGGGTGGTCATGCCGCCGAGAACGCACATGAAGGTCAGCGGCATCATGACCTTGCTCGGCACCTGCTGAATGCGCAGGGCCAGGGCCGAGATGATCGGGATGAACATCACCGCCACAGGGGTGTTGTTCAGAAACGCGCTGACCACGGCCACCAGGATGAGCACGGCGACCAGGGTGAGGCGCGGGCGCTGGCGGCCCCAATGGGCGATGATGCGCGAGGGCTGTTCGAGCGCGCCGGCCTGAAACAGGCCCTGGCCGACAATCAGCAGCGCCAAAATCGCGATGAGCGCCGGGTTGGCGAAGCCCGCGAGCAATTCGTCGGGTGTCAGACGCACCCGACCGGCGTCGTCGGTCAGCGGGAACAGAACGAAAAAGGTCGCGAAACCGACAATGATCCCGGCGGACGCGGCCTCGATGGGAAACCGGTCCATGCTGTAGACAACCACGGCGATCGCGATGCCCAAGATCGTGATCCACATGTGCCAGGACGAGGGGTCGCCCATCATGGTTGCCGCCGCCATGTCCATCAGCGTCTCTGCCGCTCCATGCCAAGCCGTTGAGACCGGCCATTTATTCTGGTGAGCCCCGCGCGGATCCCGGCACCGGTCTGATTGGGCAGAACGGTAAAACCTGAGAGCACGGGTGTTGGGGAATCGGTCCCGCCATTAGGTAGGCAACGGGACCGTAATGTCCACAGCCGGACCGGGCGCCAGACAGGTCGCCCGGCGGTGACCCTGGGTCAATCCTCGGCCACGCCCAGCAGCAGCCGGTCGGCGCCATAGCGGTTGGCGAGATAGAGATCGAGCAGCCCGTCGCCATTGACGTCGCCGCTGGCCACATCGAAGCCGTTGCCGCGTGCGGTATCCGGCAGGATCGCCGCGCTGGCTTCGGTGAACCGGCCCGCGCCGTCATTGGACCAGACCCGGAACAGCGCCCGGCCCGCCTCACGCACGGCCGTGACATTGCCGGTGATGATATCGAGATCGCCGTCGCGGTCCAGATCGATGAGATCGCCCTCGGCGGACGCCTCAGTGTTGGTGTCCGCGGGCAGGCGCTCCAGGCTGACATCGGCGAACACGCCCGCGCCGTCATTGAGAAGCAGCCGGTTGGCCGGGTCGCCTTCCTCGGTGAAGAAGCGGACATTGGCGAACAGCAGATCGAGATCGCCGTCGCCGTCCACATCGCCCCAATCGGCCTCGCGGGTCTCCTCGATGGTCTCGCGCAGGGGCAGCGGGGCATCGGTGAAGCGGCCCGTTCCGTCATTCAGCATGAGGCGGTTGTCGTCCTCGTTGCCGGCGATCAGGTCGAGATCGCCGTCGCCATCCGCATCGCCCAACGCCACATCCTGCGTGGTGTCGGCGATTTGCGGCAGCCGGCCGGTGGCATCGGTGAACGTCCCGGCGCCGTCATTGAGCAACAGCGCGTTCTGGCCGTTATTGCCGATCACCAGATCGCTGTCGCCGTCGCCGTCCACGTCCCCGGCGGCCACTCCATTGGAGACACCATCGACCGGCAGGCGCGCGCCCGCAGCCTCAAAGGTGCCGTCGCCCCGGTTCAGGTAAAGCTCGTTGGTCTTGTCGTCCTCGGAGACGATGACGGCATCGAGATCGCCGTCGCCGTCGAAATCCGCCACGGCAATGTCTTCGCTGTCGTGGCTGTCGCGCGGCAGACGGGCCTCGCTTTCATTGGTGAAGCGGCCCGTGCCGTCATTGATCAGCAGAATGTTGGGGCGGAATTCGTTGGCGATCAGGATGTCCAGGTCGCCATCGGCATCGAAATCGGCCAGCGCCGCATCCATGCTCAGGCCGGTCAGATCGTCGGCCGGCAGGTGACTCTCCGTTACATCGGTATAGATGGGATCAGCGGCGGCCAGGGCCGGCAGAAGGGCCGGCAGGACGGCGAGCGCGGCGGTGAGGGCCAGGGCCCGGGCGGCGGATGCGGTCATGACGCGAAGATCCTCCTGTCATGGGGCGGGTTGGCGCGTGCAAGCCTGGGGCGCCTTAGTATATGAAGGCGAGCATAGTGGCCCTGGGCCCGCGCCGATAGGCCTTAAGGGGCCGGCTGCGCTGGACCGGATGCCAGAGACCCGGATGACTGACCCGGATGACAGACAATGACAAGCGTGCCAGAAGGCGCGCATCGGATGGAGATCGCACCTTGGCCTTTTCGAGCCAGGACTTCCGCGCCGCGATGGGGCGCTTTGCCACCGGGATCTGCGTGGTCACCTGTCCGGCCACCGGGGCCCGCGCCCCGATGGCGATTACCGTCAACTCTTTCGCGTCCGTATCGCTCGATCCGCCGCTGGTGCTGTGGTGCCTGGACAAGGGATCGGACCGCTATGCCGCATTCGCCGAAGCGGAGGCTTATGGGGTGACGGTTCTGGCCGACGACCAAGAAGCCCTGTCGGTGACCTTCGCCGAGCGCGGCGGCATCGGCGATGTGCCCCATGAGATTTGGGAGACCGGCGCGCCGATCCTGACCGGCGGGCTTGCCGCGTTCGACACCCGCGTTGCCCAGCGGATCGATGCGGGGGACCATCTCATTCTGGTCGGCCATGTGGTGCGGCTCGCGGCCTCCCAGACCAAGACTGCGCCGCTGCTCTATTTCGGCGGGGATTACGGCGCGCTTTCGTCCTGAGGCCAGAAAGCGAGGGTGCCGAGTGCGTCGCTTTCATAGATCGCCGGGTTTGTCGTCATTGGGATCAGTGTGCCCTCGGCCCATTCGTCCAGCATGGACCGGTAGAGCGGCGAATAGGGATTGCCCGACTGGCCGGTGCTCGCGATGAAGGCCGAGCCGGGCAGCGCCTCACCGTCGAGCCGTTCACTCATGTCATAGACCGCCCGATAGCCCGCCGCGTGACGGTTCGCGAACGGATCGTCCGCGCCGATCCGGTAAGAGCCCCGGTTCACGGTGTAATCCCCGCCCGCCGTCTCGACGGTGAGCGAGAAGGCAGTGCGCAGCACGGGCACAAAGCCGAAGGGCAGATGGCCGTGGGTGGCCGTGTGCGCCGCGCCCCAGCGCCAGGCGGCCGGGTCGCTGCCGAACCGGTCCTCCAGATCGCCCAGTGCCGACGACAACGAGGCTTCGAGACGATCCGCGCAGGTCTCCGTTTCGTCCGTGGCGATATCGTCGCACCAGACTGCCTGACCGTCCGTGTCCGACAGGACATTGGCCAGGAACACCGGATTGAGCCCGGTATTGTCCGGCGCCAGAGGACCAAGCTCGTCCGTGGCGATCAGCGGCACCAGCGCGTCGAGCCAGGCCACCAGGATGAGCGGTTCGGGGGCGTCCATGCCCATATCGGCGTCCCAGGCCCTCAGGCGGGCGAGCGCGTCCTCGGTCACGGGGGTGCGGGCCTTATGGGCCAGCAGCAGCGGCAGCAGGCGGTCGGCGAGGCCGGTGCGGTTGTCCATCATCATCGCCGCCGAATAGGCCGCGTCGTGATCGCGCCGCGCGGCGAGGAGGGTCTCGACCCGCTCGGCCCGCAACGGCAGGCGCCAGTCCTGCGTGATGTAATGGGGATAGCCGTCGGGGCGCATATCGCTATTGGCACTCCAGACCTGGCCGGTCCGGGGGCGGACGATCTGGGGCAGGTCCTCGAACGCCAGCAGGCCGGACCAGATACGTTCATGCTTCCAGCCCGCGATGGGCACAGTGCCGTCATGGCCGGTTTCGGGCGCCCGCACCGGGATCGCGCCGGCGGCGATCAAGGCCACATCGCCCGCCGTGTCGGCAATGACGATGCTCTGAACCGGGCTCACATAAGACCGCAAGGCATCGAGCGCCTCATCGACGGTCCGGGCCGAGAGGATGTCAAGCGAGCTTTGATAGCTCCTGTTGCGCGGCGTGAGCGCGGTCCAGGTCAGGGCATAGGCATGGCCATCCGGCGCGCTGTCCTGCAAGAGCGGGATCAGGGGGCCGTTACGGGTTGTGCGGATCGTTGCCGTGACGGGCTCGCCGAACCGCACGGCGATGGTTTCCTCACGGGTCTCGAATGGCGCGGACCCACTGGGTGTGAGATACGCCTTCGGATCGGCGGGGTCGATGCGTTCGAGCACAAGATCCTGCACATCGGCATTGGTAGTGGTGAAGCCCCAGGACACATCGTCCGTGCGTCCCAGCAGGATCGACGGGATACCGGCCATGGTCGCGCCTATGGCGTTGCGTCCGTCCCAGTACAGATGGGCCAGATACCACAGGCTCGGCGCGGTCAGGCCCAGATGCGGATCATTGGCAAGGATCGCGCCGCCGGTCTTGGTCCATTGTCCGTCCACCGCCCAATTGTTCGAGGCGGGCATGGCCGCAAAGATGGCCTGCGCCCAATCCCGTCCGGCG
This sequence comes from uncultured Alphaproteobacteria bacterium, assembly GCA_964531285.1. Lineage (GTDB taxonomy): Bacteria > Pseudomonadota > Alphaproteobacteria > JAJFIK01 > JAJFIK01 > CAZHDI01. Next base: position 25,921 of record CAZHDI010000008.1, on the reverse strand, counting down.
GGCACGGCCGCAGCGTCATCCGGTGCGGCGCGCAGGGTCTCCCACAGGTCCGGATCTAGGGTTTGGGGCAGCCCCGGGGCCGGGGCCAGGAACGCAGCCATCTGGCCGGGCGAAAGCTGGGCGGCCAGAGCCACGCGGCGCAACTCGGCGGATGCGTTCGAGGACAGCCCGACGCTGAGAATGTTCATCAGGATGAGGCTGTCGGACGGCGCCCAGGGCTCGGGGCGCGATTGGGTCAGGAAAAACTCCGGCGGCAGCGGTTTGCCGAGGCCGCCCTCGGCCTTGGGTCCGTGCTCGCCTTCGATGACCGCGTTCACGCCGCGCGCATAGGCCCGGAGCGCGTCCTGTGCGTCCGCATCGAGGGCGTCGAAACTCTGCTCGGCGAGGCGTGCGAGACCGGCGGCGCGCAGATTGCGGTCGGCGTCCACAGCGAGGGATCCGAACAGTTCGGCAAGGCGTCCCTGGCCGACCCGGCGGAACATGGTCATCTGCCAGAGCCGGTCCTGGGCATGGGCGAACCCGAGGCCGTACAGCGCATCGTCAAGGCTGGCCGCGCGGATCCGGGGGATGCCATGGGCATCGCGCAGGATCGAGACCGGCGCGTCGATGCCCGTCACCTGGCGCTCGCCGTCGATCTGGGGCAGGGAGCCGCGCAGAGTCCAGTAGCGCTCCAGCGCGAGGGCACCGGCGGCGATGATCAGAACCAGGAGAACAATCCCGATCCAGCGCAAAACGGCAAGCATGGCAGGGGCTCCTTACTCGGCCGGGGCCGGCTTGAGGGTCAGTACCCGGCCGGTGCCGCGCAACAGATCGAGATCGCGCTCGATGGTGATCGTCTCCCCGGCGGCCCATTTGGGCATCATGTCGTCATAGTGCGGCGACAGGACGTGTCCGGACTGACCCGTAGTGATCATGAAGGTCGAGCGCTCGGGCCGGGCCAGATCATAGACGGCGCGGAAACTCGCGGTGAACTGGGTGGTGAAATCCGGCATGGAGCGCACCGAGAACGGCGCCACATTGGGCGTGTCCGACCCGCCGGGCACCGAAATGCTCCGTGAAAAGAAGCTACCCAGGACCGGCACCGCGTCGAACGGCTGATGGGCGAAATGGGCTTTGTGCGCATCGCCCCAGCGCCAGGTCATCATGTCGGGACCGAATTCGGCGCGCAGCATGGCCACCGTGTCGTCAAGCGCGGCGCGCACCTGAACGTCACAGGTTTCCAGGCCGTCCGTGGTGAGATCATCGCACCAGGCGGGATGGGTTCCGTCCAGAACGCTGATCAGGAAGTTCTCGCGCAAGCCCCAGGCCGATTGGAACTCATCGCCCAGATCGTCGGCATAGATCCGCTGCCCCAGATGGCCCACCCAGGCCGCATAGATCAGCGGCTCGGCCCGGTTGGCCGCCATGGACCCGTCCCAGTCGGCCAGCAGGGCGCGCGCCTCACTTGCCAGACCTTCCGAGGCCGGAACCGCCGTCAGCAGCGGGGTCAGCCGCGTGGCCTTGAGCGTTACGGTGTCGAGTTGGATATCGGTCATGGACTGAAGGTCGTGGCGGTCCCGTTCGTCCAGCAGGCTGTGTATCCGCGCCGCCCGGTCGGTCGCGGCCCAGTCCAGTGTCAGGTCATAGGGATAGCCTTCGGGCGTCATGCGGTTGTTCGCGGTGATGATTTTGCCGCTTTGGGGGTTGCGCACCTTGGGCTGGCCATCGAGGGGAATGAGGCCCTGCCAGTCATTGTCCGCCTGCGTACCATCCACGGGGCGCAGGCCGCCGGTGTCATGGGCCTCGGTCCGGACCGGGGCGCGCCCGGCCGCGATATAGCCGATATCGCCATCACGGAACGCGACCACAAGATTTTGCATCGGACCGAGATAATCCGCGGTCGCCGCCGTCATGTCGTCCCAGTTCTCGGCCTGCATGAGGCGGGTCACCGCGGTGATGGAGCGGTCCGGCCCGGTGTTCAGCGTGTAGGCGAGCGCGACTTCCTGGGTCTCATCGCCAAGGTCGGCGAAGCGGCTGTGATCCTTGGGCAGAATGACGCCGTGCCGGCTGCGCAGGAAGGTGCGGGTGACATCCTCACCGCCATTGACCTTGATGGTCTCCGTCCGGCTGTCGAAGCGCTCCCAGCCGTCCGGACCCTGATAGAGCATCGGGTCGTCGGGATGGCGCGTGATGATGTAAAGGTCCTGAATGTCGGGGCCGGTATTCGTCATGCCCCAGGCGCTCATCTGATTGTGCCCCAGAACGATGGCCGGTGTGCCGGGGATCGACACGCCGACAATGTCGTCGTCGGGCAGGGCCAGATGGGCGAGATACCAGATGCCCGGCTGGCTCGTGCCCAAGTGAGGATCGTTGGCCAGCATCGGCGCGCCGGTGGCGGTGTGCGCGCCGGAGACCACCCAATTGTTGGACTGGTCCGCCGGGCTGGCGTCGATGGCCTCCAGACCCTCACGCGCACCGTCTGCCGGCATCGGGCCGGCGGGTGTTTCAGAGGCGGGCTCAGCGGCCTGCGGCGGTGTCATTTGCGGCAGATCCGCCGGATCGAGCGACACGTAAAGCGGCACATGCGGCGGGTCGGTGAAGACGCGCGCCTTGTCCTCGCCAAGCAGGTCCGCGAGATGGGCACGCTGGAATTCCGACCAGGCATTGCCGGACAGATCGAGACCCATGAGCTTGAAGATCGCCAGGCAGTCGATGGCGCGCCAGGGCTCCGGCTTCAGGCCCAGAAGGACATATTCCGGCGGTGCGACGAAATCCGGATCGTTGAGGACGGCATTGACCCCGGCGGTGTAGGCGTGCACGAGGGCCTTGGTCTCCTCGGGAATGACGGCCCAGCTGGCCTCCAGATTGCGGGCGAAATCATAGGTGCGCAGTTGGATGTCGATGCCGAGCGCCCGTTCGCCGAGCGCCTCCGACAGCCGCCCGTAGACCGCCCGCCGGTTGGTGTCCATCTGCCACAGCCGGTCCTGGGCATGGGCATAACCGAGACCGAACAGCGCGTCGGTGAGGGTCTCCCCGGCAATATGCGGAATGCCATGGGTGTCGCGGATGATCTCGGCCTTGGCCTCGAGACCCGGGGCCCGGCGTGAGCCTTCGGTCCAGGGCAGGGAGCTTTGCAGGCGCCAGTTCAAAAACAGCCCGCCGGCAATCGCCCCGAGCACAACCAGACCGATCAGCCAGATGGCTGCCTTACCCAAGATCCGCATTCTGTCCCCTCATGATTGGCGGGTCATGCCCGGTCTCTGCCCCGGGCGGTTCGCGCCGCGACCCGGAACGCTTGCGTCCGCGCATGCGTCCCCGTATTGGCGGACAGGCCCGAGCCCATGTTGGCAGACGGTGCCGCCATGGCCGTCGGCGTTTTGTCTATCATTCTGAGTTTAAGCGAGGAACCGTTCCATGACCCAAGCATCGTCCACCCGCCCGCCGGTCGCCTTTCTCGGGCTTGGGGTCATGGGCGCGCCCATGGCCGGGCACCTCGCGACCGCGGGTCATGCCGTCCGGGTCTACAACCGCACGGCGTCCAAAGCGCAGACCTGGGCAGCCAAGTATGGCGGCCAAGCCTGCGCCAGTCCGGCCGAGGCCGCTGAGGGTGCCGCCATCGTCTTTGCCTGTGTCGGCGCGGATGAGGATGTGCGGGCGGTGACCACGGGCCCGGCCGGCGCCTATGGCGCGATGGCCAAGGGCACGGTGTTCGTCGATCACACCACGGCGTCGGCGGGGCTGGCGCGCGGGCTTTGCGAGGCGGGTCAACAGCTTGGCCTTGAATGGCTGGATGCGCCGGTGTCGGGCGGGCAGGCCGGCGCCGAGACCGGACAGCTAACGATCATGTGCGGCGGGAGTGCGGACGCGTTTGCCGCGGCCGAGCCGGTCATGAGCCATTATGGCCGTATGATCAAACACATGGGACCTGCCGGCGCCGGACAATTGACCAAGATGGTCAATCAGATCTGCATCGCCGGGGTGCTCCAGGGATTGTCCGAGGGCCTCCATTTCGCGGAGGTCGCCGGACTGGATCCGCAAGCTGTGACGGATGTCATATCCAAGGGCGCGGCCCAGTCCTGGCAGATGGACAATCGCGCGGCCACCATGGCCCAGGGCGAATTCGATTTCGGCTTTGCGGTCAATTGGATGCGCAAGGATCTGGGGATCTGTCTCGACGAAGCCCGGCGCAATGGCGCGCCCCTGGCGCTGACCGCCCTGGTGGATCAATTCTATGCGGATGTTCAACGGCTTGGCGGCGGACGGTGGGACACGTCCAGCCTGATCGCGAGATTACGGGCCCTTCATGATGGCCCGAAACCCTAGTCATTCCGCTATTTTTCCGCTCGCGACCCATACGGATTATTGACGCTCGTCACACCCCTCAAGCGGCCGCACTGTGCGGTTTACCCGCGTGTCATGACAGCGGTCACAAGCTTTTCGCGTTTAACAATTGCGCCGTATACGGCGACCGCTCGAGGTCTTACCTTCCTGCTATGAGCGACGGCGCATAGGGTGCGCACAGGGGTCGACAACTCAGAACCTTGTTCGGTTCGAGATAATGCAAGGCTGGCGCGAAGACGCGTCCGTCAACGGGTGAAGTGTGGTTAATGGAGGGGTCAATGACCTTCAAAACGATGATCCGCGGTGTGGGTGTGGCGGCGGCCGGCTGTCTGCTGGCCATGTCGATGGCGTTCGCCGACGAGGCCGCGAAGACTGATTGGATCAGCTTCACGGGCGAGATCGTGACCGGCGATGGTGATGGCTTCGTCATCAATGACGGCGGTGCGTCGGTCCAGGTCTCGATGGCGGATTGGGTCTGGTACAACGAGCGCTCCCAGCTTCCGGCGGGTGAAGTCGTGACCGTATACGGAGCGATCGATCCGACCGATGAGGGCCGCTTCTCGGTCGATGCCGATAGCGTATTCGTTCACGGCCGCGATACCTTCTACTTCGCGGAAGATTCCAACAAGGAAGTGGGCTACACAATGTATGCCCAGGTGGCGAATTTCGAGGACGGCAAGCGCGTCAACGTTGCGGGCCTGGTGATCTGGAAAGAAGGCCGCGACATGGCGATCGATACCGGCAGCGACGTGGTCGCGGTCGATAGCCGGGCCATCATCGACGATCAGTTCGACAATGCGCGCTATAATCTGGTTCAGCCGGGCGACATCGTTGCGGTGTCGGGCCATCTAGACAGCGATTTCCTGAGCCGCCGTTTGATCGTCGCTCAGACCGTTCTGCCGGTGGTGATGCGCGATCGGGAAGACATCTTCCTCAGCATCAAGACGGCCCTGGTCTCGCCGACCCGCGGCTGATCCGAGCGCGCTCCCCGGAGCGCCCAGGTCCATCCATTCCACTGAAGGCCCTGCCGATTCGGCGGGGCCTTTTGGTGTGAGCGGCTCTTTAGGCGTCGTTCAGTAAGCTGAGATTGGTTGGGTCTGGGGAGGGGTGCCGGGAGGCGGGCGCTTGCGGCGGATTGCCGAATCGTCAAATGTTTCAGCCCATTATTAACGAAGTGCCGTTTTACTCACCCTCCGCATCAGGAGGATGCCGCCATGGTGACGACAGCAGTGCGCGTGCCCGACGACATTGAGGAACCGGCTTCCCAGGCCGGCCAAGAGGCGTGTGCGTCCTACACCAAACCGGAAGGGCGCTATCATCACGGCAATCTGCGCGAAGCGATGATCGCCGCGGCGGGGGAGATATTGAGTGAGAAGGGCCTTTCGGGCCTGTCCCTGAGAGGGGCGGCACGCCGGGCCGGGGTGTCCCAGACGGCACCCTATCGTCACTTCAAGGACCGCGAAGCGCTTCTGGCGGCGGTCGCCGGGGATGGCTTCCGTATGCTGATCGAGGAGATCGACAGCAATACGCTGCCCTTTACGCATAATGCTGAAGAGGCGGTGGTGGCCATCGGCGGCGCCTATATCCGGTTTGCCACGACCTATCCCGAGCGGTTCCGACTGATGTTCGGGCGCGATATCGAGCACCGCCAGAATTTTCCCGATCTCGCGGTTGAAACCGAGCGTGTGGCCGAGCGCATCGGCTGCATTCTCAAGAACCCGGCGCTCGGGATCGGCATGTGGGCAACCATGCACGGGCTCGCGTGGCTCCTGGTCGAGCGGGTCGCGGACCTGGGCGAGGGCGGTCCCGGAGTTCTTCCCAGCCGCGCGGAGATCGTCCTGCGCTCGCTCCTGGCCCATCTCGTCGAGGCTTAAATCACTCTCCGGCACCGTCTGTGACGCGCATTTTGCCCTAGGCTCACCGCCCTGAGCGTGCAGCGATGGTGCGTTGGGGATAAAAATGGGGATATCTTGGACGCAGATCTTCACTTTCGAGGTTAAATCCAGGTTCCTAATAGGTTATCATCGACTTCTTCACAGAGCCATCCACACGGCCGTTTGGCCGAATAAAATTCGGTAAGCCACAGATATGCCGTATGAAGCGCGGAAAATTCTAGTGAAAGCGATGATTATAAGGGCTATTTTCGAAATTGATTAAATTCGCATCAGGAGAAATTATGGAACAGGTCTATCATGTAAATTTCCTCGAATTATAGCACTCAAGCCCCTGAATGTTGCGTAAAATTAGTGTGCTGACCGCAGTTCACGAGATAATCTGCGATGGCTACCAATCCAAGATGACGGTGTTGACTTTATGGTCGGCGCGTGGTGCCCTGTATGGGTGATCACTCGTGGGTGTGTACACCCGTGTCCAGTGATCCTCCATGTGTAGGTAGGTTGCGAGTTTCATCGACCTGGTCAGGGGAGCCACCAGTATGAGTGATAACTCAGACGACGATCACCGTGAGAATCCGTCAAATTCCAATGGCAACGGTCCCGGAGCGGGTGCTCATGGACCGAACGACGGTACTGCCGGCGGCGATGCCGGTAATGGCGGAGATAGCGGCGGCCGGTCCGGACCGCCTCCGGGCGGGTCGGATGATGAGGGGCGGCTCCCGCCCGACATCCTGCCGCTTTATGTCTGCATTGCCTCTTTGATCTTCATGTGTCGCGCATTGGAGGCCAAGGGGATCTACACCAACAAGGAATTGGCGGCGCTCGCCCGCAGTTTCGGGAACCTGAACCTGGACCTGCCTGAGAATGTTGTCCTCAATCATGTTCTCGATCAGGTCGCTGAAGGCCTGAGCATTCCCATCTCTCATCCGTTTTTTGAGGATCTGCGGCGGGAACTTGATCAGGCTTATCGTCCGAAAGCAGACAATGACGAGGGCACCGAACCCGGTGACGGGTCGGATCCCGCGGCCAAGCGCACCAAGAGGCCGGGGCATCCGGCCAATGACGATCCGTATGGTGACGGCCCCCAGGACGGTCCCAGCGGCGATAATTTCAGTGGGGATAACCGCCCTCGCCGAAAGCCCTAAGGGGCGTCACGCCCCCAGCTTACGGGCGGCATCGATAGCGAAATAGCTGAGGATGCCGTCCGCTCCGGCCCGTTTGAACGCCAGCAGGCTTTCCATCATCACCTTTTCGCGGTCCAGCCAGCCATTTTGCGCCGCCGCCGTCAGCATGGCGTATTCGCCTGAGACCTGATAGGCGAAGGTTGGCACACCGAATGAATCCTTCACTCGGCGGACGATATCCAGATACGGCATCCCGGGTTTCACCATCACCATATCGGCCCCCTCCGCCAGATCGAGCGCGACCTCGCGAACCGCTTCGTCCGTGTTCGCTGGATCCATCTGATAGGTGCGCTTGTCGCCCTTCAGGGCGCCCGACGATCCAACAGCATCCCGGAACGGACCATAGAACGCCGACGCATATTTCGCGGCGTACGCCATGATCTGCACATTGTGGTGCCCTTCGGCCTCCAGGGCCGCGCGGATCGCCCCGACCCGTCCGTCCATCATGTCGGACGGGGCGATGATGTCACAGCCCGCCTCGGCCTGAACCAGCGACTGGCGCACCAGCACATCCACCGTCTCGTCATTGAGGATCCGGTCGCCCTCCATAAGACCGTCATGGCCATGGCTGGTATAGGGATCGAGCGCCACATCGCACAAAATCCCAATCTCGGGCGCGGCATCTTTGATGGTTCGCACGGCGGTACACACCAGATTGTCCGCGTTCAGCGCTTCCGAACCGGTCGGGTCGCGCAAATCGGGATCCGTATACGGAAACAGCGCAACCACCGGAATGCCCAGGGCCTGGGCCTCGCGCGCGGCCGTGGCGGCGCGGTCGACCGATAACCGGTCGACGCCGGGCATGGAGGGGACCGGTTCGGTGACATCGGTGCCGTCGACCACGAAGATCGGCCAGATCAGATCGTCGACACTCAAATGGGTCTCACTGACCAGCCGCCGCGACCAGTTCGCCGCGCGATTGCGGCGCAGGCGGGTGGCGGGGAAGGCATGGGGCTGAGCGGGCGGGGGCGTCTTGGCCATGGTGAGCACCTGTTGAACCAACGTGATGTGTTTTTGCCGGCATCCTGCGGGCAAAGCCGGTTGAACGGCAGTGTATCGTGTGACCTTGGGGCTGTCGCCTGCGCACCCGGATGAGCGGTCAGCGTCCGTCCCATGCCATGAAGCACCGCACCGACACATCCAGCACCTCGGCCTCGCGGGCGCGCATGGCCTGTTGCCAGGATTTGAGCGCACCGGTCTCAAGGACGCGAAACCCCAGCCGCCGGTAAAACGGGCCGTTCCAGGGGATATCGCAGAAGGTCGACAGATACACCGGCAGCAGGCCGCGCTCGGCGGCGCCCGCGCAGGCGGCCTGTGTCAGGGCTCGGCCCAAGCCTTTACGCCCGTGAGCGGGGTGAACCGATAGCTGGTAAAGCAGGAAATCGCCCTCGATCAGGCTGCAATGCACAAAACCGACCGGCTCGCGCGCCTGGAGCGCCACCCAGAGCAACCCCTTGGCGGCTGCGGTCTCGTGGTCTCTCGCGGACAGCACCTGCGGCGGCAACGGGATGCCCCGGCTGGTAACGGATGGCGTGTCGAAAAGCATGTCCGCCGCCCGTTCGACAACCGGCAGGAGCGCGCAGTCCGCGGCTTCGCCGGGGCGGACCTGATATCCGGCGGGAAGGGCGGTATGGTGGCGGGCGAAATCGGGCATGGGTCGGTGAGGCACAAGAAAGGCGCGGGGTCACGCCGCGTTGACACTTTTAAGAGCCATCGCCTATCACCGCGCAAACCGAGCGTAAAGCGGGCCAGGGAGACGTGCCGATGGATTTCCAACTCACCGACGATCAACGGGCTTTTGCCACCACGGCCGAAACCTTCGCCGCCGAGCATCTGGCGCCCCATGCCGCCGAATGGGATCAGCAGGCGATTTTCCCGGTCGACACCATGCGGGCGGCGGCCGAATTGGGGTTCGCGGCGATTTATGTGCGCGACGATGTGGGCGGATCGGGCCTGGGCCGGCTGGACGCGGCGCTGATCTTCGAGGCGCTGTCGGCGGGCTGTGTATCGACGGCGGCCTTTCTGTCGATCCACAACATGGCAAGCTGGATGATCGACCGGTTCGGAAGCGAGGAGCAGCGCCGGTCCTGGGTGCCGCGCCTGGCGACCATGGAGTTGATCGCCAGCTATTGCCTGACGGAACCTGGCTCGGGCTCGGACGCGGCGGCGCTGCGCACCCGTGCGGAGCGGGACGGCGATCATTATGTTCTGAACGGCGCCAAGCAGTTTATCTCCGGCGCCGGAACGTCGGACATTTATGTCACCATGGTGCGTACCGGCGATGATGGGCCGGGCGGTGTCAGTTGTCTGATCATTCCGAAAGATACGCCGGGCCTGTCCTTCGGTCCTAATGAAAAGAAGATGGGCTGGAACTCTCAGCCCACGGCGCAGGTGATCTTCGAGAATGCCCGGGTGCCGGTGGCGAACCGTCTGGGCGCGGAAGGTGATGGCTTCAAGATCGCCATGGCGGGCCTCGACGGCGGCCGCATCAATATCGGCGCCTGCTCGTTGGGCCCGGCCGGCGCGGCGGTGGCGGTCGCCCGTGAATATATGAAGGAACGCCAGCAGTTCGGTCGTCCTCTGGCCGCGTTCCAGGCGCTCCAGTTCAAGCTTGCCGACATGGCGACCGACCTCGACGCGGCCCGGCTGATGATTTATCGCGCGGCCCATGCGCTCGACAACCGGTTGCCCGACACGACCATGTATTGTGCGATGGCCAAGCGGTTTGCCACCGATGCCGGTTTCCGGGTCGTCAACGAGGCTCTGCAAATTCACGGCGGCTACGGCTATTTGAAGGATTATCCGCTGGAGCGGTGGGTGCGCGATCTGCGGGTGCATCAGATTCTAGAAGGCACCAACGAAATCATGCGGGTGATCGTCTCACGCGATCTGTTGCGCCAGTAAAGGCGGCCGCCACACAAGGACGAGGGCAGGACTATGAGCACCACGGACGATATTCTCTTCGAGACGCGCGGGCCCGTGGGTCTGGTGACGCTGAACCGCCCCAAGGCGCTCAATGCCCTCACTCTGGAGATGGCGGTCGAATTGGGCGAGCAACTCGAGGCCTGGGCGATCGACGACGCCATTGCATGCGTCGTGGTGCAGGGCGAGGGGGAGAAGGGCTTTTGCGCGGGCGGCGATATCCGCGCCCTCCATGACAGCGGCAAGGCGGGCACGCCCTATGCGCTCGATTTCTTCGCCAATGAATACCGGATGAATTACCGGGTCGCGACCTTCCCGAAACCCTATATCGCGTTCCTGGATGGGGTGACCATGGGGGGCGGCGTGGGCATCTCCGTCCACGGATCGCACCGGGTGCTGACCGAGAACACCACCTTTGCCATGCCGGAAACCGCCATCGGGTTGATCCCGGATGTGGGGGGCACGTATTTTCTGCCGCGCCTGCCGGGCAAGACCGGTATGTTCCTCGGGCTGACGGGGTCGCGTCTGAAGGCAGCGGATACCCTTTATGTGGGCGTGGGAACGAATTATGTGCCGCGCGCCGGGCTGCCGGCCTTGCTGGATGAGCTGGTGGCGGCGGACTATACCCGCCGGCCTCATCAGGTGGTGGACGGGATCTTACGGTCCCATGCCCAGGATCCTGGGCCGGCTCCGCTCGCCGAGCATCGCGCGCTGATCGACGAGTTGTTCGCCGGGGAAACCGTGGAAGGCATTGTCGAGGAGATCCATGACAGCCGCGAAGCCTTCGCGGCGGATCAGGCGACGGCCCTGGCCACCAAATCCCCGACCTCCATGAAGCTGACCTGCCGGGCCATCAAGGAAGGCGCGGCGCTCTCCATTGGCCAGTGCCTGTCGATGGAATACCGCCTGGTGTCGCGCATCATGGGCGGCCATGATTTTTATGAAGGCGTGCGCGCGGTGATCATCGACAAGGATAATGAGCCCGGTTGGGATCCCAAGACGCTCGAAGCCGTGAGCGCCGGCGAGATCAACCGCTATTTCGCCGATCTGGGGGCGGATGAACTGGTGCTGCCGGAGTGAGGCTCTGTTATTGTTGGGCCTCCAGATAACCGCTGCTGCGCGCCGACGGCTGAAAGCCGCTCGGAATCGGGGGCTGCGTCATCGCGCGTCTCCTCCAGTCTTGATTGCAGGCCAAGGCCTCTGACACTGTATCAGCACCATGGGCATGGGGCGTGAACGCCGCGCGAGATGCGGCAGCGGGTGAGGCGATGGCAGGGGCAGTCCCACCGGATGCGGTGAACGACAGCGGCATGCTGCTGGGATGGCGCGAGGTCGCCCGTCCGGCACTGTTTCCGGGCCGCGAACCCAAAGCCGCCGACGGGTCCTATCGGCTCTTGGGGGATTTCGCCGAACCGATCCTCTATGGCGGGGACAGTCACCTTCTGACCATCGCGCCGACCGGCTCGGGCAAGGGGCGCGGGGCGATCATCCCGAACCTGCTGCGCTATCCGGGGCCGATGGTGGTCATCGACCCGAAGGGTGAAAATTATCATGTCACGGCGCGGTACCGCCGCGCGCTCGGCCAGCAGGTCGCGGTGCTCGATCCCTTCGCCGTGGTGACCGAGCGGACCGACCGGCTCAATCCCTTCGACCTCTTCGATCTGCCGGGCTCGCAGATCGATGCGGAATCCGAAATGCTGGCGGAGCTTTTGGCCGGCGGGGTTCAATCGCTGAAAGATCCGTTCTGGGACATTTCGGCCTCATCGCTCCTGGCGGGCATGATTGCCTATCGGGCCGCCCATGGCACACCGGACGAGCGCCAGTTCGGCGCGATCCGTAACCTGCTGTGGAGCGATTTCATCTACCGGATCGCGCGGCTGCTCGACGATACGCCGGATCTGCATCCGTTCGTGCGCGCCGAGTTTGAGGGCTTTCTCGCGATCTCGGCCGACATCACGCGCGGCGGGATCATCGCGACCGCGTTCACCCATGCCCATGTGCTCAAATCCGATGCGGTGCTCAACTCGCTCGGGCCGTCGACGGTGGATCTCGACGCCATTATCCGGGGCGATCCGGTCACGCTCTATTTGATCATCCCGCCCACCAAGCTCGACAGCCATAAGGGGCTCTTGCGCCTGTGGATCGGGACACTGTTGGTGGCGATGATGCAGCGCCGGGTGCGGCCCGCGCGCCCGACCGTGATGTTGCTCGATGAATGCGCGCAGCTGGGGTCCATGAGCGTGCTGCGTCAGGCGGTGACGCTGATGCGCGGCTATGGCTTGCAGATCTGGATGTTCTTCCAGGATCTGTCGCAAATCCAGCGCCTCTATGCGGAGGACTGGGAGACCATGGTCAACAATGCGGCGGTGCTTCAGACCTTCGGGCTCAACACCCATCTGGTGGCGCGCCAGATGGCCGATCTCCTGGGCGGGATCGACCCCCAGGCGCTGCGCAAATTACCGGCGGGCCAGCAGGTGACGGTCATGCCCGGCGTCGATACCCAGGTGAGCCGCCGGCCCGATTATCTGACCGATCCGGTGTTCGCCGGGCGGTTCGACCCCAATCCCCTGTTCAGCACCGCGCCGGATGGCGGGCTCAAGGGGCGGTAGGGCTGCCAAACGAAAAGCCCCGCGGCGGGCGCGGGGCTTCGGAATTCGGAAACGGCAGCCGGTCCGGCTCAGATCACTTGATCTTGCCTTCCTTGAACTCGACATGCTTGCGCGCGACCGGATCGTATTTCCGCACGGTCATCTTCTCGGTCATCGTGCGGGTGTTCTTCTTGGTCACGTAGAAATAGCCGGTGCCGGCGGTGCTGTTCAGCCGGATCTTGATCGTTGTCGGCTTCGCCATGGCCGGGGACTCCACTCGTCAATTTGGAAAGCCGTTAAAAACACCGAAACACGCGGGCTTGTCAACCGGAATGGAGGCCATGCGCGCCCTCACACGGTGCCGGGCGGCGCCCCAAGGGTCGGACCGCCGGAGGGGCGCGGGGCCCGCCAATACTGATAGCCCGCCAGCAGCACATAGGCCGCGCTCATGAGCCCCAGGACCAGCATGAGCCCATGCGGGTCCCACACATCCATGGCGCCGCCCGCCAGCGGCGGGCCGATCAGCGAGCCGATCCCATAGAACAGGATGAACGCCGCGTTCGCGCCGGCCAGCGAGGCCCCAGTGAACCGCTCGCCGATCAGCACCAGCCCGACGGTATAAAGCCCGACGATCACCCCGCCGGTCAGGAACAGCGTAATAAAGAGCGGGATCGGGTGGTCGATGAGCACCGGTACCAGCGCGGCGCCGATCACCCCGCCCAGCGCACACAGCACCAGCACGAGGCGCCGGTCGAGCCAGTCGGCCAAGGCACCGATCGGGAGTTGCAGGGCAATGTTTCCGGCGGCCAGGACCGCCAGCATGGCCGCCGCCATGGCCTCGGAATGCCCGGCGCGCACGCCGTAGACCGGCATCAGGCTGAACACGCCCATCTCGACCGCGCCGAACACGGCAACCCCGCCCATGGCTGCCGGCACCGCCTTGATGAACGGCCAGAGCGGGCCGTCATGGCCGTCGGCGTCGAGCCGCGGCGCCTCGGTCCGAATGGACAGCAGCAGAACGAGCGCGGCGGCGACGAGCCCGGCCGCGACCAGAAACGGCGCCCAGCCCCGGCTGCCCATCACCCCCAGGATCAGCACGCCCAAGGCAAAGCCGCCCGCAAGACAGGTGCTGTAGACGCCGAGAATGCGCCCCCGGACATGCTCCTCGGCAATGGAATTGATCCAGACCTCGGTCGCCACGAACATCCCGGCGAGCCCCATGCCGAAGATGAATCGGATCGGAAACCAGGCGATCAGATTCTCGAAGACCTTGAACGCCAGGATCGAGGCGATCACCACGGCGAGAAAACCCGCCAGGGCCGGGCGGATGCCGAAGCGCCGCAGGATGGCCGGCGAAAAGGGGATCAGCACAAGGGTGGCGACCGCCGGGAGCGCGGTGTTGATGCCGATCAGCGTGCGGCTGGCGCCCATCTCATTCATCAGCAGCGCGATGATCGGGGTTGAAAGACCCCAGCCAATGCCCATCACTGTGACACACGTCATAATGGTGATGAGGCTATTGCGGCGTGTTCTGGCATCCATGGCGCGTCGCGCTCCTGTTTTCACCCGGACCGCGCGCTCCCTCTTCGCGCTAACCCCTTGGCATTATTGAGCCTTACCCTGTGGGTGCAAGCCGCCGGCCGGGCTCTGCCGGCGCGGGCCAATTTCGCTCCTTGCGCGAGCGGCGGGTGTGACGGCGGTCATGTCCGGTGTGACACCCACACCCGGGTTCAGCAATTCCGGACACGGAGAACGTGCCAATGGCGCCAAAACTCCGCCTACGGACTGGGTGTTTACCATTCCTTAATTCGCGCGGCAAAAGCGAAACACATTTGTGCCGCGTTTTCCGGTTCTCAACGGGTTTAAGGATAAGAAAAACGGGGACGGTGCAAGACGATAGCGGTGCCGTCCCGGTTTTGGGACCCGCGCAGGCGGGCCCGGTCTTCTTGGGTGAAGGGGTGGCACGATGCAGGTCGTCTCACGTGTCGATCATGTGACGATCCTCAGCGACGACGCGGAGTCGGTTTTCGGGGCATTGCGCCGGGCCTTGGGCGTGCCGGTGCTGTGGCCGTTCATGAATCTGGGGCCCATGCGCTTCGGCGCGCTTTATCTCGGCAATTGCGCGCTTCATGTGATGACGCTCGATGCGGCGCCGGAGGCAGACACCCGCATGGGCGGCGTGGCCTTCGTGTCCGAACACGATCCCTGGCAATTGGCGGCGCGCATGAAGCGTCTCGGGCTGAAGCACACGCCGCCGGCCCGCCTTGGTATGGCGGCGGCCCACGGGCTGGAATGGTCTTGGTCCCATGTCGGGGGGCTGATCGAGAGCCAGCCGCGGATGCGCTATCTCGGCGGCTGGCTGGGCGGGGCGTCGCCCTATGCCAAACGTCAGGCCGCGGCCCAGGAGGCGATGAGCACCGCGCCGCGCGGCATCGAACGGTTGACCCGGTCGATCACGGATCAAATGGCGACCGTCGTGGCCTATCACAGCATCGAGCCGGCACGCCGTCTGGCGGCGGCCCAGCGGGCGTTCGATGAAAGTGGCGGCGGTCCGCACGGGCTGGCCGGGGTCGGCTCGGTCGATTTCACCTTGCGCCAATGGTCCGGACGCGAACGGGCCTGGTCCAAGCTTCTCGGCATTCAGGTGTCGCACAACACCACGGCGTTTTTGTCGTCGGGCCCGGCCATCCGCTTCCGCGAGGGGCCCAAGGACCGGCTGGCCGGCATCACGCTCAAGACCCAGGCGACGCGCGATGCCATGCCGCGCGACGGGCGCAAGATTGCCTTCAATGATGCGGTTCTCAAAGCCCTCGATCTGCCGATTTATGTCCAGACCACGGGCTAATCGCGATCAGCGCTTGCCGCGGCCCTTTTTCTTTCCGGATGCGGAGGTCTTGCGCTTTGGGGCCGCGGTTTTACCGGGGCGCCGCGAGGGCGCACCGTCGCGCCCGCGCCGTCCTGCGGGTCCACGCCCCCGGCGGGTGCGCTCGGCATAGCCCGAGGGCTCGGAGAGCAGATCGAAACGCAGGCCCCCGGTCATGGGCGCGGCTTCCGCAACCTTGACCTCAACGGCATCGCCCAGGCGATAGGTCGCACCGGTCCGCTCACCGATCAACGCATGGGCCGCCTCGTCATGCTCGAAGCGCTCGTCCCCAAGAGTGCGGATCGGTACCAGACCATCCGCTCCCGTCTCATCGAGCTTGATGAACAGGCCGAACCGGGTCACCCCGCTGATCCGGCCTGTGAAGGCCGCGCCGATCTTATCGCTCATATAGGCGGCGACAAAGCGGTCCACGGCGTCGCGTTCGGCGCCCATGGAGCGGCGCTCATGTCCCGAAATTTCATCGCCGATGGCGTCGAGTTGGTCGATCTCGGCATCGCTGAGACCGTCCGTTCCCAGATTACAGGCCCGGATCAGGCCGCGATGCACGATCAGATCCGCATAGCGCCGGATCGGTGAGGTGAAATGGGCATAGCGGCGCAGATTGAGCCCGAAATGCCCCAGATTGTCCGGGCTGTAGCGGGCCTGGGATTGGGAGCGCAGGATCACCTCGCTGATCAGGCTTTCGGCTTCCGTGCCCTTGGCCTTGGCGATGATCCGGTTGAAGTGCTCGGGCCGAATGACCTGACCCTTGGCGAGGTCGAGACTGACCGTGGCCAGAAATTCCGAGAGCGCTGCAAGTTTCTCCCGGTCCGGCGCATCATGGACGCGGTAGAGGAGGGGCGTGGCGCGGCGCTCGAGGGTCTCGGCGGCGCAGACATTGGCCTGGATCATGAACTCTTCGATGAGCCGGTGCGCGTCATGGCGGGTGCGGGAAGTGACCCCGGTCACCCGGCCGTCCTCGCCCACCTCGACCTTGTGTTCGGGCAGATCCAGATCGAGCGGCTGGCGTTTTTCGCGCGCTTGGGCCACCGACGCATAGGCCGCGTAGAGCGGTTTGAGGACGTCGTCCAGGAACGGCGCGGCGGCGGCATCCGCATGGCCGTCGATGGCGTTTTGCACCTGGTCATAGGCAAGGGCCGCCGGCGAGCGCATCATCGCGCGTATGAAGCTGTGGCTTTTCTTGCGCCCATCCGCCGCGAAGATCATGCGCACCGCAAGGCAGGGCTTATCCTCGCCTTCATGCAACGAACACAGATCATTGGACAACCGCTCCGGCAGCATGGGGATCACCCGGTCCGGCAGATAGGTCGAGTTGCCGCGTTTGCGCGCTTCCCGGTCGAGCGCGCTGCCGGGCCGCACATAGGCGGCGACATCGGCAATCGCGACCGTGACGATCCAGCCGCCCGGATTCTTCTCGCTCGGGTCGGCCTCGGCATGGACCGCGTCGTCATGATCGCGCGCATCCTCCGGGTCGATCGTAATCAGCGGCAGATGGCGCAGATCCGTGCGGCCCTTCATGGTGACCGGCTTGATCGCGGCGGTCTCGTCCAGCACGGTTTGCGGAAAATCCGTCGGGATTCCATAGCTGTGGATCGCAATCAGTCCGATGGCGGCGCGGTCATGGCTGTGGCACAGGCGCTCGATCACGCGGCCGCGCTTCTGGCCGTGGAGCCGGGTCGTCAGCAGTTCCACCATCACCAGATCGCCGTCCTGGGCGCCATTGGTGTCGGGGCCGGCAATCAGAAGATCATGGCGGCTCTTGCGCTCCACCGGCGTCACACGGCCATCGCCCTTCTTGCCCCGGCCGACGCGCTCGAAGATTCCCAATATGCGGTGGACGGATTGCCCGAGCCGCTTGATCACCCGCGCCTCGTAAGACCCATCGTCCTGGGGAGCAAGGCGCGCCAGCACACGATCGCCGACACCGATGGCCGACGCGCCCCGTCCCGATCCCTCGCCGGGCGCCAGCATGATGGGTGGGGGCGGGACTTCCTTGTCCCAGGACAGCGGGCGGGCGAGCAATTCTCCGTCCACGTCGCGGTCGTGAATGACGACAACGCCGACCGGCGGCAGCGCGCCCTGGGAGTGCACGGCTTTCTTGTCGCCGCGCTCCAGAAGCCCCTCATCGGCCATATCGCGCAGCAGATCTTTCAACGCGGCCCGGTCGTCGCCCTTGAGATTGAAGGCCCGGGCGATCTCGCGTTTGCCGACCTTGCCGTCGGCGGTGCGCACGAAATCGAGTATGTCCTGGCGGCTCGGAAGGGTCGGGCTGTCGGCGGACTTCTTGGCCGGCACCGGGTTTACTCCGTGGTCTCGGCGTCAGCCGGTTCGGCCTTCCCCTTGGACGCGGTTTTCTTCTTCGCGGCGGTTTTTTTGGCGGCGGTCTTCTTTTTCGCAGCGGTCTTTTTCTTGGCGGCCGTCTTCTTTTTGGCCGCCGTCTTCTTCTTGGCGCTGGTCTTTTTGCCGGTCTTGGCCGCCCGTTCGGTCAGAAGCTGAAGCGCCAGCTCCATGGAGACCTCCTGGGGATCGGTCCCCTGGGGCAGGGTGGCGTTGATCTTGTTATGGTTCACATACGGACCGTAGCGCCCGTCCATGACGCGCACGGGCGCGCCGTCTTCGGGATGCTCGCCGAGTTCCTTAAGCGCCTTGGCCTGAGGGCGTCCACCGCGGGCCTTCTTTTCGGCCAGCACGGTCACCGCGCGGTTGAGCCCGACGCTGAACACCTCCTCGACACCGTCGAGGCTGGCATATTTGCCATTGTGCTGAACATACGGCCCGTAGCGTCCGAGCCCGGCACGGATCATTTCGCCGTCTTCCGGGTGCGGACCAACATCGCGCGGCAGATTGATGAGGGCAAGCGCACGCTCGAAACTCAGATCCTCCAGCATCTCCTTCGGGACCGACGCGCGTTTCGGCTTTTCGCCGTCCGCGCCTTCGCCGAGTTGGAGATAGGGCCCAAAACGGCCCGAGCGCAAGGAAATCTCTTCGCCCGTATCCGGATCGACGCCCATCACGCGGGGCTCGTTGCTCAAATTGGCCTGAGCATCGTCATCGTTGGCCGCGAGCGCCCGGGTAAAGTTGCACTCCGGATAATTCGAGCAGCCGATAAAGGCGCCGTAGCGGCCCAATTTGAGGCTCAACTCGCCGTTCTCACAGGCCGGGCAGGCGCGCGCGGGCGAGCCGTCTTCCTTGGCCGGAAAAATATGCGGCCCGAGAATCTCATTGAGTGCGTCGAGCACTTCGGAGACGCGCAGGTCCTTGATCTCGTCCACGCGGCCGATAAACGCCTTCCAGAAATCGGCCAGAAGGTCGCGCCAGCCCAGATCGCCGCTGGAGACCAGATCGAGTTTCTGTTCCAGATCCGCCGTGAAGTCATACTCCACATAGCGCGAGAAGAAGCTCTCCAGAAACGCGGTAACCAGGCGGCCCTTGTCTTCCGGAATGAACCGGTTGCGGTCCATGACCACATAATTCCGGTTCCGGAGCACTTCGAGGACCGAGGCATAGGTGGAGGGCCGGCCGATGCCGAGCTCTTCCATCTTCTTGACCAGCGTCGCCTCGGTATAGCGCGGCGGCGGCTCGGTGAAATGCTGGTTCGGCGTGACGGTGCCGAGCTTGGCGGCTTCGCCTTCGCTCATCGCCGGCAGACGGGCGGAATCGTCTTCCGCGTCGTCCCCGTCCTTGGCTTTGTCGTCGCGGCCTTCCTGATAGACTTTCAGGAACCCGTCAAACTGGATCACCTGCCCCGTGGCCCGCAGACCGGCCTTGCCGCCCGCGCCGGTGAGATCGACCGTGGTGCGCTCGATCTGCGCGGCTTCCATCTGGCTGGCGACCGTCCGCTTCCAGATCAACTCGTAAAGCCGGCGCTGGTCCTGGTCGAGCTTGGCGCCGATCCGGTCGGGCAGGCGCTCCAGGCTGGTCGGACGGATGGCTTCGTGAGCCTCCTGGGCGTTCTTGGCCTTGGTCTTATAAAGACGCGGCTTTTCGGGCAGATAGCGGTCGCCGAATTCGGCGCCGATCACCTTGCGGGTCTGATCGAGGGCCTCGGGCGTCACCTGCACTCCGTCGGTCCGCATATAGGTAATGAGGCCAGTGGTTTCGCCGCCGATATCGACCCCTTCATAAAGACGCTGGGCGGTCTGCATGGTGCGCTGCGCCGAAAAGCCCAGCTTGCGCGAGGCTTCCTGTTGAAGCGTCGCGGTGGTGAACGGCGGGGCGGGATTGCGCCGGGCCGGTTTGGCCTCGACGCTGGAAACGGTAAAGCCGCCCTGTTCGATGAGCGAGACGGCCCGCGCGGCATCGGCTTCGGTCTTGAGCGAAAATTTGTCCAGTTTCTCGCCCTCGAGACTGAACAGGCGGGCGGTGAACCCGTCGCCGCCGGCGGTCGTCATCTCGGTTTCGACCGTCCAATACTCTTCGCGGACGAACCGCTCGATCTCCATTTCCCGGTCGCACACCAGACGCAGGGCCACCGACTGCACCCGCCCGGCCGAGCGCGAGCCCGGCAGTTTACGCCACAAAACCGGCGAGAGCGTGAAGCCGACCAGATAATCCAGGGCGCGGCGCGCGAGATAGGCATCGACCAGTTCCATGTCGATGGCGCGCGGATGGGCCATCGCATCGAGGATCGCGGATTTGGTGATGGCGTTGAAAACGACGCGCTCGACCGGTTTGTCCTTGATGGCTTTTTTCTGCTGGAGCACCTCCAGCACATGCCAGGAAATCGCTTCGCCTTCCCTGTCGGGGTCGGTCGCGAGAATCAGACGGTCGGCGGATTTGACCGCATCCGCGATTTCGCGCAGGCGCTTTTGGGCCTTGGTATCGACTTCCCAGGCCATCGCGAAATTTTCGTCGGGCAGCACGGAGCCGTCCTTGGCCGGCAGATCCCGGACATGACCGTAGGACGCCATGACCTTGTAGCCCGAGCCGAGATATTTGTTGATGGTCTTCGCCTTCGCGGGCGATTCGACAATGACGACGTCCATTGCGCCTCGATGCTGTCTCTGGGCCAAGCCCGGCGCTTGAGCGCCCGAACCGGACCGATTAGCGCGTCATTTCCTAACGAAATGTCTGCGCGCCGCCGGCCACTGGAAGTGCCGCCACCTGCGGACCGCATGTCCTTCGGCCCGGTGGAGCCGTGCGACGGGCCGGGAGAGTGGTGAAAAGCCTATGACCTGTCAACCGAACCGGTTTGACAGTTCCCGCTTTGAGATATAAGACAAGAATTCATCGACTTTTGAGAGAGATTTTCAGCCTTTCGGACAGAGGCGTCGTTTATGCGTCTTCTGATTGCAATGGGTTGGTGTCGTTGACCGCGGTTCCGTGTCACATGTCACCGTAATGGGAGTCTGTTCTCTCAAATTGCACGTATTGCGTGTAATCGCAAAGGTTTGATTTCGTAGCGGGCGGATTGCGGCGTGACGAGTGATGAGACAGGTGGGGCCGGCAAAGGCGATGAGGATCCACGCAAACACGGCAAAGCGCAACAGGCCGGTGACGGCCAGCCAAGCACGCCCGAACAGGCTGCCGAGTTTGTGTTCGATATCGTGATCGGCGTTCTGAAGGTGACCCGGCCCCACTCAAAACCGCTGGCCGAAGTCATCTATTATCTCGAGATGGCGGCAACATCGGCCGATGGGATCGTGCGCGGGACGCCGGACAGCGCGACACAGATCGGGCAGCCCACGGACCGTGAGGAAGACCGCCGGGACGGCGAGCCTTTATAACGGTGAGGTGTGCGCCCAAGCGGCCAAAGCCTCATGTAGATAAACCCCTAGGCCGGCAAACCCTCAGGCTTACAAAGCCTTAGGCTGACAAAGCATCCGGGATGTCGGCCAGAACGAACCGGCCGCCGGGCTCGCGCAACACCGTTCCCGCGATCTCCCATTCCAACAGCACCGTGAGACACAGGCCGGCCGGATGACCGGCAGTGCGGATCAGATCGTCGATGCGGGTCGGCGTCGGACCGAGAAGCGGGCGCAATGCGGCCCGCGCGTCATCGAGGCCCGGCGGCGGGTGGCCGTCCGCGGGCGCGGTCTCATCAGCAAAGGCCTGCTCGAACAAGGGCAGGGGCGGCAACGGCCCGTCGGCTTCCGCAAATCCGCTACGGCCGGCCCAAGATCGCATCTCGTCGAGCACGGCGGTGACATCCGCCGCGCTTTCGGTCAGCACCGCCCCCTGGCGGATCAGATTGTTGGCGCCGCGCGCGCGCGGATCCAGCGGCGACCCGGGCACCGCGAACACCTCGCGGCCCTGTTCCAGGGCCATGCGGGCGGTGATCAGAGAGCCGGATTTCAGCGCGGCTTCGATGACGACCGTCCCCAGCGCACTGCCCGAGACGATCCGGTTGCGGCGCGGGAAATGACGGGCTTGGGGCGTGAAGCCGAGCGGCATCTCACTGACGAGCACGCCCTGTTCGGCGATCGCCTCGTGCAAGGCTTCGTTCTCCAGCGGATAGATGTGGTCGATGCCGCCGGCCAGCACCGCGATGGTTCCGGTCCCGATGGCCCCGCAATGGGCCGCGGTGTCGATGCCGCGCGCGAGCCCCGACACAACGGCGTAACCGGCAGCGCCCAACTCGGCGGCCAGGGTTTCGGCCAGCCGCCGTCCCAGAGCCGAGGCATTGCGGGCCCCGACAACGGCCACCGCGGGCTCGCGCAAAAGAGCGGATCGGCCCCGGATGCATAAGACCGGCGGTGCATCGTCGATATGCGCAAGGCCCGGCGGATAATCCTCATCGCCAAGCGCGATCAGCCGGGCACCGGCCTTTGCCAGGGCCTCCCATTCGCGTTCGGCTGCCTGACGGCTCGCGATCCGGATCGCGGCGGTCCGCCCGCCCCGGCGCGCCAGGCCGGGCAGGGCCTCCAGGGCCGCCGATGCGGTTCCGTACCGGGCAAGAAGGCTCCAGAAGGTCGCCGGCCCGACATTTTCGCTGCGCGCAAGGCGCAGCCAGTCGAGCCGGGCGGCATCGTCCAACGGGGCGAGGCGATGGGGCGGAGGCGCAATCATATCGCCATTAGCGCGCAGGCGAGCCCGTCATGCAACACATGCTTAGCGTGCAGTCGGCCCTGTGATCCGGACCGGTCAGGCTTTGGATCCCCCGATGCGCGGCTCGGTGCCGGCCCACAGCCGGGCGATGTTGGCGCGGTGGGCGTACCAGATCATGAGTGCGAGCAAAACGGCCAGTTCAGCGAACTGATAGCGGCTGGCGAGCCAGAAATAGAAGGGGGCCAGAGCCGCTGTATAGAGCGCCGCCAGGGAGGAATAGCGGGTCAGCACGGCAACGGCGAGCCAGGTCGCAAGGCTGGCCAGCATGACCGGCCAGGCGAGCGCGCCGAGAATCCCCGCGGCGACCGCCACGCCCTTGCCGCCCTTAAAGCCCAGCCAGACCGGGAACAGATGGCCCAAAAACGCGCCGAACGCGGCGATGACCGTGATGTCCGGGCCGAAATACGCCTTGGCGATCAGGACCGGGATGGCGCCCTTGAGCGCATCGAGCACCAGGGTCGCGGCGGCGAGCCCCTTCTTGCCGGTGCGCAGCACATTGGTCGCGCCGATATTGCCCGAACCGATGGCCCGGATATCGCCGAGCCCGGCCATGCGGGTGAGGATCAGCCCGAACGGGATGGAGCCGCACAGATAACCGGCGACCAGGGCCGCGCTATAAAAGGGCAGCACCATCTGAAGATTGATCGGATCGGGCATGGCGCGCGCTCCCTCACGCAGGCGATGGGGACCCGTCGGCCGCGTCGAACACGGCCCGGCCCCGCACGATGGTTTTCCACACCGTACCCTGGAAGCGCCGGCCGTCGAAAGGCGAGTTGCGCGAGCGCGAGCGCAGCCGGGCCGCATCGAGCACGAAGGGCGCGCCGGGATCGAAGATCACCAGATCGGCCGGGCGCCCTTGTGCAAGACGTCCGGCATCCAGGCCGCAAATCTCGGCGGGCCGGACGGTGAGCGCCTTCAGCAGGGCCGCCAGGCTCATATGCCCGTTATGCATGACCTCCAAGGCCGCCGGCAGCAGGGTTTCCAGACCGACGGCGCCGAAGGCGGCCTCCGCGAAGGGCTGCCGCTTGTCCTCGGGCGGCTGGGGTTCATGGGACGAGACAATGACATCGATGGTGCCGTCTGCGAGGGCCGCCACCAGGGCCCGGCGCTGGTCTTCCGAGCGCAGCGGCGGCAGCACCTTGAAAAAGGTCCGGTACTGAGCAACGTCGATTTCGTTGAGCGCCAGATGATGGGCCGAGACCGCGCAGGTGATGGGCAGATCCCGTTTGCGGCCCCGTTCGATGGCGGCCAGGGTGGCCTCGCAGGAAATCTGGGCCAAATGATAGCGGGCCGGCGCCAGGTCGAGCAAAGCGAGGTCGCGTTCGACCATGATGGCTTCCGCCGCATCCGGAATACCCGTCAGGCCCAGGCGCGCGGAGAACTCGCTTTCGTTGACCAGACCGCCCCGGGCCAGGGACGGCTCCAGCGCGTCATGGCAGATCAGCGCATCGAAGGTGCGCCCATAGGACAGGCAGCGCCGGAACAGCTGGGCATCGGCGACCGACCGGCCCGCATCGGTGAAGCCGACCGCGCCGGCCTCGCGCAAGAGACCCATCTCGGTCATCTGCGCGCCATCGAGGCCCTTGGTCAGCGCGGCCATGGGATGGATATTCACCACCGCCGTGTCGCGCGCGCGCCGCCGGATGAAATCGACAAGGCTCGCATCGTCGATGACCGGGTCCGTCCGGGGCATGACGATCATGGTGGTGACGCCCCCCGCAGCGGCCGACTCGCTGGCGGTGGAGAGGGTTTCCTTCTGCTCCGCGCCTGGTTCGCCGGTAAAGACGCGCATATCGATGAGGCCCGGCGCCAGGACCCGTCCGCCGCAATCGATGACCGCGGCATCCTCGGGCGGCGTGCCGCCAAAGGGATCGGCGCCCCAATCGGCGATGGTTTCGCCCTCGGTGAGGAGCGCGCCGGGGCCGTCATAGCCGCTCGCCGGATCGACGAGGCGGGCGTTCACATAGGCGGTCTTCTGAGGCGCGGCCATCAGACGTCCTCCTCGGCGAGGCCGGGGGCGCCCAAGTTGGGCAAGCGCCGGGCAAGGGCGTCGAGCACCGCCATGCGCACCGCGACACCCAGTTCGACCTGATAGGCGATGAGGCTGCGCTTGGGGTCGTCGGCCACGAGACTGTCGATTTCGACGCCCCGGTTCATCGGCCCGGGATGCATGATGAAGGCGTCATGCTTGGCGGATTTGAGTTTTTCCGGATCGAGGCCGAAAAAGCGGAAATATTCCCGCACGGAGGGAAAGAAGCTGCCCGACATGCGTTCCATCTGGATGCGCAGCATCATGACCACGTCGCAGTCCTTGAGCCCCTCGGTCATCGACGTGAAGACCTCGACGCCGAGCCGGTCGGCATGGGGCGGCAGGAGCGTGTGCGGTGCGATGAGCCGGACCCGGGCGCCCATGAGATTGAGCAGATAGATGTTCGAGCGGGCGACCCGGCTGTGCATGATGTCGCCGCAGATGGCCACTGTGATGCCTTCGAGCCGTCCGACACGGCGGCGGATCGCCAGCGCATCGAGCAGCGCCTGAGTCGGGTGCTCGTTGGAGCCGTCGCCGGCATTGATGACCGCGCAATCGACTTTCTGGGACAGAAGATCCACCGCGCCCGAGGCTTCATGGCGCACGACCAGAAGATCCGGATGCATCGCATTGAGGGTTGTGGCGGTATCGAGCAGGGTCTCGCCCTTGGTGACGGCCGAAGTGCGCACCGTCATGTTCATGACATCGGCCCCGAGCCGCTTGCCGGCCAGTTCGAAGGAGCTTTGGGTCCGGGTCGAGGGCTCGAAAAACAGATTGATCTGGGTGCGGCCCTTCAGGACCGCGTCCTTCTTGTCGATCTGCCGGTTGAGATCGACATAGCGTTCGGCGCTGTCGAGCAGGTGCGACACATCGGCGTGGGACAGGCCGCGAATGCCGAGAAGATGGCGCTGGCTGAAACCGGAGGGCTGGGTCATGACGTGCAAGGCGTCCCGCCTGGAGTGGATTTGCGCTGGTATAGGCCCATCCGGCGGGGCTGGCAAATCATGCGGTGCGTGCGGGGCGGCCGGGTCCCCGGACCTGTGCCTTTGGCG
>CAZHDI010000007.1:52662-63638 GCA_964531285.1 uncultured Alphaproteobacteria bacterium | reverse complement strand
ATTATGTGATCAACGGCCAGAAGGTCTGGACCTCCTATGCCGATCAGGCCGACTGGATCTTCTGCTTAGTGCGCACCGACACCTCGGTAAAGCATGACGGCATCAGCTTCATCCTGTTCGACATGGAAAGCCAAGGGGTCACCACCCGCCCGATCAAGCTGATCTCGGGCGCGTCGCCCTTCTGCGAGACGTTTTTCGACGATGTCCGTGTACCGAAGAAAAATCTCGTCGGCCGGGTCAATGGCGGCTGGGAGATCGCCAAGAAGCTCCTGCAATATGAGCGCCTGAACATCTCGGCGGGCGGCTTCGGTGGCGGGGCGCTCCCGGTCCATGACATCGCCAAGGCCTATGCGGGCGAGCACAACGGGCTGATCGCCGATCCGGTGCTGCGCGACAAGATCGCCGCTTTCAACATGGAGGCCCAGGCCTTCACGCTGGCGCTCAAGCGCTCGGCCGAGGAAAGCAAAGCCGGCATGGGACCGGGCGCGGCCTCGTCCATCTTCAAGCTGGTCGGCGCGGAGCTGAACAAGAAACGCTTTGACTTGCTGATGGAAATCATGGGCGCCGAGGCCCTGGGCTGGGAGGGCCACGGCTTTTCCGAAACCGGTCTGGCGACGACCCGTCAGTGGCTGCGCTCGAAGGCCAATTCGATCGAGGGCGGCACCACCGAAGTCAATCTCAATGTCATCGCCAAGCGCGTGCTTGGCCTGATGGACCATCAATAAGGAGACGGCCTCATGGGTATGGTCCTGACGGAAGAACAGCAGATGCTGCGCGACAGCGCGGCGGATTTCATTGCCGGCCGCGCGCCGGTATCGAGCCTGCGCAGTTTGCGCGACACCCAAGACGCCACGGGCTTTTCCAAGGATTTGTGGAAAGAGATGGCCGAGATGGGCTGGGCCGGCGTGCACATTCCGGAGGAACACGGCGGTCTCGGCTTCGGGTTCCAGGGCCTCGGCGTCGTGATGGAACAGGCCGGGCGGACCCTGGCGGCCTCGCCGCTCCTATCGACGGTGGCCCTGGGCGCGACCGCCATCATGCAGGGCGGCTCGGATGCTCAGAAGGCGGCCATTCTGCCGAAGATCGCGTCCGGTGATCTGCTCCTGGCGCTGGCCATTGACGAGGGCAATCATCACGAACCCAACATGGTCCGAACCCAGGCCAAAAGCGCCGGGGGCGGATACACGCTCTCCGGATCGAAGCGCCTCGTGGTGGACGGCCATGTCGCCGATCACCTGATCGTCTCGGCACGGACGGCCGGCACGGCGGGCGATGTGACCGGCGTGACCCTGTTCCTGGTGGATGCCAAGGCTCCGGGCGTGACGGTCAAGCGCACCATGATGGTCGACAACCGCAACGCCGCCACGGTCGATTTCAAGGATGTATCGGTCGGCGCGGATGCGGTACTCGGCACGACGGGCGAGGGCTTTGCGCTTCTTGACCGGGTGCTGGATTACGGCCGCGTGGCTTTGGCCTCGGAGATGCTCGGCTCGGCTCAGGCCGCGTTCGACATCACGCTCGATTATCTCAAGCAGCGCACGCAATTCGGTGTGCTGATCGGTCAGTTCCAGTCCCTGCAACACCGCGCGGCGATCATGTTCGCGGAACTGGAATTGCTCCGGGCGACGGTGCTCGAAGCCCAGACCGTGCTTGATGAGGCCCAACAGGGCCGGATGGGAACCATGGCCAGCATGGCCAAAACCCGGGCCAATGACACATTCCATCTGGTCGCCCGGGAAGCGGTGCAGATGCATGGCGGCATCGGCATGACGGATGCGCATGATATCGGGTTCTATCTCAAGCGCAGCGCCGTGGCCGAAACCCTGTTGGGCGACTCCCGGTTCCACCGGGGCCGCTACGCGACCTTGAGCGGCTATTGACCCTGGCGGATCCGGATCAAAAGTCCGGGTCCACCCAGCCCGACGGACGGGTGGCCCCCGATGGCCGGGCACCCTCGACGCCGCCTGCCCGTGCAGGCGGCGTTGCCGTTTCGGGAACGCCCGGTTCGGCGGACGTGATCGCCAGATCGGCGGCGGGCGCCACGGCCGCGAGATAGGCCCGCGCCTCGCGCAAGAGCAGAACGGTGGGTTCGCCCCGCGCCGGACGGGCGGCATCGGTCTGATAAGCGGCAATGGCAATGCGGGTCGGCACGTCGAGCACGCCCCCGGTGCCCAAGGGGCCATACCCCCGGGCGATCAGAAACCGTTGAATGAGCGTTATTTCGGTATCCGAGAAGCCGGACCCGGTCACGGCGCCGACCGCGCCCAAATCGGGACTGGCATCCCGCCCGGCCAGCGGCAGGATGTGCAAATCGGCAGCGGCCGGCCAATCGGGCCCGCCCTGCGCCGCATCCTCGATCCCGTCACTCGCGCATGCCGCGCACACTCCCGCGGCAAGCAGCCATACAATGCGCTTACTCATCCCACTCGCACCATGGCGATCACCCCACACCTCGCGTAGTCTAACCTTGATCAGCCGCGCACGGCGAGGCGCATTTTGCCCACCCGTTATAAAACAGGCTTGAACAGCCGGGTGTTCCAATAGGGGGACCGGCAGGTGGCATGCGAGATGCACCTGCTGCGCCGGGAAGGTGCGGCGCCTGGGGCGGCCGGTCCCGGACGAGACAGGTGGCCGAGAGGATGGAACGATGGCAGGCACGACCGGCGATGGCTGGCCTGAGCCCGACCATGACCGCGCGCGCCATGGCTCCGCCTATGATCGCGGCGTGGCCCATGACGATGTGCAGGACGGCTGGCCGGAGGACCCGGCACAGTATGATGCGGATGAACAGGACCCCGCCCGGCGCCGGCCCGCGCCGTTGGCGGCCTTGAGCGCCATGACCCCGCGCCTGCGCGTCGATCTGGGCAGCGGCGGCAATGCCGTGCTGAGGTTCTTCAGCCGCGCCCTTATGGCCCTTGCCCTGCTCGTTCTGCTGATCACCACGCCCATTGTCCTTCTCAGCGCGGTCTGGCTGACCGATGCCCTGTCCGAAATCGCCCCGCGCCTCGACGCCCCGCCGCAAAGCGCGTCCATCGTCATTCAATCCGCCGACGGACAGGTGATCGGCTATCGCGGCGTCTATCAGGGCCGCCGCCTGGAGCCGGACGAGATTCCCGAGATCGTCAAAGAAGCCGTGGTGGCCATCGAGGACCGGCGCTTTTATGAGCATGCCGGCATCGACCTTGTGGGGGTCAGCCGGGCGGCCTGGACCAATCTGCGCGCCGGTCAGATCCTCCAAGGCGGCAGCACCATCACCCAGCAATTGGCCAAGCTCCTGTTCCTGTCGAGCGAGCGCAATCTCAAGCGTAAGATCCAGGAGAGCATCCTGGCGCTCTGGCTGGAGCGCCATCTGTCCAAGGATGAAATCCTCGCGCGCTATCTGAACACGGCCTATTTCGGTGCCGGGGCCTATGGCATCGACGCCGCGGCGCGGCGCTATTTCGACAAGGCCGTCGATGAGATGTCGCTGTCGGAAGCCGCCATGCTGGCCGGGCTGATCCGCGCGCCCTCGCTTTACAATCCGTTCCGCAATGCCAATCTCGCCCATGAGCGCACCCAGCTTGTGCTGATGGCCATGGCCGAGACGGGCCGGGTCAACCGGTTCAGCGCGATCCAGGCAGTCAACGATCCGCCGCGGATCATCCGGCGCGCCGCGGCGGCGCCAATCAGCGGCTATGTCACGGATTTCGTCACCCAGCGGGTGCACCACCGGCTGAATACGCTGGGCGGGGATTTCACCGTCCGCACAACGATCGACCCCCGCCTCCAGGCCGCCGCTGAAAAAGTGGTTCTCGATCATCTGACCGGTCCGGGACACGATCAAAAAGCCAGCCAGGCCGCGCTTGTCGCGATGGCCCCCGATGGCGCGGTCCTGGCGCTTGTCGGCGGGCGCGATTACGAGGAAAGCCAGTTCAACCGGGCGACCCAGGCACGCCGTCAGCCGGGATCGCTGTTCAAGGTGTTCGTCTATTTCACGGCGCTGTCCAATGGATGGCACCCGGACGATTTCGTCATCGATCAGCCGATCCGGGTCGGCGCGTGGCGCCCGCGCAATTACAACGACCGCTACTATGGCCGCATGACCCTGACCAATGCGTTCGCCCGGTCGGCGAACTCGGTCGCGGTGCGGCTTCAGGAACAGGTCGGCCGGGACAGCGTGATCGAGGTGGCCGAGCGCCTTGGCCTCGACAGCCGGCTGAAGGCCCATCCGAGCCTTGCCTTGGGCGCGTTCGAGACCACCCTTCTCGATATTACCGGCTCCTTCGCCAGCATCGCCGCCGACCGGACCGGTATCCAGCCCTATGTCATCCGGGAGATGACGAATACCCAGGGGCTCAGCTTCCGTCATCCCGATGTCATCCCCGGCCATGCGCTGGGCCCGAGCCGCGATTACATGATGCGCCTCTTGCGCAACACGACGCGGTCGGGCACCGGTCAGGTGGCGGGCCGCAATGGCGAAGCGTATGGCAAGACCGGCACGACCCAGGATCACCGCGATGCCTGGTTCGTGGGGTTCACGGACGACCTGGTGGTGGGTGTGTGGCTCGGCAATGATGACAACTCGCCGATGGACCGGGTGGTCGGCGGCGGTCTGCCGGCCGAGATCTGGAGCGCCTTCATGACCGAAGCCCAGACCATTCGTCAGGCCCCGTTGCAGATTGCCGAAGCACCGGTCGTTCCGGCGACGCCGGAGCCCGCAGCCGATGAACCGGAGACCCAGGATCCCTCGGCTCCGCCGGGCGAGACCGAAGAGGCCGATCCTCCGGCGGATCAGGAGTATTGGCTCACCGGCCCGGCCCGCGTCATCACCACGGCGCGGCTGCGGATCGGCGGCGAGACGGTCGTCCTGCGCGGCGTGATCGGCGAAGCCGGTCCCCATGCCGCGCGGATGCAGGACTATCTCGATGGCAAGACGGTGCGCTGCCGGGTCGGTGTCTTCCAGTCGGCAAGCTGCACCGCCGGCGGCACGGATGTCGGGGTCGCGGCGATCTTCAATGGCGGCGCCTGGGCGGGTCCCGACGCCACCGCCAAAATGCATGAGGCAGAGCGCCGCGCGCGCGAGGCGGGACGCGGCATCTGGGCCGCTTACGGTCCCGATGAAGCGGCCCTTCGGCCCACGCTCACCGAAGATGGCCCGGCCACACTGTGACCGCTACCGCCATGCGCGGGTTGGACCGGCCCGCCGGAAACCGTCATACTGGTTACAATAGAGTGCCGCCGACCCCGCACAGGATCCGCCAGCATGACCGACATCCCATCATGAACGATACAAATGACTCCCCCTCGCCCGATGATGGCGCGAAAACGCGGCGCCGCGGCCGGCCATCCAAATCCGCCGCTGCGGCCCTTGCCGCCGTGCGTGCCGATGCGGATACGCCCGCAACCGCTCCCCGCCCGCTGGATGTGACCAAAATGGCCCTCGACGGACGGCGCTTGCGCAGCCAGCGCAGCCGCAGACAGATTGTCCTGGCGACGCTGGACCTGATTCGGGAGGGCAATTACAGCCCGAGCGCCGATGCGGTCGCCGAACGCGCCGAGGTGGGCCTGCGCTCCGTGTTCCGTCACTTCAACGACATGGACAGCCTGTTCCGCGAGATCAGCGACATCGTCGTCGAAGAGATCAGCGCTTATTTCCAGGAGCCGTTCAAATCGGCCGAATGGCAGGGGCGCGTGCTGGAAATGGCGGCCCGGCGCGCCAAGGCTTATGAAGCGATCATGGCGATCAAGATCGCCGCCGATCTGAAGCGCCACCGCTCGGCGGTTCTGGCCGAAGACCACATCTTCTTCAACGACCTGCTGCGCAAGCGCCTGCATGACACCATGCCGCCGAAGGTTCGGCGCAACCGGGTCATGCTCGACGCGCTCGACATGATGCTCAGCTTCGACGTGTGGCGGCGTCTGCGGATGGATCAGAAACTCACCCCGCTCCAGGCCCGCCGGACGGTCGAGGCGAGCCTGTGCGCGGTCATGGACACGATGGGCTGACGCGGGTCCGGCGTGCCATCCGCGCCGGTCAGGTGATCGTCACCCCGCCATCGATCACGAAGGCTTGGCCCGTGGTGAAGGTGCCCGCCGGCGAGGCCAGAAACACCGCCGCGCCCGCGATCTCGTCCGGCTCGCCGATCCGCCGCAGCGGCGCATTGGCGGTCGAGGCCTTCAGCGTC
Organism: uncultured Alphaproteobacteria bacterium; assembly: GCA_964531285.1. GTDB lineage: Bacteria > Pseudomonadota > Alphaproteobacteria > JAJFIK01 > JAJFIK01 > CAZHDI01. Next base: position 57,474 of record CAZHDI010000007.1, on the reverse strand, counting down.
TCCGGATTCTCCCACAGCGCGCGCGCGAAATCGGTCCGGATCAGACCCGGCGCGATGCAGTTCACCCGCACATTATGCGGCCCATATTCGACCGCCAGATTGCGCGCGAGCTGGAAATCGGCGGCCTTGGAAATGTTATAGGCGCCCAGAATGCCGTTGCCCTTCAGCCCGCCGATCGATGAGACGATGATGATCGAGCCGTCCTTGCGCTCCATCATCTCCGGCACGGTCATCTGAATGAGCCAATGGTTGGAGACGATGTTGTTTTGCAGGATCTTGGCGAACTGCTCATCGGCGATGCCGGCCATCGGCCCGTAATACGGGTTCGAAGCCGCGTTGCAGACCAAAATGTCGATCTTGCCGAACGCCGCGCGGGTCTCGGTGACGAGCCGTGACAGGTCATCCTTGGACGAGATATTCGCCGGCACCGCGATGGCCGTGCCCGCACCGCGCACCGCGTTGATTTCGGCGGCCGTTTCCTCGCATGGCCCGGCCTTGCGCGAACTGATCACGACCTTGGCGCCATGCTCGGCATAGCGCTCGGCGATGGCCTTGCCGATTCCCCGCGACGATCCGGTGATGATGGCAACCTTGCCGGTCAGGTCGAACAGCGTCATGGCGGTCTCCTCCTGGTGAGTGCAGTGCTTTTCGGACCCGCAGGGTAAGGCGCCGATAAACGGCCCGCGAGCCTTTTTTAGACCGCCCGCCAGCCGGCACCGGGCTCCCGTTTCGGGTCAGGACGCGCCGTTCAGCGCCTCGATCAGCAGCGACAGGCCCGCCGCGGCAAAGGCCGTCATATTCGCCTCCCGGTCCGCCGACCCGGTCGCCACGACCCGCGCCGCCGCGACCGGTCCGTCCACCGCGACCCAGGCATGGCCCGCCGGATCGCCATAGACATTGCCGTCCGGTCCCGCCGCCCCGGTTTCCGACAGCCCCCAGACCGCCCGGTGGGCCTGGCGCGCCTGGCCCGCCAGCCAGGCGGCATAGGGCTCACTGCTGGAGCGCATCCCCGCCGCCTTGACCTCGGCGGTGCCGTTCGGATTGAGCACCTTGAGCGCGCGCGGTGTGTAAACCACGCTGCCGCCAAGATAAAACCGCGAGGCGCCCGGCATCGCCAGCAGCGCCGCCGAGATCAGTCCGCCGGCAGATGATTCGGCGATGGCGATGCTCTCGCCGCGCGCCGTCAGCAGCCGTCCGGCCTCCAGGCCGAGTGTGTTGAGCCGGTCCATCTTGTCCCCCTCTCTAAGAGCCGTTTCGGAAATGAAGCATCGCCGGCCCGCTCCCCCTCGGGACCTGCATCCTGAAACGCCGCGCCGCCGGCGAAATCGTTCCTTTTGAGCAACAGTCCTGTGCGCAATGCCACTGGCCGGGCGTCACCTGATCGTCTGTCATCGCTGTGTCATATCACGACATTAACTCTTTCAGGCGCCGCGCACGTCTTCGTGACGGCGACAGTTTGCGTGCGCCACATGCGCCGCCCGGCGCTCTGCCACTCATGGGGAATGGGGATACCAATGCGTTTCATGACCAAGCTGGCTGCGGGTTCGGCCGCAGCCGCGCTGTTGTCGGCCCTTGCGGTTCCGGCGATGGCCCAGGAAATCACCTCGGAAATCCGGGGCACCGTCACCGACGCCGCTGGCGCGCCGCTGACCAATGCGACTGTCACCGTCGTTGACACCCGGACCGGCCAGACCCGCACCACCGGCACGAACGCCGTTGGCGGCTTCGCCGCACGCGGCCTTTCGGTTGGCGGCCCGTTCACGGTCACGGTCACGGCTGACGGCTTCCAGGGCGAGACCCTGCAGGGCGTGTTTGCCGACCTGGGTCAGGAAACGACCCTGGCCATCGATCTGGACGCCGGCACCGCCGACGAAGTCATCGTCGTGACCGCCGCCGCTCAGGATGTCGCTCAGGTCGCGCTCGGCCCGTCGGCGTCGTTCGGCCTGGACGACCTTCAGAATCTGCCGGCCATCAACCGCGACCTGCGCGACGTGATCCGGACCGACCCGCGCATCTTCATCGACGAAGGCTTCGTCGATGCGGTTCAGTGTGCCGGCGCCAACCCGCGCTTCAACAGCCTCACGGTCGACGGCGTGCGCCTCAACGACAGCTTCGGTCTGAACTCGAACGGCTTCCCGACCGAGCGTCAGCCGTTCCCGTTCGACGCCATCGAGCAGGTCTCGGTTGAGCTGTCGCCGATCGACGTTCAGTACGGCGGCTTTACCGCCTGTAACATCAACGCGGTGACCAAGTCGGGCTCGAACGAGTTCAGCGGCACGGCGTTCTTCGACTACACCAGCGATTCGCTGACCGGCGACTCGCTCGAAGGCGAAGAAGTGAACGTCTCGGAATTCGACGAAATCCGCTACGGCGCGCAGTTGTCGGGTCCGATTATCCCGGACCGTCTGTTCTTCTCGATCGCGTATGAGAAGGTCGAAGGCGCCAACACCTTCGACCGCGGCCCGGAAGGCTCGGGCGCCGTCAATCCGGTTGCCGGCTTCACCCAGGAAGAGTTCGACGAAATCCTGCGGATCTCGCAGGACGTCTACGGCTACAATCCGGGCGGCGTGCCGACCAGCTTCGACAATGAAGACGAGAAGATCCTGGCCCGTCTGGACTGGCTGGTGACCAACGATCACCGCGCCACGTTCACCTTCAACTACAATGACGGCTTCAACTTCACCGAATCCGACGGCGATGCCGACGAATTCGAATACTCGAACCACCTGTATGAGCGCGGCGCCGAGCTGTTCTCCTATGTGGGGTCGCTGTATTCGGACTGGACCGACAACTTCTCGACCGAAGTGCGCGTCGGGTATGTGGATCTGGACAATCGTCAGATCTCGGTCGGCGGCACCGATTTCGGTGAGATGCAGATCGGGTCGGCCGGCGGCGCGACCATCTATATCGGTGGTGACGACAGCCGTCAGTCGAACAACCTCGACTACACGATCTTCAACGCGGCCGTTAAGGGCTTCTATACCTGGAACAATCACCTGTTCACGGCGGGCTATGAGCGTGAGACGCTGGAGATCTTCAACCTCTTCGTTCAGCACACCGAAGGTGAATATCGCTTTGGATCGATCGCCGACTTCGAAGCCGGCGAGCCGTTCCGGATCGAATACGCCAACGCACCGTCGGGCAATCCGGACGATGCCGCGGCCGACTGGGGCTACACCGTCAACACGGTTTACTTCCAGGACGAGTACACGATCCCGCAATTCGATCTGACCCTGATCGGCGGCATCCGCTACGACTGGTATTCCTCGGACGACACGCCGCCGGAAAACGACGTGTTCACCGAGCAGTACGGGTTCTCGAACGCTCAGAATCTGGACGGCGAAGGCCTCCTGCAGCCGCGCTTCGGGCTGAATTGGGATGCCACCGACCGCCTGACGGTTCGCGCCGGCGTCGGCCGCTATTCGGGCGGTAACCCGAATGTGTGGCTGTCGAACACCTACTCCAACAACAATACGACGCAGTTCACGGTGCGTGACAGCGATGCCGGCATTGCCGATGTGAACCTGTTCGACCTGACCTATGTCGACGCCGAAGCCGGCACGCCGGGCGGTCCGGGTTACGGTATCCCGCTGGAAATGGCGGAAGCCGTTGCCAATGGCGGCCGGAACTTCGAGATCAACGTGCTCGATCCGGACTTCGAAATCCCGTCGGAGTGGAAATACACGCTCGGCGCCACCTACCTCCTCGACGTGCCGTTCCCGGTCGTCGGCGGCGAGTATGTGATCAATGCCGATCTTCTGTACTCGGACAGCAACAACTCGGCGATCATCGAGCGGATCGACCTGGAACAGGTCGGTACCGGTCCGGACGGTCTGCCGGAATATGCGAGCCCGCTGCTTGACGCCTTCGCGCTGACCAACGGTACCGGCAACGAAGCGTTCAACGCCTCGATCTCGATCCAGAAGGCCTATGACTTCGGTCTGGACTGGACCCTCGGCTATGCCTATTCGGACGCCGAAGACCAGAACCCGATGACCAGCTCGGTGGCCTTCTCGAACTACAACAACCGGGCGTTTGTCGATCCGAACAATTCGGCGCTGGCGACCTCGAACTACAACGTCACGCACCGCATCACGATGGCGGTGAACTACCAGCGCGCGTTCATCGGCGATTACCTGACCAAAGCCTCGCTCTTCGGTCAGATCCATTCGGGTGAGCCGTTCAGCTACGGCTTCTCGAACGCCAACGGCATCTTCGGCTTCACGCCGTTCCTCGGCAATAGCGACGCCGTGTTGCTGTATGTCCCGTCGGGCCTGGATGATCCGAATGTGGTGTTCGGTCCGGAATTCGATACGGACGCCTTCTTCAAGTTCGTGAACGACTCCGGCCTGGACGAGTACAAGGGCGGCTTTGCCGAGCGCAACGCCTTTGAAAGCGACTGGTACGCCAAGTTCGACCTGCGTCTTGAGCAGGAGTTCCCGGGCCTGTTCGCCGGTCACCGCACGGCGGCGTTCCTGGTGGTCGAAAACCTGGGCAACCTGATCAACGACGATTGGGGCGTCCTGGAACAGCCGACCTTCCCGAACACGGTTGGTGTGGTCGACGCCCGCTATGACCGCGACACTGACACCTTCACCTTCAACGAGTTCAATGAGAACGTTCGCGCGCAGGAAACCTCCCGCGTGGGTGATGTGTCGCTGTGGTCGATCCGGGTCGGCGTCAAATACGACTTCTGATCGAACGATCCAACCTAAGACGAAGGGCGGCCCCGCGGGGCCGCCCTTTTTTGTTTTTGATCCCGCTCCGCTTGGCCCTGCGGACCAATGCTCACATGGATCGCGCTCAGGGCTG
>CAZHDI010000007.1:0-52562 GCA_964531285.1 uncultured Alphaproteobacteria bacterium | reverse complement strand
TCCCGCTCCGCTTGGCCCTGCGGACCAATGCTCACATGGATCGCGCTCAGGGCTGCTTTGTTACTCTCGCTCCGGCGGCGCGTCGCGCCGTCCTCGCATAGAGCGCGCTCAGGGCTGTTTCATTTGATCCCGCTCCGCTTGGCCCTGCGGACCAATGCTCACATGGATCGCGCTCAGGGCTGTTTCATTTGATCCCGCTCCGCTTGGCACCGTCGCCCCCGCGAAAGCGGGGCCCAGGGCGACACAGTCCGGACTCGTCAGATCCCGAACACATCCCGTGCGACCCGCCAGCTATTGGCATAGGCCGTGACCGTCTCCTCGATGGGCTCGGCATAACCGCCGCCGATCCCGAGCGCGACCGGAATACCCCGCGCCTTGCAGGCCCCCAGAACCATCCGGTCCCGGCGCATCAGGCCGTCATGGGTCAGGGCGAGCCGCCCGAGCCGGTCCACCTCAAGAGCGTCCACCCCGGCTTGATAAAGAACAAGATCCGGCGCGAAAGCGAACACCGCCGCCAGTCCCTCCTCCAGCGCCGCCAGATAGCCGTCATCACCGGTGCCGTCGGCAAGGCCGATATCGAGATCGGAGGCGACTTTACGGAACGGAAAATTCTTCTCCCCGTGCACACTCAGCACAAAGACATCCGGCTCATCCGCGAGGATGGAAGCATTGCCGTCACCCTGATGAACGTCGAGATCCACAATCGCCACACGCGACACCCAGCCCTCGCGCACCGCCTTGAGGGCCGCGACGGCATGATCGTTGAACACGCAAAAGCCGGCGCCGAAATCGCGATGGGCATGATGCGTCCCCCCGGCGAGCTGCCCGGAAAACCCGTCCTGAAGCGCGAATGAGACGGCGGCCACCGCCCCGCCCACGGTCGCCTTGCTGCGCGCCACCAGGGCGGCGCTCCAGGGCAGGCCGATCCGCCGCATGGCGCGCGGGTCCACCGTCCCGGTCTCCATGGCGCGCACATAGGCCGGGTCATGGGCCAGCGTCAGATCGTCCGGCGCGATGAGCGGCGCATCGATCACCTCATCGGCGCGCAGGATCCCCTCGCCCAAAACCCGCGCCCGCAGGAGGCCATATTTGCGCGCCGGAAACCGGTGGCCCGGCGCCAGGGGAATCGCAAAGCGGTCGGGGGTGAGAACGCGCATGGGCTGGCACCATCATCTGACACGGTTGTGTGCAGCATATAGAGCGCCTTGCCGGACATGCCATGCCTGAACAGCGGGCCCGCCCCCACAAAAAACGCCGCCGGGAGGGTCCCCGGCGGCGCCGCGATGTGCGGATCAGATGATCCGTCAGTGCGTGTAGGTCAGACCCAAGGTGACCGTGTAATTATACTCCTCATACTGAGAGAGAAGCTCACGGCCGTCCTGGCGGAAAAAGGCCAGGAACGGTTCGTCATTGAGATTGGACACCTCGGCGAAGACCCGGAACTGATCGTTGATGCGGTACTTGCCCGAGAGGTCGATCTGCAGATGGTCATCGACGACCCGGTCGAGGCCGTCGCCGCTGGCGTCGATCTCGTCGATATATTCATCCCGGTACGACAGAGCCGCCCGCAGATCGAGCCGCCCATCATCATAGCCGAAGGTCAGATTGGCCACATTCTCGGACTGCTTGGGCAGCGCGATGGTCCGGCCGTCCGGGAGTTCGATCTCACTGTCCACATAGGTGTAGTTCGCACCGATGAGCAGATTGTCGAACGGTGCCGGCAGGAAGCTCAAGGCCTGCTGATAACCGATCTCGAAACCCAGAACATCCGCATCGCCCACATTCTGGAAGATCTCGGCTTGATCGAACACAAGGCCGTCGAACCCGGCAAAGGTGCCTTCATCGACCGTCAGCGCGATGAAGTCCTTGATGTTCTTGTAGAACACACCGGCCTGGATCACCGAGGTCGGCCCGAAATACCATTCGGCCGAGAAATCGAGATTGTCGGCCACCTGGCGGTCGATAGTCGGATTGCCGAGCGTGCCTTCGACCTCGTTCTCATCGTTTTCTTCGATCTCGGCGGCCGGCACGATCGCTTCGATGTTCGGACGGCCGATACCGCGATAATAAGCGCCGCGCAGCACCACATCATCGAACATTTCATAACGGGCGGTGATGCTCGGCAGCACATCCGTGTAGTCGCTTTCACCGGAGGTTCCGTCCACGAACAGAATGTCGTCTTCGAGTTCGACGCCATCGAAGATCGCGCCTTCCTCGATGATGCGGATGGCATTGCCGCTGGCTTCGAACTGGGTGTGCTCGACCCGCACGCCGCCGATCAGGCTCAACGCCCCGAAGTCGATATTCCCCATGACGTAACCGGCATAGATGTCTTCGCTGGCCTCATAATCGCCGATGGCCGACTCGACCGCCGTATCGATATCCGAAACCTCGAAGGTGTCGCGGTTGCGCCGAATGAACGACCGGAAGCGGTCGGCATTGGCCATCGGACCGATGAGTTGAAGCGGGTAATCCACATCGATCGCGAAGGGGGTCAGGACGAGATCGTCGTCGCTGTCGAACCCGTCGAGGATCGTGATGGTCTCGTTCCGGCTCTTCTCGCGCAGACGAACCTTCGCGCCGGCCTTCAAGAAGCCCGGATAGCCCGCGAACATGGTGTCGTACTGCGCATCGGCCTTGAACGACCACTCGTCATCTTCGGTGAAGCCGCTGCCCAACTCCGCCTCGTCGAATTCGTAATTGTCCGGATCGAGATAGGCGTCCCGCTCGGCCTGCGAGCCGAACACGATGCGCGGATCCGTGCCATCCTTCGTGTTCTGACCGAAGACGCCATCCGGCTCCGCAGCGAACACGAATTGCAGGCTCGAGGGCTCGTCTTCTTCGGAATGGGTGTAGCCGACCACATAATCGAAGGTCCACGGCCCGGCGAAGGTCTCGCCGCCCACGGACACGGACCAAATCTGCTGGGTTTCCTCGCGGTCGCGGATCTCGGTCGCCACTTCGAAGCCGCCATCGAACAGCGCGATATTGTTGCCGCTGGCATCGGCGTTGAATTCGTCCCCGTCATATTCCGGGATCGAGACCGACCGGACTTCCTGGTCGCGGAAATCGGAGAACAGCGAGCGCACGAACAGGGTCGTATCATCGGTCGCGCGGAAGTCCAGATTCAGCGTGGCGTTGAGCCGCTCGCGCTCGACGTCGTAGTCCCGCAGTTCAAGCTCATCATTGTAGAAAACGCCGTCTTCGTTTTCCCAATCGCCGCCCGCTTCCAGGTTCTCGGTCGCGAAGGTCCGCTCGCGCCAGCTTGCCGACGCGGCGATGCCGAGCCGCCCCTCCATGAAGATATCCGAGGCCGTCACCGAGATGCCGTTGCCGAAGGCATCGGCTTGCTCGTTGTAGGATCCGTGGATCGTCCCGGTCAGCAGGCGCTCGTCACGGTCGAACGCGGACAGGGTCTTGATGTTCACCGTACCGCCAATGGCATCGCCATCGAGATCCGGGGTCAGCGACTTGATGATCTCGATGCTGCTGAGCACCTCGGAGTCGATGACGTCGAGCGCGACGGCGCGGGTGTCACCTTCCGGCGCCGGCAGACGGATACCGTTGATCGCCGAAGCATTGAGGTTCGGATCGATGCCGCGAATGACCACAAAGCGGCCCTCGCCCTGGTCGTTCTCGATGGACACACCCAAAGCCCGGCGGGCGGCTTCGGTCACGTTTTGGTCGGGGAAGTTTCCGATGGCATCGGCGCTCAATACGCTGATGATGTTGTCCGAGGAGCGCTGCTGGTTCAGAGCCGAGTTGATCGAGCCGCGCTGACCGATGACGAGGATGTTGTCCATCAGCGACAGATCGGCGCCCATGGCCACGTCGGTGGCGATCGTGTCGGCGGCATCCGCGATGCTCACGACCGTCTCGACAGGGTCAGCGCCGATATAGGTGGTGATGAGCGTGTAATCGCCGGCCGGCAGATTGGTGAAGCGGAAGCGCCCGTCGCGGCCGGTCACGGCCGAAATGCCGGTTTCCTCGATGGTGATGATCGCACCATTGAGCGACACGGCGCCGGACTGGTCGCTGACCCGGCCTTCAATGACGGCCGCCTGGGCCGCTGTCGAGAAAAAGAGCGCGGCGGCCGATACGCCGGCCAGATAGGTCCACTTGGTCATGACAACGTCCCCTTGATCCGGCGCCTTTGGGTTTGTTGCGCCCCGCGCGCCGTGCTGAATTCATGGGTATGTCATGCCCGTGTGATGTGACAGTTCGGTCTCAAAGCCTGTGTGAGGATGCCCAATGCCTGCAAAAAGACCCGTCCGTGATATTTTTGCGACGACCCTGCTGGTTATTGGCCCATGGATCCCCACGCCGCTGGCCCTGGCATCGGATATCGCCGTGCGCACCGTGCTGCCGGTCGCCGAGACCGAAGCCGTCCCGGCGGCGGGCGATGCCGCCGACGATGCCGCGATCTGGTCAAACCCAGACAATCCGGCGGCCAGCCTGATCATCGCCACGGACAAGCGCACTGGTCTTATGGTCTATGACCTTAAGGGAAGGCTGATGCAGGCCCTGCCGGTGGGCGATCTGAACAATGTCGATCTGCGCACGCTCGGCGGTGCGACCGTCGTTGCCGCCAGCGACCGGACCTATGACGCGATCACGGCGTTTCTTCTTGACCCGGAGGATGGCCGCCTCACGCTGGCCGGCCGGTTTCCGTCCGTAGACCACGAACCCTACGGATTCTGTTTGTTCCATGAGCGCCGGACGGGCGCGCTCTACGCATTCGTACCATATAAATCCGGAGCCCTGATCCAATACCGCCTATCCGTTGACGGACAGTTGGTGACGGGCGAACCGGTTCGCCGAGTGACGCTCTATTCGCAACTGGAGGGCTGTGTGGCCGATGACCGCACGGGCCGTCTTTATGTCGGCGAGGAAGCGGCCGGCATCTGGCGCCTGGACGCGCGGCCCGGCGGCTCGCCGCTGATCCATAAAGTTGCCGGAACCGAAGACGATGCCCTGACGGCGGATGTCGAAGGCGTGGCCATCGCGACGGCGGGGACGGACGGCGGTTATCTGATCGCCTCAAGCCAGGGCGATAATACCTATGCGGTTTATCAGCTTCCCGATGAAACCCTTGTGGGCCGCTTTGCCATCGGTGAAAACGCCGCGCTCGGCATCGACGGGACCAGCGAGACCGATGGCATCGACGTCACGACCGCCGATCTGGGGCCGGATTTTCCGGACGGGTTGTTCGTGGCCCAGGACGACGCCAATGACGGCGCGGACACCCAAAACTTCAAGCTGGTCCCCTGGCCGACGATCCTCACGGGACTGACGGATACACCCTAAGAACGGTCAGAGCCCCAGCGCTTCCAGAAGCGGATCATCGTCCATATGCGCCAGAGCCGCCACATGATCCACCAGCGCACCGCGCATCTGGCGTTTGACGACGGTAAAGACCGGCTGGGTCATCATGTCCCGGGCAACCGTGTCGGCCCGCTCCAGGAGCGGCTCCAGGGGCATCACCTCATCGAACACGCGAAGAATATACAAATCCGATGAGGTGACGGTCAGGCTCGATAAAGTCAGCTGGCGGAGCATGGCCGGCGGCAGCTCATGACCGATGATGGCCAGGGGACCGGCCGGAAACGCGATGCCGGCCCGCGCCTCGGTGAGCCCGAACCGCGCGCCCTGCCCATCCACCGCGATCCGGTAATCCGCACACAGCGCCAGCACGAGCCCGCTGCCCAGCGCATGGCCATTCACGGCAGCGACCAACGGTACGGGCAGGGCCAAGGCGGCCGCGGTCATGCGCGTGATCGCAAGGATCAGTTCGCGCTTGTAGGACGCATCGCCCTCGGCGAAGGCCTTGGTGTCCTCCCCGGCCGAGAAGGCCGCGCCGGACCCCGTGATCACCACGGGTGCGGTCTGATCCAAGGACCGGAAGATCCGCTCCAAGGCGAGGATCATGTCCAGATCGAGCGCGTTGACCGGGGGCCGCTCCAGCCGGATGCGGACAATCCCGTCCGCAGGTTCAAGAGCAACGGCCATGGCATCCTCCAGGGGCAAAATCGTGTCAGGCATTGACGATCCCACGAACCGGGCGCCAGCGAAAGGACCTGCACCGGCCCGGCGGCGGCCTTGCCAGCTTCGCACAGCCGGTGCATATCTTTGTTGATCAAAACACTGCCCGGACGCACTGGCGAGACAGTGTGTTTCGTAAAATGCGACAATGGCGGCACCCGAGGCACCCCCATGGACCGATTTGCCAGCTTGACCGCGTTCACCAAGGTCGTCGATGAGGGCGGTTTTGCCGCAGCGGCCCGCGTGATGGGGCTGTCGCGCTCCCAGGTGAACAAGCTGGTCGCCGGTCTGGAAAGCCGTCTCAGCGTCCAACTCCTCAACCGCACCACGCGCGCCGTCGCCGCCACGCCCGCTGGCCTCGCCTTTTATGAGCGGGCCCGCACGATCCTGGCCGACCTCGCAGAAGCCGAGGCATCCATCGCGGACGAGGCCGAGGAGCCGCGCGGCGAGTTGAAGATCAATGCGCCGATGAGTTTCGGCACCCTGCATCTGGGACCGGCGCTCGCCGATTTCATGATCCGGTATCCGGCCTTGCGGATCCAGCTTGTCCTGAACGACCGCTTCGTTGACCCGGTGATGGACGGGTTCGATATGACAGTGCGGATCGCGGAGCGACCGGACGTCAGTTCCCTGATCGATCATGAAATCGTGGAGGCCCGCCGGGTGCTGTGCGCCGCGCCCGGCTTTCTGGACCGCCATGGCACGCCGCAAACCGCGCAGGATCTCGCGCGCCTGCCCTGCCTGCATTACGGCACTTTACCCTCGGGCCATGTCTGGCGCCTGATCGGCCAGCAAGGACCCCGCGACATCAAGGTCAACGGTATTCTGTGTTCCAACAATGCCGAGGTTCTGACCCAGGCGGCGGTCAAAGGTCTCGGCATCGCCCTGGTGCCGACCTTTATCGCGGGACCGGACCTTCAAGCCGGTCGGCTTGCGACCGTTCTGCCGGACCATGCCCCGCCGCCGATCTTTCTTCATCTGATCTATCCGCCCCACCGTCATCTGTCGTCCCGCATCCGGGCGCTCGTTACATTCCTGCACGAGCGTTTCGGCGGGCTGCCGGTCTGGGACCTGGTAACTTGAATCAACCGTGAGGAGCCGTCCATGAGCTGGAACCCTTCCCTCGATCCGCATTGCCCCGATCAGATCGCGGACGATGCCATTGAAACACTAATCATTCCGCGGGCGCGCGATCTGGGGGGCTTTGAAGTGCGGCGCGCCTTGCCCTCCCCGAAACGTCAGATGGTCGGCCCGTTCATCTTCTTCGACCAGATGGGCCCGGCGGAGTTCATCACCGGTCAGGGGATCGATGTGCGCCCGCATCCTCATATCGGCCTTGCCACCGTGACCTATCTCTACAAAGGAGAATTTCAGCATCAGGATTCTCTGGGCACCGATCAGATGATTTATCCCGGCGCGGTCAACTGGATGATCGCCGGGCGCGGCATCACCCATTCCGAGCGCACGAGCCAAACCACCCGTCAGCGCCCCCACGACATTTTCGGGATTCAAACCTGGGTCGCGCTTCCGGCGGACGCGGAAGACACCGACCCGGCCTTCGAGCATCACGGCAAGGAAACGCTTCCGGTTCTGGAGGGCGACGGCAAGACCGCCCGGCTTATTCTGGGTACGGCCTACGGGGCGCGGGCGCCGGTCAAGACCTTTTCCGAGATGTTCTATGTGGACGCCGTTCTGGAGCCCGGCGCCGGCTTGCCGCTTCCGGACGATCACGAAGACCGCGGGCTGTATGTGGTCGAGGGCGCCATCACCATCGCCGGCGACCGGTTCGAGGCGGGGCGGATGATGGTGTTCCGTCCCGGCGACAAGATCTCGATGACGGCCGGAGACAGCGGCGCCCGGGTCATGCTGCTGGGCGGCGCGACCCTGTCCGAGCCTCGCTACATCTGGTGGAACTTCGTGGCCTCGTCGAAAGAGAAAATCGAGGCCGCCAAGGCCGCCTGGCGCGCCCATGACTGGGAGACCGGCCGCTTCCGCCTGCCGCCGACCGACAAGGACGAGTTCATTCCCTTGCCGGACTGACCACAACCCGCGCCCATGATCACCGCCTTATCGTGCAAATAACGCAAAATGCGCGAAAAGAGGGCAGCCGCACCAAACCGTAAGCACTTCGCCCTTGGGACGGCCGGCGATTCAGGGGCATACTCGCGCCGTCGCGGCGGGTTGCCGCCGGCGGTCCCGGGCCGTCCGGCCCGATCATAAGCGCGGGGCCGTCACCGGCCATCCGCATACCCGATCGAGAGGAGACCCCATGGCTTACAACATCACCGAAATCGAAGGCATCGGCCCGGCCTATTCCGAAAAGCTGGCCGGCGCCGGGATCACGACCACCGATGAGTTGCTGGAGGCCTGCGCGAACCCGAAAGGCCGCGATGAGATTGCCGAAAAAACCGGCATCGAAGGCAAGCGCATCCTGCGCTGGGCCAATATGGCCGACCTCATGCGCATTTCGGGCGTCGGCGAAGAATACTCGGATCTGCTGGAAGCGGCCGGCGTGGATACCGTCAAGGAACTGCGCAACCGCAATGCCGAAAACCTCCACGCCAAAATGCTTGAGGTGAATGAGGCCAAGAGCCTGGTGCGGTCCGTCCCCGGACTGTCGCAAGTCGAGAAATGGGTCGAGCAGGCCAAGGATCTCGATCCGAAAATGACCTATTGATCACCGGCGCGATCAGGCGGGAGCATCCAGCATGAATGCACAAGAGCTGATGGCCATGGCGGCCAAGGCGTTTCTCGACGGGGCCGGGTCCAAGGCCGGCGGCCTCGATCTCGGGACCGTTGCCGAGGCCCTTCAGGGGCTGTTGAGCGGCCCGGACGGCAAGATCGACCTGCCGGGCCTCCTGGCCCGCATGAACGGACAGGGCCTGATGGATCTGGCCAACTCCTGGCTCAGTTCAGGCGGCAATCAGGCGATCAGTGCCGAGAGCATTCTGTCGGTTCTGGGCAAGGAGCATGTGGACGGGTTCGCCCAACGTCTCGGGCTGCCGGAACAGGACGCGGTATCCGGCCTTCAGGCCGCGATCCCGCAACTCGTCGATCAGGCCAGCCCGAACGGCGATCTGGCGGCCGATCTCGGCGCGCAGTTGCTCCAGGGCGGACTGAAAAACCTGTTCCGTTAAATCTTCGCGGCTTGCGATGACGTGGGCGGAGCATTCCGGTCGGCACCGGAATGCTCCGCAGCCGTTTCCGGCCATGATTTGACATGCAGATCGCGTTGGGGGAACGGGATGGCGATTCCGGCGGCCTTCAGCCCATCCCAGACCTCCAAATAGACCTCGCTGCGCACATTGGCCATGCCATTGACCGGATCGCGGATCCAGAAGCGCAAATCGAAATTCACCGAACTGTCCCCGAACTCCATCACATTGCACACCGGCTTTGGCGTCTCGACGACCCGCTCGACACGGGCCGCCGCCTTGACCGCAAGCTGTTGGACGGCGCGCAGATCGTCCGTCTCATACGACACCCCGAACGGCGCATGGAGCCGTACCACCCGGTCCGAGCGCGACCAGTTCACCACGCCTTCGGACATGAACCGGTCGTTCGGGATCAGATGTTCCGTGCCGTCCCGGGTGCGGATGGCCACATAGCGCGCCTCCATGGCGGTGACCCAGCCGAAGATACTATCGATCTCGATCACATCCGACGGCTTGATCGACCGATCCGCGATCAGCGTGAAGCCGGCAATGAAATTGGCGACGATCCGCTGGAGCCCCAGACCGATCCCCAGACCCAGCGCCCCGCTGAACACGGCAAGCGTGGCCAGATTGAAGCCGACGATCTGAAGCGCGATGATCAGCGCCACCACCGGCAGTGCGATCTTCAAAATCTTGACGATCAGCGCCTTGAAGGACGGGGTCAGTTCATCGATCCGCTCGATCTGCGTTTCAATCGTGCGCCCCAGGAGGCTGGCGCCCCAAAACAGCACGCCGAAATAAAGCAGCGTGCGGACTATATCGAGAAGGCTCACCGCGATGGGCTGGCCGCCCGTCCCCTCGCCGAGCGGGATGGCCAGGGCCTGCATCTGTGCGACCACATCGTCGAGCAGGCCGAACGCATCGAGCGCCGCGACCGGCCAGGCGATGTAGAACGCCGCGGCGGACCAGAATTTCGACCGGATGAGAAGCGTCACCAGGCGGATGGCAATCCAGGCGGTCAGCAGGCTGAGCGCCCCTTCGATGACCGCGACCGGATAGCCCGCGCTGCCCAGAATGATCCGGAAGATCATCATCCAGACATAAAGCGCAATGGGGACGGCGATAACCGCCAGGGCCTTGGCGGCCTTTTGCAGGACGCCGGGGTCGAGCCGGGCGATGATCCGCTTCTTGAAGAACCGCTTGAGCTGGGGGCCGAAAATCAGGGCCGCGGCAAGGGCCGCCACCACAAGACCCAACTGGATCGCGACATTCACATTGAAGATCGTCGCCTCAGCCCATGCGATCGCGCTGTCGATCTGGGATTGCATATCGCCGACGCCGAAAATCTGTTGCCAGGGCGACCCGTCCTCGGCCGGCGCGGGAGTCGTCGATTGGATCGGCGGGATCGTCATGGCGGTGCGCTCCGGTCTTTTTCTTCGATCCTCGATGATAGGGCTTTTTCCAAGAACACCCAGAACACGGGACCGTTCCGGGCCACGCGCGGACATCCCGTCGGTGCATGACCGTTGCATGCCCGGTTTGACCGGCTGTTAAGGAAGACGAAGACGGCGCCGGCCCGGCCTAAAGGGCCGGCGGGCGAATGGTGGGCGCGGGCAGGATTGAACTGCCGACCCCTACGATGTCAACGTAGTGCTCTCCCACTGAGCTACGCGCCCCTCAAGGGGTGCCCGGGCACGCATGTCGCAGATCCGACCGGCCGGGCGCGGGAAGTGAGACGAGCGATATATCGGGAATGGCGGCGGGGCGCAAGCGCCGATCCGCCGGTCCGGACCGGGCCCGAGGCATGGCGTAACCGGGCCGTCAGGCCGCGACCATGCGCTCCACTTCATGCACCAGATCGCGCAGATGGAAGGGCTTGGAGAGCACTTTCGCATCCTTGGGCGCATTGTTGTCCGGATTGAGCGCCACGGCGGCAAAACCGGTGATGAACATGATCTTCAGATTGGGATCGATCTCGGCGGCACGGCGCGCCAATTCGATCCCGTCCATGACCGGCATGACAATATCGGTCAGCAACAGATCGAACATGGTCTGTTCAAGCTCGGTCAACGCCTCGTCGCCCTGCCCGAAATCCGTGACCGCATGACCGGCCTTTTCCAGTGCGCCCTTAAGAAAACGGCGCATCGCTTCATCGTCTTCGGCAAGCAGGATCTTCGCCATTGCCCCACCCTTGGCTGTCTCAGGCCGCCACTCAAACCCTGCGGCCCTTTCGTTTTGGTACCCCACACTAAAGCGCCCAAAAGGTAAACAGCGGCTAAAGGCCCGACGCTAAGACGCTCCCGGGCGGGGAAGTCAATGCCCCCTTGGCACAGCCACTCCCGCGCGGTTGATCGGCCCACCGGAAGATGGTCTGCTCTTGCCCAGGCTCGTTGCGGCGGCCGGCCCGCCCGCCCATCGCAACGCCCTTCCCCGACGTCCATGGCCCGCGCCGCTGGATCGTCCGTTCCAGGTCCGCCGCGGACCGGGGCAACGGTCTCAGCACAGGTCCGCCGATCGAAGGATTCCGGCCCCGATGAGAGCACTTTGGACAGCCCAGCCCGCCACCGCAGGCACGGTCCTGGGTGGCGCACCCGGCCGGCCGGCGGCGGTCGATCCGGCGCTGGAAATCCATGAACCGGACGAGCAGACCGTGCCGTTCGTGTTTTCCTCGCCCCATTCGGGGCGGGATTATCCGGACGATTTTCTGGCTGTCTCCCAACTCGACCCGGTGACCCTGCGCCGCTCCGAAGACGCTTTCGTGGACGATCTGTTCGCCGCCGCGCCTGCATGCGGCGCGCCGTTGCTCAAGGCGCATTTCCCGCGCGCATATGTGGATGTGAACCGCGAGGCCTGGGAGTTGGATCCCGGCATGTTCGCCGATCCGCTGCCGCGCTGGGTCAATACCCGCTCGCTCAGGGTCGCCAGCGGCCTGGGGACCATCGCCCGGTCGGTCTCGGACGGCGCGGATATTTATGGGACGAAGATTCCCTTCGCCGAAGCCGAACATCGGATCGTCCATTATTATCAGCCCTATCACGCCACCCTGAAGGACCTGCTGGAGCAGACCAAGGCGCGGTTCGGCTGCGCGGTGCTGATCGATTGCCATTCCATGCCGTCGATCGGCGGCCCGCTCGACCGCGACCGGGGGACCAACCGCGCGGATTTCGTGCTCGGCGACCGCTATGGCACGGCCTGCACCTATGCCCTGTCCCATGCGGCGGGGGACTTCCTACGCGCGCTCGGCTACCGGGTGACGCGGAATTCGCCCTATGCCGGCGGGTTTTGTACCGAGTATTACGGCCGCCCGGCCCTGGGCGTTCATGCCCTCCAGATCGAGATCAACCGCGGTCTTTATATGGACGAGGTCGGCATGACGCGGGGACGCCGCTTCGCCGCGGTCAAACGGGACCTGTCCATGCTGATCGACCGGCTCACCAGCCTGATGCCCGATCTGCTGGTCCACACCGACTGACGCCCCACGTCCCGGCACGGGCCTTGCGTGCCCTTGTTTTCACCGAAGCCAGCCTTCCGGATAGAAAAAAGGCCGCCTCACAGGAGGCGGCCCAAGTCTAGGGAGGAAACGCCCAGGAAGGGCAGCAGCATCGCGATGATGCCGCACTGCAGTATATGCTCCCGCAGCGCACATAAATCAAGGGCTCCAGCCGGATCCTGTGGGCTGTGACCGGGGCGCAACACAAGGCACTCAACACTTTGAAACACAACGCAAAGCCATGGTGCAAGAAGGCCGCACCCGGCCCCCGGCACCGGATTTTTTGCAACGCACAATCGGATATGAGCAATTTTTCCTTAAGCGCGTTGGGCCAATTTTGTTATAAGCGGGTCGCGCGGAACAAGGGGAAGCAACAACAGGTTTACAACCGTCCGCGGGGTAGACAGTCATCCATGATGTGGTTTGAGCGTTATCGCAGGCCGGTCCCGGCGCAAATCTGGACCGCCGCCCTCCTGCTTATTGTGACCGCGCTGGGCGCCGCGCCGCAGGCGTTGGCCGACAGCAGCGGCGGCGTCCCGCCCGTGGACGCGGGCGATCCGGGCTGGAGCCAATGCCGGAGCGCTGCCGATGAGGTCGGGCGCGCGGCCGGGCTGCCGGACAGTCTTTTACCGGCCATCGCCGTCACCGAAACCGGTATTCGCGGCATCGGCCGCAGCGAATCGGCCCCCTGGCCCTGGACCATCAATGTGCGCGGCCAGGGCTACCGCTTCGCCACCAAGGCCGAAGCGGTGGATGCGGTCCGCACCTTCCGGCGCTCCGGGGTCGAAAGCATCGATGTCGGCTGCATGCAGGTGAACCTGAAATATCATCCGCGCGCCTTCACCAGTGTCGAGGAAGCCCTCGATCCCACGGCCAACACCGCTTACGCGGCCCAGTTCCTGGCCCATCTTCATGCCTTGCACGGCGAGTGGCGGGTCGCCGTGCGCGCGTATCACTCCCATGACCCGGACAGCGGCGCGGCCTATGGCGCCAAGATCGACCGCTTCTGGGCCCAGGAAAAAGACCGCGCCGAGCGTGTCCGTAAGGACCAGCGCGCCGCCCGCGCAAGCCGCCTGGCCGCGTTGGACGAGCGCCGCAGCGCCCGCGTCCTGGCCAGCCTCGGGACCCCGGTTGCGGCCGCGTTCAGTGGATCGGACGAAACCGTTACGGCCTCGCTGGGCGCCGCGACCCGGCCCGCAGGCACCCGCCGGGCCCTGGCGAAGGACCTCAAACGCACCGTGGCTTTGACCGGACCGGTTGAAACTGCGTCCACCGGCGCCCCCAACCTCATCCTGGTGCCGTCGACCCATCTGGGCGGATCCTCGCGCACGCTCCATCGCGCAGCGAGCCTGTTCTTCGCGGTGCCCTCCCTGTCGGCGACACCCGCCGCGCGCGCTCAACAGGCCGCCGTGCTGATCCGCTGAGCCATCGGCACGGCCTCGCCGCCCGAAATACGCCTCTCGCGGCGGCCCATGGCACTTTCGCCTAGGCTGCCGGACCCGCCCGCCGTTATGATCCAGCGTGCTACGGGCCGCAGACGCCCGGCAAGCGCGGGGCATCATCGGGAAGGGGCGGGGATGAGCGAGCCGTCACCAGACTCCACGGACACCCGGAAATCCACCTGGTACCGCCGGGCCGGAAACCGTTTGAAAGTCCTGCGCCGGCGCCGCAAGGCCGGCGGCATGGACGATCCCAATCCCCATTCCGGTCTCAAGGTTCTCATCGTGACCGATGCCTGGATCCCCCAGGTCAATGGCGTGGTCCGCACCCTGGAGACGCTCGGCACCCAGCTTGAACGCTTCGGCAACGAGGTCAGCTACATCACGCCGGACATGTTCCGCACCGTGCCGATGCCGACCTATCCGGAAATTCGTCTTGCGCTCCTGCCGAACCGCAAGCTGGCCAAGCACATCAACACCTTCCGCCCCCATGCGATCCACATCGCCACCGAAGGCCCCCTGGGGCTCGCGGCCCGGCGCTTTTGTCTGCGCCGGGATCATCCGTTCACGACATCCCTGCACACCCGGTTCCCCGAATATGTCACCGCCCGGACCGGGCTTCCGGTGTCCTGGGGATATGCTTATCTGCGCCGGTTCCACAATCAGGCCTCGGCGGTGATGGTCGCGACCCAGTCGCTCAAAGACGAGATGGCCGAACGGGGCCTGGAAAATCTTCGGATCTGGTCGCGCGGGGTGGATACCGGCCTGTTCCGTCCCTTTGCCGAGCCCCTGCCCGCATTCGAGGACCTGCCGCGCCCGCTCTGGCTCTATGTCGGCCGGGTCGCGGTAGAGAAAAACATCAACGCGTTTTTGGCGCTCGACCTGCCCGGCACCAAGGTTGTCGTCGGTGACGGTCCGATGCGCGCGGACCTCCAGCAGGCCTATCCCAGGGCCGTCTTTATGGGAACGAAATTCGGGGAAGAACTGGCCCGGATCTATGCGGCCAGCGATGTGTTCGTGTTTCCCAGCCTGACCGACACCTTCGGCCTGGTGAATGTCGAAGCGCTGGCCTGCGGCACCCCGGTTGCCGCCTACCCGGTCCAGGGGCCGAAAGACATCTTCGAGGACGGCACGGTCGGTGCGCTCGACAATGATCTGGAAGCCGCCTGCCGCAGGGCTCTCGGGGTTGCCGATGCGGCGGCCTGCCGGGCCCATGCCATGCGGTTCAGCTGGGAGAACTGCACCAAGCAGTTTCTCGTCAATCTCGATATCCCCGGCTTCGACGAAGCCTATTGGGACGAAAGCGCCAAGCTTTTCGATTGACCGTCCGGCGGTTATTGCAGCGTCCGCTCCAGCCAGACTTCGGCGAAGATCGCGACCGTCCAGGCCGTGGTCGGGATGACCACGTAGATCGCGATCCTGAGCAGGCTGGAGGCCCCGAACGGCCATTCATGGACGGCTTCGATGTGATTGCGATAGGCCAGGAGCGCGTTGATCCGCTCCAGGCTGCGCGCGTCGAGCCCGTCGCCCGCGGCCCCGAGCGCCTCCTGCACCCGGTCCAGCTCCTCGTCCTTCGCGCATTTGATGCGGGCACGCGCCGCCATCACCGGGATCAGCCAGACCGCCAGGGCCGACGGCAGGGTGATGATGAGCGGAATGACGAAGCCCGCCGGGCCCCGGTCGTCGATGCTCTGGATCGGCAACAGCGCCAGAATGCCCACAAACAGCGCCGCGTTGCCCAGACCGAGCCGGGTGAACAGCCGAAGCTGCGAGGGATCGCGAACATCGAGTTGAACGCCGTCCCGGATAAACTCCGCCAGAATTAAACTGCCCTTGAACACCCAGCCGGCCGCGATGAAGCTGAACGACCACACGGCGAGATTGGCGAAGCTGAGCACCCCGGCCCACAACGCCTCCCTTGGATGGTCGAAAAACAACACCAGGAGATCGGACGACTGGAGCCCGGCAAGGCCCATGGCCGTGACAACCGCAATGATCCAAAGCACCGGATTGGAGCTTTCCGCATAGCGGTGCTGATAGGTGGAAATCGCCACGCCGGGGACCGTGCGGTTCTTGAATTGGGCGAACACGCGCCCGCCCTGACGGCTGGTCACCAGGCTGAACACCGTGAAATAGGCGAACAGCGACGAAAACATCAGCGCCAGTCCGATAAAGGAGTAGCGCCCGTCCATGTAAGGGCTGTCCGGGTCCCCGATGCGCAGCGCGCCGGTGATCCAGAACACGAACAGCGACGATACGAACGCCAGCGTGGCCAGGGTCAGCACCGGGCGCGGCAGCCGGCGGGCAAACCGCCAGAGCAGGGTATCGGGCGGCGCCGGATCGGGCGGGCGGCGCGGTGCATGCGGAAACATGGCTCGGTTTCTCCCCAACGGCAGATCTGCCGGGCGCCCAAGATGCCCCGCGCGCGCGCCGGGCTCAAGACCGGGACGCGCGGGCCCGGCCTCTCTATACTAGAGGCGTTCAAAAGCCACCGCCGCTCAGGGAGGTCGTCGTGACGATCCGCAATCTCGACTATCTGTTCGAGCCCCAGTCGGTGGCCGTGATCGGCGCGACCGAAAGCGCCACGTCCGTGGCCGGCGTTGTGACCCGCAATCTGATCGAGCGCTTCAAAGGCCCCCTTTATCCGGTCAATCCGCGCCGCAAGACCGTGCTGGGACGCCGCTGCCTGACCGGCATCGAAGAGGCCCCCGAGGTGCCCGACCTGGCGGTGATCACCTCACCGGCCGATACCGTGGTCGAGGCGCTTACCGCGCTGGGGCGGCGCGGTGTGCGCGCCTGCGTCATCATTTCCGATCTCAAACGCGGCGAGACGCCCGCCGCCGATCTGCGCCGCATGCTGATCGACATCGCCCGGGCCCACGACATCCGCATTGCCGGGCCGAACTGCCTCGGTCTGTCAACCCCCCATAACGGCCTTCATGCGGCGATGTCGCGCTTCAACGCCCGGCCCGGACCGATCGCCTTTGTCGGCCAGTCGGCCACCGCCGCAGGTCCTTTGGTGGACTGGGCCAATCTCCAGGGCCTGGGGTTTTCCCATGTGATCTCGCTGGGCGACATGATCGACGTGGACTATTCGGATGTGCTGTTCTATCTCGCCGAGAACACCCGCTGCCGGTCCATCGTTCTTTATGCGGAGCGCCTGCCCTTCGCGCGCCGATTCTTGTCCGCCGCCCGCCATGCCGCGCGGACCAAGCCGGTGATCATCATGAAGGCCGGCACGCACGGCGATGACTATCTACCCGAAGGCGCGGTGATCGACCCGAGCCTGCCGGACCGGCACCTGATTTATGGCGGCGCGTTCCGGCGGGCGGGTCTCATACAGGTGCGCACCCTGGAGGCCCTGTTCGATACGGTCGAAGCGCTGTCGGCCCGTCTGCCCGCGGACAGTCTGCCCGGGACCGGCGACCGTCTGGCGATCCTGTCCAATGGCGAGAGCATCGGCACCATGGCGATGGACAGTCTGCTGGAGCGCGGCGGACGGCTCGCAACCCTGGCGCCCGATACGGTTACGCGCCTCTCCGCCCTGCTGCCGCCCGGGCGCCCCCGCGCGAACCCGGTGGACATTCTGCCCGATGCGGACGGTGCGCGGTTTCGCGGCGCCCTGGACGTGATGATGGAGGATCCCAACACCGATGCGATCCTGGTCCTTGCCGGACCGACCGGGGTCGCCTCGGGCGAGGAAACCGCCCGCGCGGTGGCCGAGGCCGTTGAAACCGCCCGGCGCACGCCGAACCGCCGCCGCCCGTGGATCCTGACAAGCTGGCCCGGCGGGGCCGAGGCCGCGGCGGCCCGGCGCGTTTTTGCCGAAGCCCATATTCCCAGTTTCGAAACCCCCTCGACGGCCATTGCCGCTTTCAGTGTTTTGCACAATCACCGGCAGGTCTCGATTGCCTTGCGGGAAACCCCGGCCTCGTTGCCGGCCCTGTTCAATGTGGACCCGGCAGCCGCCCGGACTCGGATCGCCGCAGCGCAAGCCCAGGGTCTGAGCCGTCTGACGCCGGAGGACACCGGAGCCGTGTTCGCCGCCTATGGCCTGCGCCCCGGCCCGCTCGGCACCGATGTGGCCTCCGTCCCCTGGCGCATCCGCACGGCCATCGATCCGGAATTCGGTCCCCTGATCGTTCTGGGTCTCGCCGGTCCCGAAGGCGATCTGATCAGTCCGCCCGCGGTCGGATTACCGCCGCTCAACCAGACTCTGGCCCAGGATGTGATCCTGTCGCACCGGCTCGGCCCCAGCCTGTTCCAGCGGCCCGGCGAAGGCGCGCGTCTTGAATCGCTGGCGCTCGCGCTCATGCAGACCAGCCAGATGCTGGTGGATCTGCCCGATATCGTCCGCCTGGACATGGACGGCATTCTGGTCGGGCCGGTGCGGGCGGCCTGGACCACTGCCGCCATCGAGATCACGGCAGAACCGCTGACCGCGCCGGATGCCCGCAACCGGCTCGCCATCCGCCCCTATCCGCGCGAGTTGGAGCGCCATGTCACCGCACGCGACGGCCGGGTGGTGCTCCTGCGCCCGATCCGCCCGGAAGACGAGCCGGCCCTGATCGATCATTTCAATCGTCTGTCGCCGGAGGATGTCCGCCGGCGCTTCTTCCGGCCCATCAAGACCGCGACTCACGAATTCATGGCCGGTCTCACCCAGATCGATTACGAGTGGCACATGGCCTTCGTGCTGGCCGGGCCGGGGCTGCCGGGCGAAGCCGAGATCATGGGCGTGGTGCGCCTGGTGCGCGACCACAGCGGCGACATCGGTGAATATGCGGTGGTGGTGCGCTCCGATCTGCAAGGGCTTGGCCTGGGCCGCATACTGATGGAACATATCATCGCCTATGCCCGAACCATGGGTCTCAACGGCATTTACGGCCATGTGCTGGCGGGCAATCAGGGCATGCTCGACCTCAACCGGCGGCTCGGGTTCACCATCCATCGCGAACCGGGCGAGCCGGGCGTGGTGCGCGTCGAACTCGATCTGACGGCCGGCGATTCCGCCTGACCTTGCGCGCCGGTGCGGGCCGACTATAGTCCCGCGCGACAGCGGTGCGATCACGCCCGCCCCACGGCTTGAAAGCTTCGGACAATGGAACTGCGCAATATCGCCATCATCGCGCATGTCGATCATGGCAAAACCACCCTTGTGGACCAATTGCTGCGCCAGAGCGGCACCTTTCGTGACAATCAGACCGTGGCGGAGCGCGCCATGGACTCAAACGATCTGGAGCGCGAGCGCGGTATCACCATCCTGGCGAAATGCACGGGCGTGATCTGGGAGCCGCCCGGCGCTGACCCGGTGCGCATCAACATTGTCGATACCCCCGGCCACGCCGATTTCGGCGGCGAGGTGGAGCGCATTCTGTCCATGGTGGACGGCGTGGTGTTGCTGGTCGATGCCGCCGAGGGGCCGATGCCCCAGACCAAATTCGTGACCGCCAAGGCGCTCGCCCTGGGCCTGCGCCCGATTGTGGTGGTGAACAAGATCGACCGGCCCGACGCCCGGCCCGATGAGGTCCACGAAGAAGTGTTCGACCTCTTCGCCAGCCTGGATGCGACCACCGAGCAGCTGGATTTCCCCCTGCTCTACGCCTCCGGGCGGGACGGCTGGGCGGTGGCCGATCTCGATGAGCCGCGCACCGACCTGACGGTCCTCTTTGAGCGGATCATCCAGCATGTGCCCCAGCCGCAGGTCCGCGAAGCCGCGACCGAAGACCAACCGCTGGTCATGCTGGCCACAACGCTGCAATCCGATCAGTTTCTCGGCCGCCTCCTGACCGGGCGCATCGAAAAGGGCATCGCCAAAGCCAACCAGATGATCAAGGTGCTGAACCGGGACGGCACCGAGATTGAGCGCGGCCGGCTGACCAAGATCCTCTCGGCCCGCGGCCTGACCCGCGAACCCGTGGAGCGCGCCGAGGCCGGCGATATCGTCACCATTGCCGGTCTTCAGAAAGCCTCCGTGTCCGACACGATCTGCGACATGAGTGTTACCGAGCCCGTGGCCTCGCTGCCGATCGACCCGCCGACCATCGCGGTCACCTTCCAGGTCAACGACTCGCCGCTGGCGGGCCGCGAGGGCGACAAGGTCCAGTCCCGGGTGATCCGTGCCCGTCTGATGGCCGAAGCGGAGGGCAATATCGCCCTGCAGGTGCGCGATACCGGCGACAAGGATGCCTTCGAGGTCGCCGGCCGGGGCGAGTTGCAACTGGGCGTTTTGATCGAGACCATGCGCCGGGAAGGCTTCGAACTGGCGATCAGCCGGCCGCGTGTTCTGCTCCAGGAGGATCCGGACACCGGCGAGCGTCTGGAACCTATCGAGGAAGTCGTCATCGATGTGGATGAGGAGTTTTCCGGCACCGTGATCGAGACCCTCTCCTTGCGCAAGGGCGAGATGATCGACATGCGGACATCCTCAGGCGGAAAAACCCGTGTCGTCTTCCATTGCCCGGCGCGGGCGCTGATCGGCTATCACGGTCAGTTCCTGACCGACACGCGCGGCACGGGTGTGCTCAACCGCGTGTTTCATTCCTATGCCCCCTATCGCGGACCCATCGAAGGCCGGCGCAACGGCGTGCTGATCTCCACCGAACAGGGCGACGCCGTGGCTTACGCGCTGTTCTATTTGGAGGAACGCGGAGAATTATTCATCCCCGGCGGCGTGCCGGTCTATAAGGGCATGGTGATCGGGGAACATGCGCGTGGGAACGATCTCGACGTGAACCCCCTTAAATCCAAGCAATTGACCAATGTGCGCGCATCCGGCAAGGACGACGCCATCAAGCTGAGCACGCCGCGCGCCATGCCTCTGGAACGGGCCATCGCCTATATCGACGATGATGAGCTTGTGGAAGTCACCCCGCAAAGCATCCGTATCCGGAAACGCGAGTTGGAGCCGCATATGCGCAAAAGACGCGCAAAGGATGCGGCCCTTTAGATCCGTCTCGCAATCAAGCTGAACGCCGCCTGAACGCTGGGGTTTCTGCCAGCCTGTGCAACCGATTGCGCAAGTGCTGCGTGCGGCGGATACACGGCGTGCGGCATTAAGGTTAATTTTTTCGCCCGGCATGCGCGTTGCACATGCTATCCTTGCCGGATCACCTGCACATGACGTTTCGCGGGGTCGTTGTACAGACTCCAGAAACGGTAGGCGAACCATAATCAGCGGCGTCATCCTCTGGGAGGGGGAGATGACACCGTCATAAACCACCATCCGTACAGGTATGAGTTGCTGTACGGCTCTGAGTAGATGGAGTCCCTCACCATGAAACACCCCGTTGACCTGCATGTCGGCCAGCGTTTGCGCCATCGCCGTTGGCTGGTGGGCATGACCCAGCAGCAGTTGGCCAGCGCCGTCGGCATCAAATTCCAGCAAATCCAGAAATACGAGAGCGGCGCCAACCGCATCAGCGCGAGCCGTCTGTTCGACCTCGCCAATGCGCTCGATGTGCCCGTCTCGTTCTTTTTCGACGGCCTGGAGCCGAGCGGCGCGCTCGACGGCGCCAGCGACCAGATCGATCCCAGCGTTCTGGCCGATAAGGAAACCATGGACCTGATCCGGGCCTATTACGGTCTCGATGAGGGCCCGCGCCGGCGCCTTCTGGATCTCGCCAAGGCCCTGAATCACTCCGGCAAGGCGGACGAAGAAGCGGCATAAGGCGTGCCACGACGCGCCACAAAGACCCAAACGGCGGCCCTTCCGGCCGCCGTTTTGCCATTACGGACATTTTTTCCCGATATTCTGGCTTGGCGGTCCGCCTGCCCGCATGCGAGGCTCGGCGCGCTAGAACCGCAGCGCGACACGCCGTTGCCGGAGGATGCCAGACCATGAGCGCAGCCCCGACGGGCGCCCCGCCCTTGATCGCAGACGACGCCCTTTCCGGGCTGATCGGCACCATGCTGGCCTGCGCGGATCTGGCCCGCGCTGAGATCCGCCCGCATTTCCGTCAGAATGTAACGGCGGAAAACAAAGGCAGTCCGGGCGCCGGCGGGTTCGATCCTGTGACCGTGGCCGACCGCGCCGCCGAAGAAGCGATTCGCGCCCATATCCGCGCCTGCTATCCGTCTCACGGCATTCTGGGCGAAGAATACGGCCATGAGCCGGGCAGCAGCGGCATCACCTGGGTAATCGATCCCATCGACGGGACCCGCAGTTTCGTGATCGGCGCCCCGGTCTGGGGCACGCTGATCGCCATCAATGACGGCCATCGCCCGGTTCTGGGCCTGATGGATCAGGGCTTCACCCGCGAACGGTTCCTGGGTTGCCCGTCGGGCAGCTTTTACATGGGCCCCGATATCGTGCCGTCCACGGACAACCTGCCCAGCCTGACCACGAGCGCGGTGCGCGATCTTGCCGCAGCCCGCTTGGCGGCGACCGACCCGCGCATGTTCAAGACCCGCACCGAACGCGCCGCCTTCGACGAATTGGAAAGCCGCGTGCGCCTGTCGCGATATGGTCTGGATTGCTATGCCTATTGCCTACTGGCGGCCGGCCATATCGATCTTGTGGTGGAGGCCAGCCTCAAACCCTACGATATCCAGGCCCTGATCCCCATCGTCGAGGGCGCGGGCGGTGTGATCACCTCCTGGTCGGGCGGCTCGGCCCAGCAGGGCGGCCAGGTGATCGCCGCCGCAACCGCTGATCTGCACGAGGCGGCGCTCGATATCCTTCAGCGCGCGGACTAACCTTAACGCCCTATCGCTCCGGTCCGGCCCCCGCCGGCAGGTCCGCCGTGAACGCATCGAAACTGTCCCAGAACCGGGCACGGATCTCCGAGCGCTCCATCAAGATTTCATGAAGTGCGTCCGGGAACGAAACGAGTGTGATGCGCTCATTCAGGCGCGCCAGACGCTCATGGCTCTTGGGGTCCACGAATTTTTCCTCGCCCGCGCTCGCCAGCAAAACCGGCATGGTGAGCGCCTTGACGCGTGCCCGCGCGGTAACCTGATCGATGCTGTTGAACGCGGCGCGCAGCCAGTGCCACGTCACACCGCCAAGCGCCAACGCCGGCTCGCTCGTCACAATGGTCAATGTGCGCTCGAACCGCGCGGCATCGCGCGTTACCGAATTGGCCTCGAATGTCTCTGCCTCCAGATCGACCGGCTTTTGGCCGAACGCAAAGGACACCCCGAACCCCAGACTGTCGAAGATCCGGGCCAGGAGCCGCACGAGCCAGGCCGGCGGGCCATCCGTATGGATCCCCGTCATCGGCGCGCACAGAACGCCGCGGGCAAACCGGTCGCCATGATTTTGCAGGAGCCGCAGCGCGACATTGCCGCCCATGCTGTGGGCCATCACAATGACCGGACGCGGCATGTCGCCCGTGAGCAGACTGTCCATGACCAAGAGCGCATCGGATTCGAAATGTGCGAAATCCCCGACATGGCCCTTGTCGTGGTTCGTCAGCATGCGGCTGGACAGCCCTTGCCCGCGCCAATCCATGGTTAAGACCGCAAAGCCGCGCTCCCGCAACTCGCCGATCACTTCAAAATATTTCTCGATGAATTCGGTGCGCCCATTGAGCAGGACCACCGTCCCCCGGGCGGCGGTGCCCTGCGGTACAGGCCAGCGCGCGGCGCGGAGTTCCACGCCGTCCGGCGCAATCACAACCGAGACCTCCCCGCCCTCCGGCGCCCGCGCGGTTTCGGTCTCGACCAGGATCGCTCGTGCCATTGGGTCCTCCAGGCTGAGCCGTGTCAGGCGCGCCGCGCGCGCAAACTGTCATTGAGTCGGGCGGCAGCGGCCGCATCGCCCGTGATCTGAAGATCGCCCTGCATGAAGGCCGCCGTCTCATCGAGATCGCCAGCCAGGATGCGCTCGAAGAGAGGCGCCGTGATTGTCAGTATGCAATCGGCTGTGGCGCGGGCGGCCTCGGCGGGCGGCCCAAAGGTAACCTGCGGTGCCGGGCCGCGACCGTCGATCACCAGTGCGCCGTCGGGTCCCAGATCGATCACGATGAGAGCACCCAGCGGCATGTCCGCAGCCGTCAGAACCGTTGCCAGCCTGTCTGCCAGAGCCGCCAGATCCGTCTGTGTCATTGCCGCCGCCGAAGCCGTTTGCATCGCGATGGCGAGCATAACATCATGACCGTGCCGCAAGGGCAACCGATAGCGCCGGGCGGCAGGCCGGACAGGATGGGACACAAAATGACTTGGGATGAGGAGATCGCGGATCTGTACCGTCGGCGCGACGCCGCTCAGGGCCAGGGTGGTCCGGAAGCTGTTGCAGCGCACCATGCCAGGGGCCGGCTGACCATACGCGAACGGATCGCCCGGCTGACCGACCCGGGCAGCTTCGCCGAACACGGTCTTGCCGCCGGTCATCAGGAACCGGGCGAAGCGGCCGCCTTCTCCCCGGCCAATTATGTCGTCGGTGTCGGCCATCTCAACGGCCGCCCGGCGGTCGTCGGCGGCGAGGATTTCACCTTGCGCGGCGGATCGCCCAATGCGGCCGGCCTGCGCAAGAGCGTCTATGCCGAGGACCTGGCGCTGCATCTGCGCCTGCCCCTGGTGCGCCTCCTCGAAGGCGGCGGCGGCTCGGTGCGCGGATCGGGCGGCGGCAACCGGCCGGCCGGCGAGCCGGTGTTCAGCCGGCCCCGGTTCCAATCCTTTGCCCATGTCTATGCCCAATCGCCGGTCGCTTCGGCGGCGCTGGGTCCCGTGGCCGGATTTCCGGCCGCCCGGCTCGCCGCCTCTCATTTTTCCGTGATGACCCGGGAGACCGCCGCCGTCATGGTCGCCGGCCCTGCCATTGTCGAACGGGCGCTCGGCGTTCGTCCGACAAAGGAGGAACTCGGCGGTGCCAAGGTTCACGGCGCCAGCGGTGCGGTGGACAATATCGCGGCTGACGAAGACGACGCACTCGATCAGATCCGCCGTTTTCTCGGGTTTCTCCCGGCAAATGTCTGGGATACACCGCCCACGGACGATAACGGCGACCCCGCCGACCGCTGCGACGACCGGCTGGCGGCCATCGTTCCGCGTGACCGGCGCAAGGCCTATGATATCCGGAAAATTGCCTCACTGATCTTCGATAACGGCTCCGTATTCGAACTGGGTAAGACCTATGGCAAGGGCATCGTCACGCTTCTGGCGCGCCTTCAGGGACGGCCCGTGGGTATCCTCGCCAATGACTGCCGCTTCTATGCCGGTGCGATGACCGCGCTGGGGGCGCAGAAAGCCCGCCGGCTTATTGATCTGTGCAACCAATTCGGCTTGCCCGTGGTGAGCCTCGTGGATGAGCCGGGCTTCATGATCGGTCCGGATGCGGAGGAGGCAGCGACCATCCGTCACGGCACGGTCGCGGTCATGGCGGCGGCCACTTCGCGGGTACCGTGGGCCAGCGTCATCATCCGCAAGGCCTTCGGCGTCGCCGCGGCGGCCCATTTCGGCCCCAACGCCTATGTGCTCGCCTGGCCGTCCGCGGAGATGGGCGCCCTACCGATCGAGGGGGGCGTGGCGGTCGCCTTCGGCCGGGATATCGCCGCCGCCGAGGATCCCGAGGCCCGCCGCGCGGAACTGGAAGCCCAATTCGCCGCCGGGCTCTCGCCCTTCCCCCGGGCCGAGAGTTTCAGCCTTCATGAGGTCATCGATCCGCGGGAAACCCGCCCGTTTCTGTGCCGCTGGCTGGACTGGCAAGCCGGCGCGCCGGGCCCGGCGATGGGTCCTTGGAGCCCCGGCCCCCGGCCCTGAGGCATGCACCGGACCGGCCCCCCTTGGACGCCGGGGACCGGCAAGGCTATGATATTGTCCGATACAGGGCGCAGCGGGTGCGCACGAGATGCGAGGAATTGCGGATATGCGGAATTTTTTGGTGGCGATGGCCCTCGGGGCGATGAGTTTGGTGACCCTGACGGCAGGCGCCCAGGCGGCTGACAATGTCGTGGTGAAGCTCTCGCCGGAGCAGGTGAGCAAGGCGCTCGATGCCTATGAACTTCAATACGAAGTCCAGCGCGACAACAGCGGCGATCCACTGATCATCGTGCGCGCGGGCAATCTCGTTCATGACCAGGGCATGGCCGTGATCTTCTACGGCTGCGATGAGCAGAACATGTGCGACACGGTCACGCTCTACACCTTCTTCCGGACCGCGAGCCCGCTCGACGCCGAGATTTATCACATCTGGAATGACATCTTCCGCATCCGCACCTGGACCAAGGCATTCAAGGACACCGACGGCGATACCGGCATGGTGCTCAATGTGAATGCCATCGGCGGCGTGGGCGTCGAATCGTTCGAGTTCATGGTTGGCGTGTTCTTGACGGAAATGAACGCGTTCAAGACCGCTTTGGAAGGCGCGGCCTCGGGCAGCTACACCTCGGCGGATCTGAACACGCTCGACAATTGGACATCCGTGTTCAACGACACCTTCGGCACCATGGCCATCAAGGACGCCGACTCCGGGGACTTCCCGCTGGCCGAGCGGCCCGCCCCCAAGGCGCTGATGGGCCAGGACTGACGCCGCGCGCGTTCACGTATGACGACCGGGGGCCCGCCGACCGCGCGGGCCTCTTTTCTTTGGTGCTATAGTCGCTTGAAACACCCGCAGCGTTTTCGCCTGTTCAGGAGAGCCGCAGATGCCCCAGCCCATGCGCCGTGACCTTGGCCTTCGTCTCCTCGCCGCCCTTGCCGTCCTGTGCGCCGCCGTGACCGGGCCCGCGCGTGCTGACGACGACCGGACCTATATCCTGGCCACGGCCACCACCGGCGGGACGTACTATCCTGTCGGCCTCGCCATCGCCACGGTCACCAAGACCCGCCTGGCGCCGACGCACAATGTCGCGCTGTCGGCGATCAGTTCGGCGGGATCGGCCGAGAATGTCCGCCTGATGCGCGACGGCGAGGCGCAATTCGCGCTTCTGCAAGGGATTTTTGGCGCCTGGGCCCAGGCCGGCGAAGGCCCGTTCGAAGCGGCTGGTCCGATCGGGTCGTTGCGCGCGGTCACGGCCGTCTGGCCGAATGCGGAACATTTCACCGTCACCGCCGATCACACGGACACCGGCACCATGGCCGATATGGCGCGCCTCAAGGGCAAGCGCTTTGCCATCGGCAAGCGCAATTCGGGGGCGGAGCAATCGGGCCGCTATATCCTGTCCCGGCTGGGCATCGACCCGGGCACTCTGACCTTCATCTATAAGGGCTATGGTCCGAGCGCGGAGTCGCTCCAGAACGGTCAGGTCGAGGGCATGAACACGCCCGCCGGCGTGCCGGTGAGCGCGGTCACGCGGGCCTTCGCCGCCGCAGGCAAGCGCCTACGCCTCCTGTCGTTCACGCCCGAGCATATCGAGGCGCTCAACGCGGATTATCCGCTCTGGTTCGCCTATGACATTCCGGCCGGCACCTATCCCAATCAGAATGCGCCGGTGACGACGGTCGCATCGCAGAACATCCTTGCAGTGCGTGCGGATGTTCCGGATGAGGACGTCTATCAGGTGACCCGGACGCTCTATGAGAATCTCGGCCTGCTCGGCTCGATCCACGCGGCAACCAAGGCCATGTCGATGGAAACCGCCATGGACGGGATCTCCCTGCCCCTTCATCCCGGCGCGGCGCGGTATTTCCGTGAACAGGGGCTTGATGTGCCAAGCCCCGGCGCTGACTGACGGACCGGCGGATCATGGCCCGCGCCGGACATTCCGCGCCGACACCTGCCGATCCGGGGGCCAGCCCCGCCGATGCGCTGTCCCTGCCGGACGGGCGTGACGGGCCGCTCCTGGCGCGTGCCCTGATGGCCATCGCCGCCGTCATTGCGCTGAGCCATCTGGCCTTCAACACGGTCCTGCCGCTGCCCGATCTGCACATCTCGGCACTCCATTTCGGCATGTTCGGCATGTTCTGCGCACTGATCATGCCGCTCGCACGGCCTAAGAGCCCGGCCGCCCGGCGCTGGACTTTCGGGCTCGACGTCCTGATCGGCCTCGCGGCCCTCGGCACCGGCGTCTATCTTACCCTGGCCGAGGAGGCCTTCTATGCGCGCGATGCCCGGTTCTCGACCGCCGACTGGATCGCGGCGGGGGTCGCCATCGCGCTCGCCATCGAATTTGCCCGCCGGGCCACCGGCTGGCTCATCCCCGGACTGATCATCCTGGCCGGGAGCTATGTGGTCCTGTGGGGCCAGTGGCTCGACGGCGTCTTTGCCTTCCCCGGCCTGAGCCTGGAGACGCTGTTCTACCGCAGCTATTTCGGCACCGAAGGCCTGTTCGGTCCGATCGCGCGGATCTCCTGGTCCTTCGTCTTCATGTTCATCCTGTTCGGCAGCGTGCTGGTGCGTTCCGGTGCGGGCGATTTCATCATTGCCTTGGCGCGGCTCGCCGCCGGCCGGCTGACCGGCGGGCATGGCCTCGTGGCGGTGTTCTCGTCCGGCCTTATGGGCTCGGTGACCGGCTCGGCGGTCGCCAACACGGTGACGACCGGCGTCGTGACCATTCCGCTGATGACGCGCGCCGGCATGGCGCCGCGCTTTGCCGCCGGGGTCGAGGCCGCCGCCTCCACCGGGGGCCAGTTGATGCCGCCGGTCATGGGCGCGGGCGCCTTTGTCATGGCGAACTTCACCCAGATTCCTTACGTGGAAATCATTGCCGCGGCCGCCGTGCCCGCGCTCTTGTATTTCCTCTCGGTGGGCTTCTTTGTGCGCATCGAGGCCCGGCGCCTAGGTCTGACGCCGGAACCCGACCCGTCCTTGCGCCTGTGGCCGGTCCTGCGCGGCGGCTGGCAGTTTCTCCTCCCCCTCGGCGGGCTCGTCACCCTGCTGATTATCGGCTTCACGCCGACCTATGCCGCCGGGATCGCCACCCTCGCGGTGATCGCCGCGTCCTGGCTCACATCCAATCCCATGGGCCCGCGCGCGGTGTTCGAAGCGGCCCTGACGGCGACCCGCACCATGACGGCCACGGCCGTGCTGCTCATCGCGGTCGGCCTCATCGTCATGGTGATCGGGCTTACCGGCACCGGCAACACCGTCAGCCTGATGATCAACAACTGGGCCGGCGGCAGCCTGATCATCACCCTGGTGCTGGTCGCGCTCGCCTCTCTCGTGCTGGGCATGGGCCTGCCGGTCACGGCCGCGTATATCGTGCTCGCCGCCCTCTCCGCCCCGGTCATCCATGGCCTCATGCTCGACGGCGCCCTGGCCTCCATGCTGGCGTCCGGCCAGGTGCCCGAGATGATGCGCGGGTTGCTGATGATCTCCGTCCCCGACGCCATGGACCGGATCGGCACGGCCATGCCGCTCGCCGAGGCCCAGGCGATCATCGCCATGGTGCCGCCGGAACTGGCGAGCCAGTTGCGCGATGCCGCGCTCGATCCGGCCATGGTGACCGCGGCCCTGTTGTCGGCCCATATGATTGTCTTCTGGCTGAGCCAGGATTCGAACGTCACCCCGCCAGTGTGCCTGGCCGCCTTCGCCGCCGCCGGGATTGCGGGCACCAAGCCGATGGCGACGGGCGTCATGGCCTGGCGGGTTGCCAAGGCGCTCTACATCGTCCCGGTGCTGTTCGCATTCACGCCGTTGATCGGCGGCACGCCGGCGGAAATCGCCTGGATCGCGGTTGTGGCCAGTGCCGGTCTCTATGCCTTCAGCGCGACCTTGCAGGGCTATCTTGAGGGGCCGCTCACGCTCCCCTTGCGGACCGTCGCCGCCGCCTGCGCCCTGGTCCTTCTGTGGCCCAACCTGCCGGTCTGGGCGGATTTAGCCGGTCTGGCGGCGTTTGCCGCCCTGTTCATCATCTCCCGGCGCGGTGCCTCGTCCACCTCTTGAACGGCCGAAATCCGCTTCCTACCTCTTGTTCAGCCGGACGCCGAATGCGGGTCCGGCACCCCGCGCCAAGCGGCGCACGCTCCTTAAGGAGCTTCCGGTCTGGCCGATTGGCAGACCTCTGACCCATGTCGCTCAACACGAGGATGTGACCATGAACCGCTATGATTTCGCCCCCCTGTACCGCTCGACCGTCGGCTTCGACCGGCTGCTCAATCTGATCGATACGGTCAATCACGCCGACGCCGCACCGTCCTATCCGCCCTATAATATCGAGCAGATCGACGAGAACGACTATCGCATCACCATGGCGATTGCCGGGTTCACGCTCGATGATCTGACGGTGGAAGTGCGGGACAACACGCTCACCGTGACGGGCCGCCGGGATACCGGCACCACGGCTGAGCGCCGGTTTCTGCACCAGGGCATTGCCGAGCGCGGATTCGAGCGCCGGTTCCAGCTCGCGGACCATGTGGTCGTCCGGGATGCCAGCCTGGAAAACGGTCTTTTGAGCATTGATCTCGTGCGCGAAGTGCCGGAGCGCCTGAAGCCGCGCCGCATTGACATTCGCGGCGGTGATGCGGCCAAACCGGTGCCGGCGATCGAGACCGAAGCGGCGTAACGCTCGTTCCCCTTGAACCGACCGTTGGGGCGGGGCCGGATCATCCGGCTCCGTCCTTTCATCTGTCTTGCGCCCGCTGCACTGCTGACTGCTTTAAGCCTTTGTTCACCGAATACGCGCGTCCTCGGACTTGCCGGATTGTCCGGGTGGCGGCACCGTGCCATGGTGATCGCCGCCGGCGTGCGGCCGGGGACAGGGGCGATCAGTCATAAGGCACAGATCCATGAGCAGTTGGCAGAGCCGGGCCACGGCCCTGATGTTGCGCACCATCGCGGCCGGCAGCCGGGTGATCAAGGCTGAGGAAGACGCCGCCGCCTGGCGCGCCCGCATGGACGGCGCCGCCAAACGGGCCGCCAAGCTCGACAAGACCACCCGAACCGGCGAGACCACCGCCGGAACCCGCCCGGCCCGCTGGGTCGAGGGCCCTGACAGCCACGCGCACCGGGTCATCTATTACCTTCATGGCGGCGGTTACGTGTTCGGCTCACCCGATACCCATCAAGGTCTGGTCGCCCGGCTCGCAGGCGCCGCACGGGCCCGCGCCCTGATCCTGGATTATCGTCTGGCGCCGGAGCATCCCTACCCTGCCGGCCTTGAAGATGCGCTCAACGGCTATCGGTGGCTGCTGTCGAATGGCATTCCGCCTGAAGAGATTGTCGTGGCGGGCGACTCCGCGGGCGGCGGTCTCACCCTGGCGCTGCTCATGGCGCTGCGCGATCACAAGGACGAGATGCCCGCGGCGGGTGTTCTTCTGTCGCCCTGGACCGATCTGGCGCTGACCGGCTGGAGCATCATTGCCAATGAGCCGAGCGAAGCCCTTCTATCGGTCCGGATGCTGACCTATTGCGCCCAGCTTTATCTCAAGGGTCTGCCGCCCACCGATCCTTTCGCCTCGCCCCATTACGGGGATCTGACCGGCCTGCCGCCCCTGCTGGTCCACACGGCGGAAGGCGAAATGCTCCATGATGACGGCCTGCGCATCGCAAAGAAAGCCGAAGCCGCCGGCGTCGATGTGACCTACGAGTCCTTCGACACGGTGCTCCATGTGCCGCATTTTTTCGCCGGCGTGCCGGAGGGCAAGGCTGCGGTGGAACGCGCCGGCGCCTTTATCCGGCAGGCGACCGGCGGGACCGATGTCTGGCGTGAGGAAGTCGAGGCCGTGCGCCGCGACCGTGGCGACAAAGCCGGAGGACGCTAAAGCCTGGCAGGTGCCGCGTTAAGCCGCATACCGCATATTGAGCGCATTGAGTTCATCCATCAGGGCCTTGCCCTGATCGCCGCCGTCGCCAGACAGCTTGCGGTCGATGATATAACTCAGCACACGCACATGTTCGTCGATCAGATCGAGCGTCCGGCGGTCCTGATCCCGCCCCTCGTGCATCAGACGGCACAAGAGATCGCCGACATCCGTGATCAGCGGGTAGCCGAACGACCCGCCCTGGCCTTTCACGACATGGACGATCTCATAGGCCGCACGCATGGCCTCGGCATTCGCGCCCGGTGCCTGCCGGGCCGTCGCCAGATGCCCCTTAAGGGTTTCCACCTCGTCCCGGACACTGGGCAGGAACTGATCGGCCAGCGCGGCCACCGCCGCTTCGGCTTGGGCGATCCGGCGTTCCAATGCGTCAGTTTCGCTCAAAGGCGTCATGGTCTTTCACCTCGTCCGAACGGCAGGAGTGCAAAGCGTGCCGGTTCGTGACCCCGTTCCCATTGCACCCCGATTCGGCTTTGAGCGTAACAACCCACTATGAAGACCCGCTGAACCAACCCCGCTCAGATTGCCCGCGCCGGTTAACCATTGTGCAGGATCAATAGTCCCATTGCCAGCGCAGCCCCACGGTGCTGCCCGCCGTCTGGGCGACATCGGTGTGCAGCAACAGGTGATCCGTTACCTGAACTTCCAGGGTGACCGCGCTGCTGCCCGGCTGAGTGCCCTGCTTGACGCCCACATAGACGTCTTCGCTGACATATTTACCGGCCGTGACGGACACCGACTGGGCCGGATCGGACGCGGTCGGATCGACATCCACTTTGAGCACATCAAGGCCGAGGGTATCGCGGGCGCGGCCCATGAGATCGAGGCCGCTGCCACCTCCCGAAAGCGTCGCTACGACCTGCGCCAACTGGACGACTTCGAAGGTACTCAGTTCGGCGACATTCTTCCCAAAGAGCACCTGCGACAAAACGGCGTCCCGGGGCAGGCTCGGGATGGAATCGAGCGTGATGTCCGGTTTCGACGCCGGCCCCCGGATGATCACAATGGCCGTGATCTCGCCGGCGGTCTGCTGGGCCTCGATATCGAGGCGCGGATCGATGGTCCGTCCGCCGTCGAAGGTGATCTCGCCTTGCGTCAGATCGAACACCCGGCTGATGAAATCGAGTTCTCCGCGATCGAGAAACGCGCGCCCTGCAATGCGCGGATCGCCCGCCGTGCCTCGGACGGCAAGATCCGCACTCCAGCGCGACTCCAGCCCCCGGCCCCGGACGGTGATGGTCTTGTCCGCCTCGATGGTGATCGCAAGGCGCACCGGCAAGACGCTCTCGCGTGCCGCCTCGTCGTCTTCCGCCTCGGCTCTCTCCGCCGGCAGAATGGCACCCGACAGGGTGCGGGTTTCCAAATCGACGACCGTCGGCGGCAATTGATCCGGAATACGAATATCGACGGTCTTGAGCTTGATCGTTCCGGTGACATCGAGGCCGTCTCCCGTATCGCCCGCCACGCGAATATCGCCGCTGGCTTGGGCGATCAGGTCATCCCGGCGGGCCAGGATCATGTTTTTCAGATCGACCCCGGTTTCCAGGACAATTCCGTCCCGTTCAAAACCGAGCCGGCCCTGGCCCGACAGGCTGCCGCCATCGCCGTCGGTCGCCGCGAGACTGAAGGTCCCGCCCCGGCCGGTGGCCAGAATTTCAAGCGCGATTTTGCGCAGCCGCGTGCCGTTCACCAGGCTTTCATACCGCCCGTCGGTCACCGCGATCCGCCCATTGATCGTCGGTGCGCCAAGAGTGCCCCCAATTCGCAGATCCGCGTCGCCTTGCCCTCGAAGGCGATGCTCCGGAAGCGGCAGATAAGGCCAGAGCGGGCCGATAGGGCCGCTCGCTTCGATCCGTCCGTCGAGCGGCGCCGTATCGGGCAGCATGGACCCGCCATTTTCCGGCAATGCGAAGGGCAGTGCGATCCGCATACGAACGGGTACCGTCTCACCCGCCCGCAATTCGCTGACGAGGGTCGCCTGCGCACCGTCCCAAGAGCCATCGATATCCAATTGGCCGCTGAGACCTTGGGACGCGCCAAGCCCTGCCATAGCCACATCGATGCGCGCGCCGCGCCCTCCCCGGCGCGTCGAGACTTGAACCGTCCCGTCAAGCGCACCGGACAGGCGCGGCGCGCCGGCGGCCAGGGACAGAACCGATACCGGGGGGCCGCCGAACTCAACCGAGGCCTCCAGTCCATCCGTATGGGTCGCGGCGGACATCGCAAGCGTGCCACTAGTGCCGGTCTGGGCATCGGCAATCGCCAAGCGCCAGTCCTCAATCGTGATGCCCGCGCCGCCCAAGTCCAGTATCAAGGGATCGGGTTGGGAGACCGTCAGTCCCTTGGCGGCAAGGTCCAGCGTGCCGAGTTGCAGCCGGGCGCCCGCGCCCGGATCGTCTGTTCCACCCTCATAGGTGCCCTCGGCGGTCAGCCGCAAGCCATCTTCGCCCGGTGCCTTGGCCTCCAGGCCGAACGCCAGCGCCGTCACCGACCCGCGTGCGAAGGCCGTCAGCTTACGGATGGTAAGATCTGCCGCGGCAAGGTCTTCACCGGTGAGAGTGGCCTCAAGATCGCCGCCGGCGGATCGGTTTGCGCTCACCGTCACCCGGCTCAGCAGGATGGGGTCGGCGCCTGGATCCGCAAGCGTCAGATTCCGGAGTTTGATTTCGGCGCGTTGCGCCGCGCCGATCTCGGCACGACCCGTCAAGGATCCACTCACGGGCACCGGCAGGCCGGGTCCGGCGACCCGCCGCACCGCCGCGCCGAGCGGCGCCAGAGACGGCGCATTGAGCGACAGGGTCCCGGTTTCGGCCTCCCGGTCGAAACTCACGCCCCACATACGCCCCTTGAACCGGTCGATCGAGACCGTCCCCGCCGGCCCCAGCACGGCGGCCAGATCGAGGGTCTGCGCACCGGCGCCTTGCAACCGCTCATCCTGAAAACTCAGGGAAACCGCCGCACGCTGATCATCTGCCTCGGGCATCAGCCGGGCATTGAGCACCATGTCCCGCAGGGCCAGCCGATTGAGCCCCAAGGCTGGCGCCTGCAAATCAGCCGCGACGGTCAGCGCGCCGCCCTCGCCCTGCCGGACCCTGGCCTCCCCAGTGAGGCTCCCCGACAGATCGAGCCCGGTCAAAGTGCTGAACCCGGTCAGGTCGTCGGCAGCGAGGGCGATATCGGCCATGAGACCACTCTCGACAAGCGATCCGGACCCGGACAGACGTGCCAGGCCCGACCCGGTGCTCAGATCGAAAGCCGGGACACGGATGGTACCATCCGGATCAAGGCTGGCCTGGGCACTCGCAGTGACCGTCCCGCCGACCGCGTCGCTCAGGGCCTCATCGATAAAGGCAAGAGACCGCATGGCCGCCGTCAGATCGACTTGCGGCTGCCCGCCCGGTGCTTGGCTCAGGACTGTGCGCCCTTCAAGACGAGCCGAGCGCAGAAGATCCGGCGCGAAGGCCGCCAGCCGTTCGGCCGAGAATGCCGCCGCGATCCGCCCCGCCATCGTGCTCAGATCCCATTGACCGTCCGCCGTCAGACGAAGCCCCTCGGCGGTCAGGCTGGAGGCCTCCAGATCGACGGTCTGAGCGGCTTGATCGAACCGGGCGCGGGCCTCCAGCCGGGCCTGCCGCCCATATGGCCAGGCGATGCCGTCGAGCCCGGGCTCAAGACCTTGGACCGCGCCGTCAACCGTGATCATGGCAATGGACGTGGCCGGATCATCGAGGCTGACCCGCGCGGTCAGGGCAACGGCGTCCACCGCCGCCGGATCGGCGCGCAGACCCTCCGCCGTCAGACGAAGCGTAAGCGCCGGCGTGGCGAGCGGCCCCGCCAGGTCGAGCGAGACCGTCCCGTCGTCGAGCCCAATCGCGGTCTGCGTGCCGGTCAAGGTCAAGACCTCGGTCAATCCCGCATCGATGCGGGCCGCGATCCGCGCGCCGCCAGCGGCCTGCCGGTCGGGATCGACCCGCATATCGCCGGTCAAACGCAAGGCATCCGACGCCAGGACCAGATCCTCCAGCGCCAGGGCAAGATGGCCCTTCGGCGCGTCCGGAAATCCGACCCGGCTGGTGAGAACAATCCGCTCGCCGGCCATGGCCGCGGCGTCGGCGGGCCACGCGGCCCCGGGCCGGACCTCGATGCCGACCGCGAGATCCCGGCCATCCGTCCAGCCCCCATCGGCGCGCCCCTCGACCCGGCCAAAGGCATCGGCATCGACCGTCAGCCGGCTTTCAAAGGCGCGCCCGGTGCCCTCGCCGTGCGCGGTCAGCGACACAGCGCCGA
Organism: uncultured Alphaproteobacteria bacterium; assembly: GCA_964531285.1. Classification (GTDB taxonomy): domain Bacteria; phylum Pseudomonadota; class Alphaproteobacteria; order JAJFIK01; family JAJFIK01; genus CAZHDI01. The sequence continues at coordinate 16,509 of CAZHDI010000007.1, read as the reverse complement.
GATCGGGCTGCCCGATGAGCCCCGCAAGCACACCGCCTGCCCGGTCCTGCGCGGTAATATCGACGGCAACACCGTCGGTGGCGTGGTCGCGCTCGAAACGGATGCGGGCACCCAGCCCGGCCGCGCCGGTCTCGGCAAGATCCGCGATCAGAATAATGCCGCTGTCGATCCAACGGCCCCGCGCCGCGGCATCGAGGGTCACCGGCGTGCCGGCGACGGGCGCACCGATGCGGGCCGCATCGATCCGGACCGCATCGACGACGACGGCCACCGGCAGATCGGGAAGCCGGGGCATCTGAAGCGGCTCAGGATCCTCCGGCGGTGCCTCGCTCGCAGGCAGATCAGGCAGGCGGGCCAGATCCGCGCCGGTCAGGGTCAGGTCCCGCACATGAACGGTGGCCGATACCAGCGCCCAGGGATCGAGCGTCAAGGCCGCGCGCTCGGCCAGCGCCCAATCGCCGGACGGATCGGAGACGCGCACATCCTCCAGCACAATCTCGAACGGCCAGACCCCGCCGAAGCGGCCCACCTGCACGGTGATCCCGGCCGGATCGTTGATCGCACCGAGCAGAGCCCGCCCCGCGCGCTCCCGGCCCATATCGGTTGCCAAAACGGCAAGACCCGCGCCGATCATGAGGATCAGCACGGCCAGAAGTCCGGTCAGCCCAAAGACGAGCCGGATGAGCCAGCGGCGGATGCGAGGCATGGAAACAGACTGAGAGGTTATCAAGATGTATGAGTGTCAGCGGATAAGACGGCGACAGTTCGACCAGGATGCGGTGGATATCGGGTTTAGAAGGCCTGGCCCAAACTCACATAGATTTGAAAGGCGCTGTCGACACCGCTGCGCCGGTTCAGGGGAAACGCCAGATCCGCCCGGAACGGGCCGACCGGTGTGTCGTACCAGACACCGAAGCCGGCCGTATTCAAGACGCCTTCCTCGAAATTGGGCCACGGATCATCGAACACCGACCCGGTTTCGAAAAACGGCACAACGCCGATAGCGGGCGTGACATTAACACGCAACTCGGCACCGAGTTCGACCACGCTGCGCCCGCCCAGGGGATCCCGGTCCGTATCGAGCGGCCCCGCCTCCTGAAAGGCGAACCCCCGCAGTGAGCCGCCGCCGCCCGCATAGAACCGCCGTTGGGCCGGAATGGAATCCGTATCCTCGCCGTTGATGGTGCCGACCCGCGCCCGGGTCGCCAGGGTCCAGTAGCGCCGATCGCCCCAGGATTGATAGCTGTTCAGGGTCACCTCGTTCTTGGTGAACAGGGTCGGCCCCTCATTGAAGCCGGTGATCGGCGCCAGCCGGGCTTTCAGGCGCAGTCCAAATTTCGGATTGAGCGGATTGTCGGTCGTATCGAGCGCCAACGTCACCGGCAGGGCGAACAGATAGGTGTCGGTCTTGGTCTCGTCCTCGATGGTGCGGGCATATTCGAACTCGCCGGCGACACCGATCTGAAGCGTGCGGCTGAGTTGCCGGTCAACCCCGAGTGAGACCAGAACGGTCCGGCTGTCGAACGCGTCGGTTTCTTCCGAGGCGGCCGTGGCGGTGGCCACCAGGGTCTGGTCGGCGCGCAGAAATTGCGGCTCCTCATAGCGCCCCCCGATGCTCTGGCGGATGCGCGCCAGCGACAGATCGAGCCGGAGCTTCTCGCCCTCTCCCGACAGGTTGCGGTGTTCCCAGAACACCGACCCGCCCGGACCTTCACTGGTCGAATAGCGCACCCCGGTGCCGAGCGTCCGGCGGGCCCGCTCCTCGACGTCGACCAGAACCGGGAGCGTGCCGTCATCGGCCACAGTCTCGGCGATGCGTACACGGACCGTCCGGAACAGGCCGGTCCGCTGCAACCGCTCGGCAAACAGGGCGACGTCGTCCGGATCGTACCGCTCGCCCACCCGCCAGGGGATATAGCCGTCCACGAAAGGCCGCTCGACCCGATCCAGACCCGACACCTGGGTGACCCCGAACATGGCCAGCGGCCCCGGCGACAAACGCAAGGTCACGTCGACGACTTCGTCCTCCAGATCCAGAAGGACGGACCGGTCGGCAACCGAGATGAACGGAAAGCCCAAGCCGCGCACCTGGGCGACGGCCCGGCCCTGCGCCGAGACGATGGCCGGGCCTTTGGCGACCGCCGGCGGCTCCAGGCCCACATCGCCGCCGCGCCGCGGCACCGCCTGACGCGCCTCGTCGGGCAGTTCCGTATCATAGGTGATGGTAAAGGAGCGCAGCGGAAAGGCCGGACCCGGATCGACGCTGACGATCACCGTGACCGGATCGGCATCTTCATCGATGCGGAACCGGGTCCGCCCGAGATAGTAGCCTTCGGATTTCAGAACGATCCGCAGACGCTCCATGTCCGCTTCGGCGCGCCGGCGCAGACCGGCGAGACCCTGTGGCGGTTTGTCGTCCAGAGCAACGAGTTGGGACGCACTGCGCAACAGGCCCCGAATCGCCGACGACGGCGCGCCCTCGATGCGGACTTCATACTCGCTGATGCCGTTGCGGGCGGCCTCCCGCGCGGGTTCCTGTGCCGCGAGAGGCCCGGTGGTCCCGCACAGGACCCCGGCGATAGCGACGCCAAGAGCAAGAAAACGCAACCACAGGCACCGCCGCATGGCGGCGCCGTCCAAATCCAACATGGGGAAGCCCTAAGAGTCCTTCTGGAAATAGGGCATCACCAGCCCGCTCCCCCTCCCCCCCCCCCCCCAGGGTTACCGGCGCCGGGGGGCGGGTGGGGGGGCGGGCCTGCCGGGGCCGCGGAAATGCGCCTGGCTGCGCCGGTGCAAGAAGCCCTAACCGATACCGGCTCGGGACTATCGCATGATTTGCGCCGATACTAAGGCGCGGAGCGCCGCGCGGTCAGGCCAAGATGGGCCGGCAATTCAAAGCATGCCACATGGATCAGATTGCGATTGAGTTCGCTGCGCAGAACGCTGCGCAGGTCCGTCGGCAGGGCGCCCTTGATCGTGCCCAGGGTCTGCGGCGGCGCGACCAGCACAAGCGACGAAAACCGTCCCTCGGCATAGGCCTTGTCCAACATCCGCGCCAGCGTGGCGGCGAAGGTCCGCAGGCGTTCGCCGGTCCGGTGCTCGCGCATAAGCGACGCCGTGGCCATCTGGGTATCGGCGCCGTCACAATCCCCATACAGAGTATGGTGCAGGGCGGGGCGCAGGCTGCCGCTCATGCCGTCCTGTTCGAAAATCCGCGCCCGGCACTCATGGGCCACGACGATCCAGGTGATGTCCGGTCTGGCGGCCATGGCCCGCGGCGTGTCGGTGCCCAATTCGGGCGCCACTGTTTCGGCATATTTCTCGGCATACATGGGTCAATTGCTCCTGACAGGCTGTTCTTTTTCGAGCATCTCGTCTGTATACGGCCCATCCGGTTCCCGGATTTCGGCCGACCAGGTGGTGTCGCGCTGCCGTGACGCGTACGCCGTCCCGACTGCGAGGGGCCCGAAGACCCAGCGAGAGCGCGGTTTGCCGTGCCGCATCCCTTCCCATATCGTGCCGTCGGATCATCCCGATCAGGATCGATCCCGTCTGCGGGATCCATGCGATCAGTCTGTCGTCCCGGCGCAATACCGCCTTGACGGTCATGGCGACGACCTCGCCCCGAGATCATCATCATGGCCCGGCCGGCCAGTTTCTCAGATCAGGCTCTTGCCCGACCGGGATCTGGCCGCGTCGCCATATTGTCCGGGGCGGCGGCGGTGATGCCGATCCGCCCGGTCCGGACAATTGTCCTACGCTCTAAAAAGCCCCGCATTCTGCCGAATCACGAGCACCCTTGTTGACCGCAGGATCATTACGCTAGCACACGCTATAGTGTCGGCTAGTTAAAAAAGGCCGACCCGCATCACGAATTTCATCAAATTCTTACAATATGAGTGCCAAAAGAAAGAATATTCGGTCGCGGGCCCCAAAGCCCGCCGTTGCCCCCCTGAGAAAGCGTTGACAAACGGTCAATCGCGCTTGGGGGTAAGCCGTCCGAGTACGGATTGCGCGGTGTGCAGAAACCGCTCGACATCGTCCGGCGCCGTCGCGAAGGAGGTCACCAGGCGCACCATGGCGCCATCGGCGGGATCGCCCGGAACCACCCAGGGGTGAAAGGCCGCCCCGGCGGCGCGCAGGCCCTCGGCGAGCCCCTCCGGCAAAACGGCAAAAACCTCATTGGCCTCGGTAGGATAGACGATCCGCGCCCCGGGCAGGGCCGCCAGACCGTCCGACAGGGCGCGGGCCATGGCATTGGCGTGCGCCGCCATGCGCAGCCACAGATCGCCGGCGAAATACGCATCGAGTTGAGCGGCCAGAAACCGGCCCTTGGACATCAGATGCCCGGCACGCTTCCGGCGGAAGGCAAAGTCCGCGGCGTCCTCGGGATCGAAGAAAATCACCGCTTCGGCGGCCAGGGCGCCGTTTTTGGTGGCCCCCAGAACGAGCACATCGACCCCGGCCCGCCAGGTGATATCGGCGGGCGCGCAGCCCAATCCGGCAACGGCGTTGGCGAATCGCGCGCCGTCCATATGAAGCTTCAGCCCGTGGCGCCGGGCCGTCTGCCCCAGCGCGCCGACCTCATCCGGCGTGTAGACCGTGCCGCATTCGCTGGCCTGGGTGATGCTGACCGCCCGCCCCTGGACATGATGCACCACGCCCGCCGGCAAATAGGTCATCGCGGCCTCGACCGCAGCCGGGCTGATCTTGGCGCCTGCCCCGGTCAGCGGAATCAGCTTGGCACCGTGGGTGAAAAATTCCGGCGCGCCGCATTCGTCGGTCTGGATATGGCTGGCCTCATGGGTCAGCACGGCGCCATAGGGCGGCACCAGACTGGCCAGCGCCAGGGCGTTGGCCGCGCTGCCGGTGCTGACGAAGAACGCCGAGACCGCGCGTTCGAAAATCTCATCGAGACGCGCCTCGACCCGCTGGCTGATCGCGTCGGCGCCGTAGCTGGGCGCCTGTCCGGCATTGGCCGCGCCGAGCGCCGCCAAAATCTCAGGGGCGATCCCGCTGGCATTGTCGCTGGTGAAATCCATCGGCCGGTCAGGCCGCAAGCAGCCAGCGCCGGCAGCCCGTCGCGTCGAGGATGGCATCGAGCGCGCCGTCCCCGGCGACTTCGGCATAGCGCTCGCGCAGCACCTTCAGGGATTTGGCGTGGTATTTCTGCGGCGCCTGTTCGAACGGGCCCGAGGCCAGATCCACCGAGAAGCGGTCCTGTCCGGCGGCAATGGCCCTGGCATTGGCATCCGACCAGGGCAGGAAATGCCCGCCCACCGCCTCGCTCAACAGCGGACGCAAGGTGTCCGCCAAATCGTCGAGCGGCTCATACGGCCCTTCATGCAGGGGATCGACCATGCGGGAGATGAACGCATCCACATTGGGAAAGCCGGCGCGGATCATGTCTCCGGCGGTGGGATCGGAGCGGCATTCGTAGAGCTGGCCGAACAGCGCGAAGTCCGCATAGGCCGGGCGCGCGCCGAACAGATAGGGGCGCGGGGCCAGATGCGCCTCGATCAGCGCCAGGCCGCGCTTGAACGAGCCTTCGATCAGATCCTTGGTCTTCTCACTGGATCCGACAAAGCCGATTCGCCCGATCATGCGGGACCGGATCATTTCGACCATCTGGGCATGCTCCGCCGTCCCCAAATTCGGCATGGACTGGCGGCACAGCCGGTCGGCGGCGGATTTCTGATCCGCCTCCCGCCACCAGCGGTAATGGAACATCCACTTGTTGCCCCACTCGTCGGCGAACTCCTCAAGCAGGACCGACAGGAAGCGGGAAGCGGTATCCTTGGGGTGCACGGACGGTTCCGGGCAAACCTCTTCGAGCATGTCGATGATCGGCGTGGAGTCCTGGCGGGCCTCGCCCTCCGGCGTGATCACCAGGGGCACGAGCGGCAGCTTGGCGTGGGCCTGGAATTCCTGCTCATGCTCGGGCGTGCGCGGCAGCCATTCATGGGGCAGTGATTTGTACCGGCAATAGGACCGAACCTTCACCGAATAGGGCGAAAGCTCGCTGCCGATAATGCGATAGGTGCCGCGCATGGTCTGCCCCCGGGCGTGCTGAACCGTTACGCGGTCAGGGTGCCGTGCCGCCGAACCCGTCGTCAATATCGCCGGAGTCGATTGCCTCGAGGGCGGCCCGCTGAACCAGCACCGCCGACTGGGCGGCCGGCAGCGCAATGAGGCCTTCCTTGACCAGCTTGGTCAGAGTCCGGCTCACCGTCTCGATGGTCAGGCCCAGATAATCCGCGATGTCCGCGCGCGCCATGGGCAGATCCACGGTATCGCTGGCCAGGCCGCGCCGCTCCATCTGGCCCGCCATGCGCAGCAGGAACGACACGAGGCGCTCGCGCGCCGTCTTGCGCCCCAAAAGCACCATTTGCTCCTGCGCGGACGCCAGATCGTCCGCCGCCATGGACAAAAGCCGGTGCTCCAGTTCCGGCAGATCCGCCAGTAACGCCACGAATCGGTTGCGCGGAAACCGGCACAACTCCACATCCGTGACCGCTTCGGCGGAATACGCGTACTGGTCCCGGGTCGCCAGACCGATAAAGTCGCCCGGAAACAGGAACCCCGTGATCTGACGGCGCCCGTTGGACAGCATCTTGGTCAGGCGCACCACGCCGCGCTGGACATTGAAAATGTGCGCCGCGTCGTCGCCTTCGAACACAATCACCTGAGGCGGCTTGTAGCGGAACTGGCCGCTGATCGCATTCAGCCGGTCCAGCTCACTGTCCGAAAGAACACCGCAGAACGCGGTTTCGCGCACCTGGCAGGTGGTACAGGGCGATCCATAGCGGCCCGGCTCGGCAATGGAGGTGACGGTGCCTGAGGTCGCGAGGGATGAAGAATGCTCTGTCATGTCCGTCCGGAGCCGTGCGTGATGGGTTAGGCCGTTGGCATTACACCCCATGATGATAACCATCCGGCGCCGCGAGTGTAAGGGGGGATTGACACTAATCGTTTCCATTCATGTAAAAACAGCTAAACACGTTCACATACCGCCATGAACGGTGCTGGGACACAAGCATTGTTGGTCCGGCACCGGGCGGCTATCGTCCGACTCGCTGCGGCGGCCTTCCGATACCGCGCCGCGCTGCGCCGCCAGGGCGCGCGATCCGGGATAAGCAGGGGGACGATGTGAAGGTTTTGCAGGTCATGGCCGGCGCCGAGACGGGCGGCGCTGAAAACATCTTCCTGGAAAGCGTGACGGCGCTGGCCGAGGCCGGTGTCGACCAGATGGTGGTCACCCGGGACAACAACGCTTTCCGCCTGCGCAGCTTTGCCGAGCACGGCATCCCGGTCGAAACCGCGTCCTTTTCCACCTGGTGGCGTCTGCCGACCCAGCGGACCATTGCCCGGGCGATCCGCCAGTACCGGCCCGACGTGATCGAATATTGGATGGGCCGCGCGGGCACCTTCGCGCCGGCGGAGTGCCGGGAGCGCAATATCGGCTGGTATGGCGGCTATTATAAGCTGGAGCGGTTCGCCAATTGCGACTGGCATGTCGGCCTGACCAAGGACCTCGTGCGCCATATCCGCGAACAAGGCGTCGCGGACGCCAATATCGGCCTGGTGCACACCTATGCCGATTTTCCCTATGCCGAGCCGACGCCCCGCGCCCTTCTGGATACGCCCGAGGACGCCCCCCTCGTGCTGGCCCTGGCCCGCCTCCATTGGAAAAAGGGGCTGGATACCCTGCTCAACGCCATGGCCAAGGTGCCCGGCGCCTATGTCTGGATCGCCGGCGACGGCCCTTTGCGCGATGAACTGGAGACCCAGGCGCGCCTTCTGAAGATCGAGGACCGGGTGCGGCTGCTCGGCTGGCGCGACGATCGCGGCTCTCTGCTGGCGGCCTGCGACATGGTCGCCTTTCCCTCCCGGTATGAGCCGTTCGGGACCGTCACCGTGGATGCCTGGGCCGCCGGACGCCCCTTGATCGCGGCAGCCTCGCAAGGCCCCAAGGCCTATGTGCACAACGAAGAGAACGGCCTGCTGATCGGCATCGACGATGTGGACGCGCTGGCTACTGCCATGAACCGGGTGATCAACGAACCGGCCCTGCGCGAGCGGATCGTTGCGGGCGGCAAGGCCACCTATCACCAGCAGTTCACGAAAGCCGCCTTCGTGCGCGACTGCACGGCGTTCTACGAGACGGTCGCGTCCGCGGCCCCCGCATTGACCGTGTCCTGACCGCCCGTAGAGCGTTTTCAGCAAAAGTGTGTGCGGTTTTGCGGTTCGAAAACGCGACAGAAAAAAACATAGAGCGCATTCGATGATCTGGACTTCTCTGAATGCGCTCTGAATCAGGCCGCGCCGGCGGGCCGATCCTCATCCTTGCCGAAGCCCAGGAACCAGCGCCCGACCCGGGCCTTATAGGCCAGATAGGGCGTGCCGAACTTGCGCTCCAGATAGGCTTCCTCGCGGGCGATGACGCCGTAACGCAGGATCAGGATCGCCGGGATCAGAAGCACGATGACCACCGGAGCATCGAGCGCCAGCGCCAGCCCGAAGGTGCACAGGATCATGCCCACATAGATCGGATTGCGGCTGAGCGCATAGATGCCGCTGGTGACCAGGGTGAAGGTCGGCTGGTCGGGCCGGACATTGGTGCCGGCGGCGGTGAATTGCAGGATCGACACGGCCATGAACCCCAGGCCGATGAAAAACAGGATCCAGCCGGGATAGTCGAACCAGCCGGCCAGCAACGCGCCCAGGCTCGCGCCGGAAATCCAGTCGACGATCAGGCCGCCCACGGTGGTTGCCAGAAACAGAACCGGCGGCGGGACCGCCACGCCGGGATTGTCGTCGAACTGGGATGACGGATCATGCTCGCTCATGGCTATCCTCCCCTGCCGGCGCGACCGGACCCGAAGATCCGGCAGCGTGATGATCGAGGACCGGACACCCGGTCCGGCGGCGCCGCTACTTTGGCGCGTCGCTCCGCCGATGACCAGACTCAGATGGCGGGGACCTGACTGCGCGGTTTGCCGAACAGCCGGTGCAGCACGACACCGGCGACAAACCCGCCGATATGCGCCCAGAACGCCACGCCCGGCTCGCCCGGCGGTGTCATGACACCGGACGCCAGTTGCAGCGCGAACCACAGGGACAGAACGATCATGGCCGGAACGGTGAAGACCCGGATGATGATCCCGAGAAAGACGAAAATCTGCACGCCGGCGCGCGGATACATGAACAGATAGGCGCCCAGAACGCCCGAGATCGCGCCGCTGGCCCCGACCATCGGGATTTCCGATTCCGGGCTGATGAACGCCTGGGTGAGCGCCGCGACAATCCCGCAGATGACATAGAACAGCAGGAACTTCACCGGCCCCATGGCGTCTTCGACATTGTCGCCGAAGATCCACAGATAAAGCATGTTGCCCGCCAGATGCAGGATGCCGCCATGGAGGAACATGGAGGTGATCACCGAGACCTCGGGGCTCACCTGCATCACCTCGGGCGGCAGCACCGAATAGCCGAACAGGGTCGCCGGGATCATGCCATAGGCATAGACAAAGGCCTGGCCCGCCTCGGGCGTCAGTTGGACCTGATGGATGAAGACCGCAATGCACGCGGCAATCAGGATCCAGGTGACGATCGGCGTGCGCTGACGCGGATTGGTGTCGGATATCGGAAACATTCAGCCCCCAGGTCGTGCCCCGCCGGTGCCCGGGCACCGCTGGTGAGACCTTACCACGCCCCAGGCCGGCCGGGGCTCAACAAAAAACACCGGAGCCTGCGGGCCCCGGTGTCTCATTCGGTGTCTCATTCGGTGTTTCACGATGCCGGTACCGGCCCGCGCGGCTCAGCTTTCGCGCCAGGCCCGGCTCATCGAATCGGTGATCGGCTGCATCAGATAGCCAAGCGGCGTCTGGGCCCCGGTCTGGATGAAGACCTCGGCCGGCATCCCCGGCTGAAGGCGGTTTTCTTCGCCAAGCCGGTCGACTTCGCTTTCCGGGACCGTCACCCGGGCCGTGAAATAGGGCATGCCGGAGCGTTCATCGACCAGGGCATCGGCCGAGACATAGGCCACTTCGCCATGGAGGCGCGGGCTGGTGCGTTGGGAAAAGGCGGAGAACTGCACATCGGCGTTGAGGCCCTGGGTGACATTGTCCACGTCGGACGGGCGGACCTTGGCCTCGATGATCAGCTTGTCGTTATCGGGCACCAGTTCCATCAACGTATCGCCCGGACGAATGACCTGACCGGCCGAGGAGACCTTCTTGTCCACCACGACCCCGTCATAGCCGGCGCGGATCTCGATATGCTTCAGGGTGAATTCCGCCTTATCCAGAGTTTCGGCCAGATCGTACATCTCCGTCTGGCGCTGGCGCAGTTCCGAGACGACCTTTTCCTGATAATCGTTCCGGGCCTGAAGCGCCTGGAGTTCGGCCTCGCCCATCATCACGCGGGCCTGGGCAATCCGCGCGACATTGTCGCCCTGATCGCCGCGCAGCTGCGCCTGGGCGCGTTCGAGCGACAGGATGCGGGTCTTGGGCGCCCAGCCCTTCTTGTTAAGTTCGCGCAGACCCTCAAGCTCGTCTTCGATGAGCGCAAGCTGCTCCTTTTTGGAGCGTTCCTGCGCCCCGAGGCCGCGCACTTCTTCCTCAAGCTGCTTGACCCGCTCTTCGATCATGCTGACCTGGCCAAACAGCGTCTCCTGGCGCGCCGCGAACAGCTTGCGCTGGCCGTCGACCATTTCGGCGACGCTCGGCTCGTCCATCCGTGCCAGGAAGTCTTCGGGAAACGGAATGTCCTCAAGGCCGTCGCGCTCGGCAATCAGCCGCGCCACTGTCGCCCGGGTCTGGTCGTATTGACCCTGCACCCGCAGGAAGTCCGCGCGCGCGCGGGTTTCGTCGAGCCGGATCAGCACGTCGCCGGCCTTCACCCGGTCGCCGTTCGACACCAGAACCTCTTCGACGATGCCGCCTTCCAGGTGCTGAATTTTCTTCCGGCTGGAGAACACCTTCACGATGCCCTCGGCGATCACCGCGCTGTTCAGCGGCGCGGTCGCCGCCCAGGTGCCGAACCCGCCAAAGATCACGCCGACAACCACAAGCCCGGCAATGATGATCGGGCGCGGATTGATCGGCACGGTGACATCGCCCTCACCGAGAAATTTTCTGTCGGTTTCCGCATCGTCGCCATCGGCGAACGCATCCGTGACCAAGGATTTGATCCGCGTCAAGACCGATCCGCTGCGCTGCGTTGTCGGCGTGTTTTCCACCGGTGTGTTCTCCATGATCCGCTCCGTCTTGCGAGCCGCCCCGCGCTGTCAGTCCCACAGGACCGGTACGAAACTATGGCAGTCAGCCCGATGCGCCGGCCACGGCCGAGGGCGGCGCGCCCCCGCCGCCGGGCTTGGGCGGGGTGCCCGGGGCCGGGGCCTGACCGCCGGCCTTGGCCGCCACTTTGCGCTGGCCCTGACCGGCGCCCTTGGTCACCTTGGGCAGGATCTCCTTGAGCGGGCCGAATTGGTCGATCGTGCCGTCGCGCATCACCAGAAGCGTGTCGAGTACCGACACGATGGACGGACGGTGCGCCACAATGATCACGGTCGTCCCATGGGCCTTGAGCGCGGTCAGCGCCCGCTTGAGGGCTTCCTCGCCCTCACCGTCCAGATTGGAGTTCGGCTCGTCCAGAATAATCAGGGCCGGCTTGTTATAGACCGCGCGCGCCAGCCCGAGCCGCTGACGCTGACCGCCGGACAGGATGGCGCCCGCCTCGCCGATGCGCGTGTCGTAACCGTTCTCCAGCCGGAGCACCATGTCGTGAACGCCTGCCAGCTTGGCGGCCTCGATCACGGCATCGGGGTCGGGCTCGGCGAAGCGCGCGATGTTCTCGGCGATGGTGCCGTCGAACAGTTCCACGTCCTGGGGCAGATACCCCAGATGCGGACCGAGCTGGATATGGTCCCATGAGGAAATATCGGCGCCGTCGAGGCGGACATGGCCGCTCGCCGGTTTCCAGACGCCGACCAGGAGCCGCGCCAGGGTCGATTTGCCCGCCGCACTCGGCCCGATAATGCCAAGCGCCTCGCCCGCCTTAATCTGAAACGAGATGCCTTTGACAATCGGCTTGCGCGTGCCCGGCGGCATACCGACCAGCTTTTCGACCGAAATATCGCCTTTGGGCCGGGGCAGCGGCATGTCACTGCGCGCCTTCCAGCTGCCCAAAAAGCCCTTGAGGCGGCCATAGGACGCGCGCGCCAGCACGAAGCCGCGCCAGTTGCCCACGGCCATTTCCACCGGCGCCAGTGCCCGGCCCATGATGATCGAGGCGCCGATCATCACACCCGGCGTGATTTCCTGGTTGAGCGCCAGAAAAGCACCGGTGCCGAGAATCGCGATTTGAAGCACCGGACGCACGAATTTGATCGCGCTCTTCACCGTGGCGCCCTTGTCGGTCGCCAGCGACTGGAGCGCCATCGCCTTGTTGTGTTCCTTCAACCAGCGCCCCTTGATGCCGTCAAGCATGCCCATGGCCTCAATGACTTCGGCATTGCGCATGCTGCTTTCGGCAAAATTCATCGCCTGAATGGAATGACCGGCCGCCGTCTTCAGCGGCTTTCGGGTCATGATTTCGCTCAGGAGCGCGAGGCCGAACAGGGTCAGCGCGCCGACAAGCGCGATCGAGCCCAGAAGCGGATGCATCAAAAAGACGATGGCCAGGAAGACCGGCGTCCAGGGCGCATCGAAGAACACCACCAGACCGTTGCCGGTCATGAAGGAACGCACGGTTTCCATGTCGCGCAGCGGCTGAGCCTGCCCGGCGGCCCGCACCGCGAGCGACGCGCTCAAGAGCTGGGAGAACATCGCGTCATTGATCTTGGCGTCCATCCGCCCGGCCAGGCGCGTCAGAACGAGGGAGCGGACATATTCCAGAATCGCGCCCGTCGCGATCAGACCGACGGCGGCAATGGTCAAAAAGATCAGCGTGTCGATGCTGTGCGAGATCAGCACGCGGTCATAGATCTGCATCATATAGAGCGGACCGACCAGCATCAGCAGATTGATGAAAAAGCTGAAAATGCCGATATAGACAAAGACGGAGGTCGCGCCGCGCAGAAGCGCTTCGATCGGGTTCTCTCCGGCCTTATTTTGCTGACTGACGCTCACGCTGCACCTTGCTGTCACACGCCCCCGCGGAGCGTCATCTCACGAAATCAGATCGACTTGAGCGGCGCATGCCCTTCAGATGCGGGGCTGGCACGAATCCAGTCCAGGCCCATCCGCCCAGGCCCAACCACCGCCATCCGGCTCCATGGACTACCGCCTGACGACCGGCCCTGCCAATCTTGCGTGCCAGATTCGCGCCAAGGGCGCCGGACTCTTGGCCGGTGCCCGTTTGGCATCCCGCCCTACCGGCTTTTAGCGCGAATTGGCCGTGGCGACAAAGGACAAAGGCGCGACGCCGGTCCCATCCGGAGACCCGCCGCCGCGCCCGGCTGCCCGGCCCGGCAGGGCCTGGCGCGATCCGCTCCCTTAGAGCGCGTTGAAGAACCCGTCGCTGGCCAGCCCCAGAGCGTTGAACGCGTCGGTCAGTTCGGACAGATCCGCGATCCCGAGATCTTCGAACGAGAAGCCGCCGGCATCGGTGATCGCGGTCGAGACCGTCGTGGTCAGGCTCGTGATCGCCGACGGGTCGTTCGAGAACAGGATATCGGCCGGGCCGAGATCGCCGGCCGCGAGACCGTCCAGGGTCAGCGTGGCACCGCTGGCCGCGTCCGTATAGACCAGGGCCTTGCCCGACTGGCTCAACCCCGCCTGGAACGTGGCGAAGGTCAGCGTGGCGTCGAATTTGGTCAGATCCAGGAGATCCTTGCCGACCTTGAAGTCCAGGATCCGGTCGTCGCCGTCGGTCCACACAAAGATGTCATTACCTTTGCCACCCTTGAGAATGTCGTCCCCAAGGCCGCCATTGACGATGTCATTGCCCTTGCCGCCGCGGACCATGTCGTCATCGGCACTGCCGAATACGATGTCATCGCCCTTGCGCCCGCGCACGATGTCCTCGCCCGTGCCGCCGACCAGAATGTCCTCATTGCCGCCGCCGCGCACGATGTCCTCGCCGCCGAAGGCGATGATGAAGTCGTCCGAGCCGGAGCCGCGCAGAATGTCCCGGTCATCGCTGCCGAGGAATTCATCGCGGATAAACTTACCGTTGCTCTCGAAGACCGACGAATCGGCTTCCAGCGGATCGGTCACCCCGTCGGTGCGCGCATCCAAAATCTGGATCCGCTCATCGGCGCTCGCCGGCTGTTCGGCATCCGGAAAGGCCGTGTCCGGGGTCGGATGGACCGTGGAGACATATTCCGCGAACGCATCAAGTTGAGTGCCGGATTGGGCGAAACTGTAGTTGCCCTCCGGACCGTCGAGGGCGGTTAGATCCACCAATTCGGCGAAGGCCGGATCTGCGGCGACGAAATCGGCGATCGGCCCGCTTTCGGCCATCGACTGAGTCGTCACGATCCGGATGCCGTCCTCGAGAACGCTCGGCACCACATCGCGGTCGATGATCACGGGCGCCCAAGTGTCGCCGGTCTCGACCAGGACATTGCGGATCCGCTCGCCCGGCTCAGCGGACGGTTCATAGCTGTAGCGCAGCGCCCCGACCTGGACGAATTCTTCGTTGAGCGCATCCGGCGCGGCATTGGCCACGGCACTTTCCAGAACCGTGAGCAACTGCATCGGCGTGAGCGTCACCAGGACGAGCGCGTCATCCGTGGGCAGGGTCCGCTCGGCATCGAGCTGCGTGATCGCACCTTCCAGGAGGCCCAGTTCCGGATTGGCCTGGGGCGGCAGCAGCGTGCCGTCCGGACCCACATCGCCGATCGACTCAACGATCGTCGTGCCCGGCGTGAGCGACAGCAGCACCGAGGCATCGAAGCTGCGCGCGGCGGCGAGATTCGCATCCGCGATCAGATTGCCGAGATTGACTTCCTGCTCGCTTTCGCGGCTGCCGTCAGCTGTCAGATAATGATCCGTGTACCCGATGACAGTCACGGCGGCGTCCCGGTCATCGTCGATGATCGTGCCCAGCGCCGCGGCCTCACCGAGGGTGCCGTTGGTGGCCCCGGTCAGCTCGACCATGAAGTCTTCGTCCATCTCGACATCGCGGTCGCCGGTGACCTCGATCGTCAGTGTCAGTTCTGTTTCACCGTCGGCAAAGCTCACCGTTCCGGACGGGAACGTGCCGCCGAAATCATCCGCATCCGCCATACCGCCGGAGACAGTGTAGCTGACCACCGATGTTCCGGCGCCTTCGCTGCGGGTGAGCGTAAAGGTGAAGGGCGTCGTGCCCTCATCGCCTTCAGCCCGCTCCGCCTGATCGGCCCGGATCGAGACAGTGCCGCTGGTGGGGCCGTTATCGTCGTTCAGGATGACGCCTTCGGCGGTTCCGGCACCGATATCCGCACCCTCGGGCACGCCGATCGACACCGCGAAATCCTCGTCCGGCTCCACATCCGTGTCGCCACTAACCGAGATCGTCACGGTCGCCGTAGCCTGACCGTCGGTGAAGGTCACCGATCCGGACGGCAGCGTGCCGCCGAAATCGTCCGCATCCGCCCCGCCGCCTTCGACAGCGTAGGTGATCGTATCGGTGCCATTACCGGCACCGATGCGGGTAACCGCGAAAGTATAGCTGGTGGTGCCGCTATCGCCTTCGGCCTTGACCGCATCCTCGGCAAAAATCGAGAAGGTCCGGGTCGGGACCGTGCCGCCGTCGTCATCGAGGATGATCCCGCGGCCGACACCCTCGCCGATGATCCCGCCGGTCGGATCCGACAGGACAAGCGCGAAGTCTTCATTGGGTTCGACATCGAGATCGCCGGTAACCGACACAGTAACGGTCGCGACCGTCTCGCCATCGGCGAACGTCACCGTTCCGGACGGCAGCGTGCCGCCGAAATCATCCGCGTCCGCACTGCCCGGAACAACGGTGTAGGTGGCGCTGGCCGTCCCGACCGCATCGCCGCTGCGCACCGCGACGAACTGGAAACCGGTCGTGCCGGTATCGCCCTCGAACTGGGTCACTTCGTCGGTCACCAGATCGATGACCGCCGGCAGATCGTCATTGATGATCACGCCTTCGGCCATGGACGATTCCAGGATCGCGCCCGTCGGGTTCGACAGGGCGACGACGAAATCTTCATTCGGCTCGATATCGGTATCGCCCGACACGCTGATCGTGATCTGCGCCGTGGACTGACCATCCTCGAAGGTCAGTGTGCCCGCCGGCAGGCCGCCGACGAAATCGTCCGCATCGGCACTGCCGCCGACAACCGCATAATCGACCGTGGCAATGCCGTCGGTCAGGCCCGAGCGCGTGACGGTGTAGCTGAGCGTGACGGTGCCGGTATCGCCTTCGACAACCGAGTCCTCGCCGTCCGTGGCCGCAATCGACAACCGGGAGTCATCATCCGACCCGCCATCGTCGTCGTCGTCGTCGTCGTCATCCGACCCATCGTCGTCGTCGTCGTCATCCGACCCA
>CAZHDI010000006.1:19314-63777 GCA_964531285.1 uncultured Alphaproteobacteria bacterium | reverse complement strand
CCCGAAAAGCTCAGCAGCGAGATCAACTCCGCATGACCGCCACGGTCGGCGCTGATCAGACCGCGGAGAAACACCATGCTGCCGGTCTCGCGCACGATCTCGCCATGACCGAGCACCAGGTCGCCCTCGAAGGCGGGTGCGAGAAACTCGGAACTGAACGAGACCGTGACACCGGACTGGCCGATCATGGCCGGGCGGGCGAACACGAAAAGGGCGTAATCGGCGAAGCTCATCAGGCAACCGCCATGGATGGCGCCATGGCCGTTCAAATGCTGGCGGGCCACCTCGAACGCGCACACATAGCGCGTGTCGTCAATCTCGCGGAAGTAGAACGGCCCGGTATGGTCCTCGAACGGGTCGATCCCGCCTTCCCATTGCCGGAACCCGCTCAGCCGCCCGGTTCCCGGCCGTCCCGGCTGGCTTGCGCCGCCGCCCAACCCCTCATCCGTCATGATCTGTGTGCCCTTTGCCCAGTCGTCACCCAGGCTTACCATCGCAAGACCGGGCGGGCGGGGCAATCGGCAGTCCTGTCACGCCAATCGGCTCAGCACCAACTCGCGTCGTCGGGACCCGGCGCGCGCAGCCATTCCTGGACATTGGCTTCCAAGAGCCGGTAGCCGACATTGCCGAACAGGACCTGACGCCCGCCATTCATGATGAAGGTCGGGCTGCCTTTCACACCCGCCGCCTGAGCCGCGTCGAGATCCTGCACCAGGGCCGCCGCGGCGTCATGCAGGCGGTCGGGCGCGCACAGGGCGTCGTAATCGAGGCCGATGTTTCGGGCCACGGCCCGGTGCACCCGGGCATCGCCGATATCGAGACCGTCGGCAAAAAAGGCGTTGCGCAGGGTCCAATCGGCGCGCGTCAAGAGCCGGTCGGTGAAGGCCGTGGCATCCGTGGCGGCGCCATTGGCGCGGCGCTCCCAGAGGTCGATCGCCTTGAGGAACAGATGCGCCCCGGCGGAGGAGCGCGGCCTCACGCGGCGCCAAAGATCAGCGTGCAGTGCAATATGATCGAAGCGCGCGCCGGCCTCCTGCACATGAGCCGCAAAGGCATCGAACGGATCGTCCGGCCCCCAGCGTCCCTCGATCTTGGTCCAGGCATCGGAAAACACCGAACAAAAGCGCGGGCGGATGCGGACCTGTCCGGCGAAGGTCGCGGCGAGTTCCTCCACGCGCCGGTGCCCGGCATAGGCCCAGACGCATAAGACATCGGAATAATACTCGATGGTGACAGGGCCGCCGGCGGATGGGGTCGTCATGGCAACAAAGCCTCGGGCGTCAGTGATGGATCGACCGCAAGCCTAGCCGAGGCGCGCGGGGGCGATCAATAAACCCTCAGGCGTTGGTGCTTCGGAGGCGGCCAGCCCGGCATAGCGGGCCAGCTTGGCCGGGTGGACCGTGCCGAACACCTGGGCCACGCGCCCGTCTGGTGCGGTCTCCAACCACCATAACGAGGTCAGACGGCCGGCCTGTGAGATCCGCACACAGAGCGTCCCGTTCGCCATGCCGATCCCGGTCGCGCGGTCCGGCGGCTGTTTGCGCGCCAGACCGGTCAGCAGGCGGGCCACGGCATTGGCGCCGTAGACGACATTGCGGGCGGCCAACGCCTCGCCGCCGCCATCGGAATGACAGGCCGCATCGGCGGTCAGCAGCCGCTCGAGGCCCGCCACATCCCCGGCCTGAAGGGCCGTAAAGAATGTGGCCGTGACCCGGTCGCGCGTCTCGCGGTCGACGGTGAAGCGGGTTTCGGTGCCTTGCAGGCGGGTGCGGGCGCGGGCAACGGACTGGCGGATCGCCGTCGGCGTGCGGCCCAGCAGATCCGCCGTTTCCTGATGGGAATAGCCAAAAAGATCATGGAGCAGCAGTGCGGCCCGTTCGACCGGGCCGAGCCGTTCGAGCACCAGAAGAAGCCCCGTGGCCAGGCTATCGTAGAGGTCCTGGCCCGGAATGGCGGGATCCATCACATCGTCCGGGACCGGATCGGGCAGCCAGGGGCCGATATAGGCCGCGCGGCGCCGCTTGATCTGGCGCAGGCGATCGATGCACAGGCGCGACAGGACCGCCGCGAGATATGCTTTGGCATTGTCCGGGGGCCGCGCACCGCCCGCCGATGCCCGCAGCCAGGTGTCCTGCACCGCATCCTCGGCATCGGGGAGCGAGCCCAGCATGCGATACGCCAGGCCCAGCAGGAAGCGCCGGTGGCTCTCGAAAATCTCCGGGCTCACGGCACGCGGACCTCGACCAGGGAGCAGCTCATGGCATGGCCCAGGCCCCGCTTGATCGTGGGGAAGACCCGGACCGCCGCGGCGGCGAGGACCAGATCCACCAGCGCCTTGCGCCCCAGGGCCTGTTCGGTGGCCGTGACCAGATCGGGCAGGTCCGGATCGTTGGCGGCCACCGCCCGCCCAAAGCGGTAGACCAGATCGAGGGGCGCGGGCAGATCCGCCGGGCGGTCCAGCGCGGTTCGGATCAGATCCGGCGCGACTTTGTTTTGGAGCGCGATATTGACCGTAGTCTGAAGACACGGGCCGCAGTCTTCAAAGCGCGTGGCGGCAAGGCGCGCCACGGCAATGGCCTCCCGGCTGGCGTGATGCCGGTGATTGGCCAGATCCCGGAACCGCAGGAAGCGCCGGAAGCCTCGCGGAGTGGCCGCTTCGATGTCGCGCAGCCAGTCCATGTTTTCGCCCGTGAGGCGTTCGCCCAGATCGATGATGCGCCGGTTCAGCCAGCCCATTGGTCAGGTCCTCCGTGTCAGGATGGCCCAAGCGGTCAGGCCCATGAGCAGCAGGGCCGCGACAAAGACGCCGGGCAGATCGGTGAGCCAGTTCTCCGGCGGCAGGCAGCCGGTGGAGATGTCATAGACATGAAGGAGGGCATGGGCCGCGTACCACGCCGTCACGATGCTCACCAGGACGGCGCGATGGGCCGGCAGGATGGCACCGATCATCAACAGGACACCCATCAGCGCATAGGTCATGCCGACATCCTTGATGAAATGCAGATTGACCGGCCCGGTATTGGCGACACCGGGAATGGCCCAGAACCAGCGCTCGGGCGCGGCGAGCATGGCGGCGCCGTTGGCGGCGCCGAGAGCGGCGAACAGGCCGAGCGTGATGGCGAGCACGGGCCGGCGGGCGGCGGTTTCGCGGCGATCGGTCATAAATCTCCCCTCTGATGTCCTGGCCTCATGAAACAAGACGATGGACGGCGCGAAAGTGTGACAGGGCGGGGCGCAAAAAGCCGGTCCGAATGCTACAACCGGCACCTGTCTGTGCCGGGCTATCGGCACGCTGAGGGAGGAGGAGCGCTGTGACGATCGAATCCAAGCTGCGCGGGTTGAAGGCCGAAACGGCCAAGCAGGCGCTGGAGACGCTGCTTCTGGCCTATGCGCGTCCGGCCTTCGGGGCGTTGCCGAAGCGCGAGATCGATCTTCTGATGTTTAAGATCCTGCTCGATCTGGAGATCGTGTCGAAGGATACGTCGATTTATCAGATCATGCGCGATCTGCGGGTGACCCGGCCCAAGGCGCGGGCGCTTCTTTATGACCTGGAAGTGCGCAAGGCCGAGGCGGGATCGGAGCATCTCGACAAGGCGATCCATAAGCGGCTGATCGAGGCGCGGTTTCATAAAGACACGGACTATTTTGTCCTCGATGTGGAGGATCCGCTGTTACAGGATCACTTGCGCGAGCGGGTGCGGAGCCTGGGCCATATCACGGACGGCTCGTTCAGCGCCTCGATCGTGCGCCTGACCCTGCCGGCCGTCGGTGCGCTCGCCGAAGCGGTGATGCCCAAGGCCGATCAGGACAAGGTGCGCAAGGCGCTGATCGAGGCCGGCGCGCCGGACGAGTCGTTCCAGGCCATGGTGACGAGCGCCCTCGGTCATGTGGCCGCGCGGCTCATCGGCGAGGCGGGCAAGAAGCTCACCAAGGCCGCGATCGACGAGGCGTCGGACTATGTCCAGCCGCTGTTCAAGGCGTCCGCGAGCGCGATCACGAAAGCCTTCAAGGGGGTTATTCCGCATGCGACGGATGGGACCTGACAGAGTTTCCCGATCCGTTGCGCACTACGGAGCACGTGCGTCGCGCAGGTCGCGGGAAACACAGGCGGGACAATAGCACTGCTCGGTCCTGCTGCCTTTGGCATGATAGAGACCATGGATGACGCCGCCATCCGCGTCAAAATGGGGGATGAGTTTCTCGAAGAACCGGCCGTCCTTATGTTCGTAGTAGCGGTATGTACTCCATGCGATCATATCGGCCAGTTGGGCGAGGCGGGACGATTTCGAGTTGATAAACAGGGGGACCTCGGCGAGGCATCGAAAATGGCCCCACCGCCCACCATTGATGCGAAAACTTCTTGCCAGGGCCTGAAGCGGTAGAGCGTCCCTGCTCTCGTCCATAATGATCAAACCACGTTGCTTATGACCGTTTCGATCATTGTTCCGTTCAATGAATTTGTTGAATCGGTTGCATATCTGTTCGAATGCGGTTTCGACCGGATCGGCCGGACTGATGGCGGCTTTATCGATCGCGACGGCAAAGAGACGGAAGGATGAGTGCCTTCGGCTCACAAGATCAAGGACCGTATGAATAAGCTCTTCCCGCTGGGGCCGGGACCGAATGTCTTTCCATGGGAATTTTCGGCCCCCATACATGTCGGTGGCATGGAGTTCGATGTCTTCGGGATCGCCCAAATTCATATCTCGGACGCACGCATCTGTCTCTTCGATAAGATGGTAGATGCCGCGTTCAAAAACTGACAAGCCACCCAGCACGAAGAAGCGCTCGTCGGCGTTGCCGACCGACCCTGAGTCATCAACGTACAGAATATGCATTTGAAGATGTGTTGGAGCCTAAAGAAATGCAGCCGAGTGAAGACAATGCTTCAACGGACCGCAAATGCAGCCCTCTCAACCGCGTCATATATATGGATGGTTTTGGGCAAAAAATCAACAGAAAACTCTTCAAAGCTGTGTGCGAGATGCAGTGGCGCTTAGGTAAAGACCCTGAATCACCGGGACATGCTGACCGCCTGTCCCGATCCATTGCGCATGGCGAAGCGGTAGGCGCCGAGGGCGATCAGGGTCAGGAGGCTCGCGACGATAAAGGGCACGCCGGGGAAATAGACCGGCGTGTCGGGTCCGGTGAAATAGGCGAATAATTGGGTAAGCATCAGCGGCGACAGGATGGCGGTCAGGCTCATCAGGCTCGACAGGCCGCCCTGTAATTCGCCTTGGGCGTTTTCGGGGATCGCGTTCGACATCAGGCCCGACAGGGCCGGACCGGCGATGCTCGCCAGCGCGCCCATGGCGATGATGGGATAGACCATCCACCCCTGCGTCGCGACGCCGTAGCCAAAATAGGCAAGGGCCACGCCCATGAGCCCGAACAGGGCGGCGCGCGGCGGCCCCAGGCGCGGCATGATCTTCTTGATCAGCCAATACTGCACGATGAACGAGCAGGCGCCGACAAAGGCCAGCGAGATGCCCACATCGCCGGTGCTCCAGGCGAATTTCTCCATCGTGTAGTAGGACCAGGACGACGGATAGACTTGGTGCGCGAGGTGATAAAGGAAATAGACGCCCGCCAGCGCGAACACGACCGGATAGTTGCGTAATTGCGTCAGCGTACCGATGGCATTGGCGCGCCGCCAGTCCAGCGGCCGGCGATGCTCCTTGGCCAGCGATTCGGGCAGGACGAACAGGCCGTAAAGCACGTTCAGCATGGCCAGCCCGGCGGCGGCGAAGAATGGCGCCCGCGGATCGATTTCGCCCAAGAGCCCGCCGATGGCCGGACCGAGCACGAAGCCGACCCCGAACGCGGCGCCGAGGATGCCGAAATTCTGGGCCTTGTCTTCGGGTGTGGAGACATCGGCGATATAGGCGCCCGCCGTGCTGTAGGTCGCGCCCGCAATGCCGGAGAGCAGCCGGCCGATAAAGAGCCAGGTGATGGTCGCGGCAAAGCCCATGATCAGATAGTCGATCGCCAGCATGCCGAGCGAGATGAGCAGGACCGGACGCCGGCCGAACCGGTCCGACAGATTGCCGATTACCGGAGAGAACAGAAACTGCATCAGCGCATACACGAACAGCAGCAGGCCGGCATAGGTTGCCGCGCCGCCCAGATCCTCGCCCGACAACGCCATGATCAGTTCCGGCAGAACCGGAATGATCAGCCCGAAGCCGGTCACATCGATGAGCACGGTTATGAAAATGAAGGTCAGCGCATGTTTGCGTTTCGGCCCTGAGCCGGATTCTTGCGCCATGCTTGCGGCGTACTCCCCCAATTGCGCGCGATCTCGCGTCGGGCAACCAGCATAGCGGCCCTGGGCGCCCAATGCATGCGGCAACGGCCCCCCTTGAGGGCGCCCCGGCTCTCCAGGCTAGAGTAGCGCCTGACCCTGTGCGACAACGAAGTCAGAGGCTCGGGCCGGCGGCGGCCAGGAGCGAGATGAGAGGACACCACCATGGCGCTCGATCCCGCAACCCGCGACCAGCTTATCGACACGGTGCGCCGTTTCGTACGCGAACGCCTTGTGCCGCTTGAGGCCCAGGTGTCCGAGGATGACGAGGTTCCGGCTTACATCGTCGATGAAATGCGCGGCCTGGGCCTGTTCGGCCTGTCGATCCCCGAGGAGTATGGCGGGCTGGGCCTCAACATGGAGGAAGAGGTCCTGGTTGCCCTGGAACTGGGCTGGACCTCACCGGCGTTCCGCTCGGTCATTGGTACGAATGTGGGGATCGGCAGCCAGGGCATCGTGATGTTCGGCTCCGACGAGCAGAAGGCCGAATGGCTGCCCAAGCTCGCCAGCGGCGAGGTGATCGCCAGTTTCTGCCTGACCGAACCTGAAGCCGGGTCCGATGCCAGCTCGGTGCGCACCACCGCGCTGCCCGACGGCAACGAATATCTGGTCAACGGCACCAAGCGCTACATCACCAACGCTAACAAGGCCGGCGTTCTGACGCTGATGGCGCGCTCCGATCCGGACAAGGCCGGGGCGGGCGGCATCTCCGCGTTCATCGTGCCGACCGACAATCCGAACATCAAGATCGGCCGGCCCGAGAAGAAAATGGGCCAGCAAGGCGCCCATATCTGCGATGTGGTCTTCGAGGATGCGCGCATCCCCCGGTCCTGCCTCCTGGGCCATGAGGGGCAGGGCTTCAAGGTCGCCATGCAGGTGCTCGACCGGGGCCGGCTGCACATATCGGCGGTGTGTGTCGGCGTGGCCGAGCGGCTCATTCAGGAAATGACCGCCTATGCCGCCGAGCGTAAACAGTTCGGCGAGGCGATCGGCTCGTTCCAGCTCGTTCAGGCCATGCTGGCCGACGCCAAGACCGAAGCCTATGCCGCGCGCGCCATGGTGATGGACGCGGCCCGCAAGCGCGATGCCGGAGAGAGCGTCTCGATGGAGGCATCCTGCTGCAAATACTATGCGTCCGAGATGGTCGGGCGGGTCGCCGACCGGGCGGTGCAGGTGTTCGGCGGCGCGGGCTATGTGGCCGATTACGGCATCGAGCGGTTCTACCGCGATGTGCGGATCTTCCGGCTTTATGAAGGCACCAGCCAGATCCAGCAGATCGTGATCGCCCGGGCCATGTTGCGCGATTATGGCCTCTCCGGCTGAGTCCGCCGCCGCGGAACGGGCCATTCTCGACCTGGTGACGGCGCGCGGGGCGGGCAAGACCATCTGCCCGTCCGAGGCCGCACGGGTGCTCGATGCCGAAAATTGGCGCGCCCATCTCAAGGCGATCCGGGCCGCTGCCGCCCGGCTTGCCGATCGGGGATTGATCCGCGTCACCCGCAAAGGCAAAACCGTGGATATCCGCACCGTGAAGGGTGTCATCCGGCTGGGGTTGCCCGTGAACGAGTAGCGCTGTCATCCCGGGCGCGGCGCATGGTTGCGCAGCCGCCGCATTCTGGCCGAAGCTGACGATTATCAAACCGCCATGCCGCCGAAACTCGACCGTCTTCTCACCGAGATCCGCGCCTGCCGGGTCTGTGTCGAGACCCCGAACAAGACACCGCTGCCCCATGAGCCCAACCCGGTCCTGCGGGTCGGCCCGACCGCGCGCATCGTGATCGCAGGGCAGGCGCCCGGCACGCGGGTCCATGCCTCCTCGGTGCCGTTCACCGATCCGTCCGGCGACCGGCTGCGCGACTGGATGGATGTGACGCGGGATGAATTCTACGACACAGCGCGCATCGCCATCGTGCCCATGGGGTTCTGCTTTCCCGGATTGGATGCCAAAGGCGGGGATTTGCCGCCGCGGCCCGAATGTGCCCCGCTTTGGCGCAACCGGGTGTTCGAGCACCTGACCGACCTGGACCTGGTGCTGCTCATTGGCGCCTATGCCCAGCGCTGGCACCTGGGGGCGTCCAGGGCCGGCACACTGACCGAAACGGTCCGAAACTGGCATGCCTTTACCCCGCTTTATGTGCCGTTGCCCCATCCCTCCTGGCGGAACAATGCCTGGTTGAAGCGCAATCCCTGGTTCGAGGCGGAGGTGTTGCCCTATATCCGCCGCCGGGTGCGCGCCGCATTGGGCCCGAAACCCGGTGAGGGCACGGCGGATATCAAGGAGTGAGGCGGAACCATGCCGGTGGATGTCGGATCGTTGCGGCGGGGGATCGTTGGGCTGTGCAGCGCGCTGGCCATGCTCCTTATGCTGACGGCCTGCGGGCCGACGATACAGACGGCGGGGCCGGCGGCCGAGGAGCCGCGCTCGCCGCTTTTGCGCGGCTCATTCTTCCGCACCCCCGACGGGGTGGACCTGGCCGTCGATGCGTGGCTGGCCGATGATCCGCGTGCGGTCATCATCGCGGTTCACGGCATGAACGATTATGCCAATGCCTTCGCGATGCCCGGCGCATGGTGGGCAGCGCGCGGCATTACCACCTATGCCTATGATCAGCGCGGTTTCGGGCGCACGGCCCAGCGCGGCATCTGGCCGGGCGAAGACCGCATGGTCGATGACCTGACGACCTTCATCACTCTGGTCAGTGCCGTCTATCCGGATGTCCCGCTGTTTTTGCTGGGCGAAAGCATGGGCGGGGCGGTCGCCATCGCCGCGAGCGCGCGCCAGGACTTGCCGGTCGACGGGGTGATCCTGGTCGCGCCGGCGGTGTGGGGCTGGTCCAGCCAGCCGTTCCTCTATCGCGCCAGCCTCTGGCTGTCGGCCTTCGCCATTCCGGGCATGCAGCTCGATGGCGGCGGGCTCGACATCATGCCCAGCGATAATATCGAGATGCTGCGCGCCTATGCCCGCGATCCCAATATCATCATCGATACCCGCGCCGATGCGATCTACGGCCTGGTGGATCTGATGGAGACCGGCTACGCCAGCGCGGGCGCCGTCGAGGACCCGGTCCTGCTGCTGTACGGCGAAAAAGACGAGATCATCCCGCGCCGCCCGGTTCACGAGGTCGCCTTGAGCCTGTGCGGTCCCAATCCGCGCATGGCGGTCTATCCGGAGGGCTATCACATGCTGCTGCGCGATCTGGGCGCCGAGACGGTCTGGCGCGATATCGGGGTCTGGATCCTGGATCAGACCGCCGATCTGCCCTCGGGCGCGGAAGTCAGCCGCGACGTTTACGGCACGGTCGCGCACTGCCGGTGACCCGCGCGCCGGTCTGCGCTACAACCGTGGCCAGAGATCACCCAGTTCAGGAGGCAAGGATGAAGCGGTTTCTCGCTGCCGGTGTGATGGCGATGGCGCTGGCCGGGCCGGCTCAGGCCCGGGATGCGGACGCGCTGGCCACGCTTATCGACCGCGACGGCAGCCATGTCGGCACGGTATCGTTCTTTGAAGGCACCGAAGGGATTATCCTGCGGATCCGGGCGCGCGGTCTGCCGGCCGGTCCGCGCGGGATGCATTTCCATGCGATCGGCACTTGCGAGGATCCCGAGGCCGGGTTCAAGGCGACGGGGCCGCACATCATGCCCTCGGGCAAGCCCCACGGCTTTTATCACCCCGATGGGCCCCATGAGGGCAATCTGCCCAATCTGATCGTGCACACTGACGGCTCGGCGGATGTGGAACTCTACACCTCGCTGGTGACCATGAGCGAGGGGGCGGCCGCCCTTCTGGACGCCGACGGGTCCACCCTGATCATCCATGAAAGCCAGGACGATCATCTCACCCAGCCCATCGGCGGGGCCGGAGGCCGAATTGCCTGCGGGGTGATCCGGCGGCCGTAATCACGGCCCATCGTCTCAGCGAGCGGCGCGCGGGGGATCAATTCTCGGGCGCGTCCTCATCGGCCGGCGCCGGATCTGGCGTCCCGGCGGCGCATTCGGCTTCGATGACCTGCCAATCCACCGCCCGGGCCATGTTGTAGCGCAGGCAATGCTCTGTCGCCGTCATGCCGGTGCGCCCGCCCGGCAGCCGCGCCGGTTCATCGAGCGCGGTTTGGTGGGCACAGCCTGAAAGCGTCAATCCCACGATCAGGGCGCCGCCGGCCGCCAGGGGCGCACGGCGGCGGAGGGAAGTAAGCGTCATGGGTGTCTCCTTAACGGCACGGCGCGTTCAGATTGTATCCTTGGGAGTGTAGGCGGTTTCGGCCCGGCTTGACCAGCGTGCCGCCCCCGGGAGCGGCCCGAGCCGAGACTTTGTCTGATTGTTGCTTTTCTGCCACGCCTTATCCTTAAGCTATTGATTTTATTATTTTATTTTAATCGCATTGTGCGGTGCATCACGGTGCGACGCCGTCCCGATGCGCCTTATGGCCTTTCGTTTCCGTCTCGCGATGCTACGTTGATCGTCGGCTGATGGGCTTTGTACGGATAAAGATGAGTACGACACGGACAACATTTTCCGATTGCTTCCGTACGCCGTCAGCGTGATCGGGACCACGTCAGAATAAAAATTGTGGACTGACACGACGACCCTGCCCGGCAGGGCCGTCATCGGCATGTGAGCCGACCGGGCCGAAATCATACCGGGCCAAGATCATACGAGCCTGAACCATTAGGCTAAAACAATCAGGGGACATACTGATGTCGAGACTGCTGAGCACCACGTCCGCCATAGCGCTGGCATCCACAGTTTGGGTACCGGCCTTAGCGCAGGACGATGCACCGGCGCAGCGCGGCCGGATCGAAACGATCACGGTGACGGCGACCAAGCAGGAAGCTGCTGCGCAGGACATTCCGGTCGCGGTTCAAGCCGTCGATAGTGAGACGATTGATGAGCTGAATATCGGCAATTTCGACGATTATGTCCGGTATCTGCCCAATGTCACCGCCGGGGGGCGCGGTCCGGGCCAGTCGACCATCTTCATCCGTGGTCTGTCGGTCGAACCTATCACCGTGATGCTGTCGGGCGCGCAAGGCTCGACGCCCAACGTCGCGCTTTATCTTGACGAACAGCCGGTGACGGCGCCGGGCCGCAACTTGGACGTCTATGCGACCGACCTGGAGCGTATCGAGGTTCTGGCCGGTCCGCAGGGTACGCTCTACGGGGCGAGTTCCCAGGCGGGGACGGTTCGTCTGATTACCAACAAGCCGGTGCTGGATGAATTCCAGGCCGGGTTCGATGCCAGCGTCGCCTTCACCCAGGGCGGTGAAATGAGCGACGGTGTCGAGGCTTATATCAATGTGCCGATCATCGAAGACAAGTTCGGCGTCCGCGCGGCCTTCTATTCGATCAACGAAGGCGGCTATATCGACAATGTCGAGGGCTCCTTCACGCTCGACCCGGCGGTCAATCCGCTGTCGAACGGTCCGGCCGGCGCGGCGCGGTACGACACGGCCAGCAACATCGATCTGGTCGAGGACGATTTCAACGACAGCTTCTATAAGGGCGTGCGCCTGAGTGCGAAATATCAGGTGACCGACGACTGGAGCGTGCTCGTTCAGCATACGCAGCAGGAGTTGGGCGCGGACGGTGTGTTCGATTACGACCCGGAAGTCGGCGATCTGGAAGTGTCGCGCTTTTTCCCGGACAAGCTGCGCGATGAGTTTGGTCAGACGTCCTGGACGATCGAGGGGCGCCTTGCCATGCTCGATCTTCTGTACACGGGTGCGTATCTCGACCGCGATGTGAACCAGTCGATCGACTACACCGGCTATAACAATGTTGGCGGGTTCATCGCCTATTACACCTGCACCTACACCAACCCCGACTATATCGTGAATTACGGCATCGACCCGCAGTTCATTACGCCGGACGGCCGGGAATGCCTCAATCCGGTCAAGGGCTTCAAGGGCGAACAATTCCATACTCGGAACACTCACGAGTTCCGTTTCTCGACCGACCAGACCAACCGTTGGCGCCTGACCGCCGGGGTGTTCTACGACGATTTTGAGATCGAGACCCTCGACGACTATGCCTATCTGGCGGTGCCCGATCTGGGCTTCGCGCCGAACGCGCCGCTGTCGACCGCGACCAGCATCAATCCGAGCACGCGCCCCGAGGGGATTGCGTTCTTCAACGACATTACGCGAACGGAAAAACAGATCGCGGTGTTCGGCGAGGTCTCGTTCGATCTGATCCCGGATCTTCTGACGGTGACCGCTGGCGCCCGCTATTACGACCTGGAGCAGGATTTCACCGGCTCCTCGAACTTCGCCGACGGGATCTTCCAGGGCTCGGTCAACCAGGATCGCGGGCGCGATTACGATCTCTCGGGCGGCCATTCGGACAAACCGCTCGAACTCGACGGCGTGATCCAGAAATATACGGTGACCTATACGCCGACCCAGGATCTGCTGTTCTATGCGACCTACTCGGAAGGCTACCGTCCGGGCGGCTTCAACCGGGGCGGGGGTATTCCCTCGGCCAATCCGGCCTTCCCGACGGTGGGCGTTACGTATGACACGGATGATGTGACCAATTACGAGGCCGGGTGGAAAACCCTGCTTATGGACGGCAATCTCCAGTTCAACGGTAACGTCTATTTCATCGAGTGGACGGACATGCAGGTCTCGCGTTTCGACCCGCAGAACGTCTCTATTCTGACCTTCATCGAAAATGCGGCGGACTCGGAGATTCTTGGGGTCGAGGCCGATACGGTGTGGTCGGTGAACGAGAATCTGACCCTGTTCGCGGCGCTGTCGTACAACGACACGGAGTTGACAGAGACGCGCGGCCAGGCCGTGGAACTGGTGCCGGTCGGCAGCTCCCTGCCGCTGACGCCGGAGTTCCAGGGTAATTTGCGCGGCCGGTATGAGCAGCCCTTCGCGGGCGATTATGTCGGCTTCGTCCAGGCCGGTGTGCAGTATGCGGACAGCACGACCAGCTCGCTCGTGGCCGCCGATTCGCGCGAGCAGGATAGCTATGTCACCGCCGATTTGTCCTTCGGTGTTACCCAGGAGAACTGGAGCGCCGAAATCTTTATCGAGAACCTGACCGATGAGCGGGCCGAATTGTTCATCAACGATCAGGACGACATCGTGCGGATCGCCACCAACCGTCCGCGCACGGTGGGGCTGCGCGTGTCGTACGATTACTACTGACATCGCGCGCCCGATAGGTTTGCGTTACTGTGGGAGCGGCCTCGTGCGAGGCCGCTCTTTTCGTATCCGTGTGACCGGAGACGCCCGCCATGGCCGAGCCCGCTTCCCCGCCCGATGAGACCGCGCAAAAGGCCGACGCGCACGCCGATGCGGCCAAGGCGCTGCTCCAGAAAGGCCAGATCGGGGATGCTCTTGGTGAGGCCCAGGCGGCTATAAGGCTGGCACCCGGCCATGTTGACGGGCTTTACATCGCGGCGGTGTGCCAGCGGTATGGCGGCGATCCGGCGGGGGCGCTGGCGACGCTGGAGCGCCTCAAGGCCAGCGCGCCAGGCTATGGCCGGGCCCACCAGGAGGCCGGTCATGTGCTGCGCGGCCTTGGGCGCCTGGACGAGGCCGTCGGCGCCTATCGCCAGGCGGTCGCGGCCAATCCCGCGCTCCAGGCGAGTTGGCGCTGTCTGGCGGAGGTGCTGGAGGCTGCCGGCGCATCCGATCAGGCGGCTCCGGCGCGGGCCCAGGCGGCGCGGCTGGCGAGCCTGCCGCCCGAACTCGTCAGTGTGACGAGCTTTATCCATGAAGGCAAACTGCTCAAGGCCGAGCAACTCGTGCGGGCCTTCCTGCGCAAGACTCCGCATCATGTCGAGGCCATGCGCCTCCTGGCCGATATCGGCGCGCGCCTTTACGTGCTCGACGACGCGGAGTTCCTGCTCGAAAGCTGTCTGGAATTTGCGCCCGATCATGTGCCGGCGCGCTATGACTATGTGAACGTTCTGCACAAGCGCCAGAAATTCGCCGCCGCACTGGAAGAGGCCAAGCGGCTTCACGATCTTGACCCGGATAATCCGCTTTTCGCCACCGCGCTCGGCAATGAAAGCATGGCGGTGGGGGATTTCGAGGCTGCCCTCGCCATCTACGACCGGGTGCTGGCACAACTGCCCGATCATCCGCATACCTGGCTCGTGAAGGGTCACGCGCTCAAGACCGTGGGCCGCCAGGACGATGCGGTCAGCGCCTATCGCAAGGCCTATGCGGTGAAGCCGGATTTCGGCGATGCCTTCTGGAGCCTGGCCAATCTCAAAACCTATCGGTTCACGGAGGATGAAATCGGGCAGATGCGCGCCCGCGAAGCAGCGCCGGGGATTGCGCTCGCCGACCGCTACCATTTGTGCTTTGCGCTCGGCAAAGCGCTGGAGGATCGGCGCGAGATCGACGACGCCTTTACCTATTACGAGCGCGGCAATGCCCTCAAAAAAGCCGAACTGCGCTATGATGCGGACCGGATGCAAGCCTCGTTCGACGCTCAGAAGCAGGTGTGTACGCACGATCTGTTCAAGGGCCGGGCCGGGCAGGGCTGCCCGGATCCCGCGCCGATCTTTATCGTCGGCTTGCCGCGCGCCGGGTCCACGCTGCTGGAGCAGATCCTGGCCTCCCATTCCCAGGTCGACGGCACCTTCGAATTGCCCCATATCCTGGCGCTGGCCCACCGGCTCAACGGGCGGCGCCAGCTCAGCGACGCGCCGCGTTATCCGGATGTGCTGACCGATCTGCCTGCGGAGGACCTGGAGCGCCATGGTGCCGACTATATCCGGGATACGGCCCTGTATCGTCAGGGGGCACCGTTCTTCACCGACAAGATGCCCAATAATTTCCGGCATATCGGTCTGATTCATCTGATCCTGCCGAACGCCAAGATCATCGATGCCCGCCGCCATCCGCTGGCCTGTTGTTTCAGCGGTTTCAAGCAACTCTTCGGGGAAGGGCAGGAGTTCACTTACGGTCTGGAAGAAATCGGCCGGTATTATCGCGGCTATGTCGATCTGATGGACCATTGGGACGCGGTGCTGCCCGGCAAGGTCCTGCGTGTTCAGTATGAAGAGGTTGTCGCCAACCTGGAAACCCAGGTGCGCCGTCTTCTGGACTTCTGCGGTCTGCCCTTCGAGCCGGCCTGTCTGGCGTTCCACGAAACCGAGCGGTCCGTGCGCACCGCCAGTTCCGAACAGGTGCGCCAGCCGATTTACGATTCCGGCGTCGAGCAATGGCGCGCGTTTGAGGCTCATCTGGACCCGCTCAAGCACCATCTTGGGCCGGTTCTGGACCGGTTTGCCTGAGCGCGGCAGCCGTGCCGGTTGAGGCCCCTTCCCAAATCGCCGCCCGTGTGGACAATACTGTCAGACAAAGCCGGGCAAAGCCGGGCGCGGATCCGGCAGCTCAGGGAGGGCGGACATCATGATGGATCGCAGGACGGTGATGGCGGGGCTGGCGGCGGTGCCGCTCTCGGGACCGCTTTGGGGGACGAGGCCGGCCAGCGCGGCGGGCGACTGCACCGAGGCGGTGCGCGGCAAGGCGCTCTACAGCGAGTCGGTGCATACCGGCGCGGCCAGCATGGATGGGCGGTACGGCATCAACACCCGGCTGTGCCGCTATCCGGAGATCGGTCTGGCGTGGATCTGGGTTCATGCTTATACGCCGGATGGCTTTTGGGCCTATACGGATCATTGCGCGCCCTGCGGACCTGCGCGCACGGCGGTCGCCGGCGATGAGGTCCGCTATGCCGCGTCAAAGCCCGCGCTGTTGAGTTACATGCGGAGCGGTCCGGCGGCGGATCCCCGCTCGGCGTCCTGCAGCGCGCGGGTAATGGCACGGGCCAGCCGGGAGGCGCGCCATGGGCCGGGCGACGTAACGCTCGACATTGAGAGCGCTTTTCAACCCCGGCTGGGGTTTGCCGGGCTCCTGGAAGGGCGTACCGAGATTTTCGGCTGGTCGTCCGTCGCCTTGACCATTGGCGGGCAGAGGATCAGCTTCGAAGGGCCGGCCCAGTTTCACGAACAGGTCCAGACCGAGGCGCGGTTCACGATTCCCTTCACCTATGCCACGCTTTGGGGCGCCCGGACCGCTTCGACCCTGGTGGTCAGCCCCGAGGGTTCCGGCGGCTACATCCTTCGCGGGCGGGGGACGGACGATGTCAGCCTGTTCGAGCGCTTCGCGATCACGCCGCCCGCGCCGGAGCGGCGGTTGATCCTCACCCGCCCGGACGGCAGCACCCGTGAATTGATCGCGCACCGGCGGCAGAGCTATGGCATCCCGGCGCTGGGCGAGCCCTGGTACGGGACCATGACCACCATCGATCTCGACGGGGAAATCCTGTACGGTAATATCAACGATTATATCCCCGGCCGGATGCCGTATGCGGATAATCCGGCTGGCAAGGGAGGATGACAGCCATGGCCGATCTGACCAATCTGTTTTCGGTGCGCGGGAAAACGGCACTCGTATCCGGCGGCTCGCGGGGGATCGGCGAGATGATCGCCGCGGGCTTTCTGGCCAATGGCGTGAAAGTCTATATCAGTTCGCGCAAGCGCGAGGTGTGCGACGAGACCGCTGAGCGTCTGAGCGCCGCCTACGGAGGGACCTGCATCTCGATCCCCGCGGATCTGTCGAGCGTCGAGGGGTGCACCTATCTGGCTGGCGAGATCGCCAAGCGGGAGGAGAAGCTCGATATCCTGGTCAACAATGCCGGGGCCTCCTGGGGGGCACCGATCGACGAGTTCCCGGAAATCGGCTGGGACAAGGTCATGGATGTCAATGTCAAAGGCGTTTTCTTCCTGACCCAGAAGTTGCTGCCCCAACTGCGCCGCGCCGGGAGCCCCGGCGATCCGGCCCGGGTGATCAATATCGGCTCCATCGACGGGCTGAAATCGTCCTCCTTCGACACATTCTCCTATGGGGCCTCGAAGGCGGCTGTGCATCATTTGACCCGCTTCCTGGCCACCCATCTGACCAAGGAGCATATCAACTGCAACGCCATTGCGCCGGGACCGTATCCGACCTGGATGCTCAGCACCGGGGTCGGCTTCGGCGGCAAGGTCGAGGGTGACGGCGTGGATTGGGACGCCGTCGGACGGTCCAATCCGTCGGGTCGGGTCGGGACGGCCGAAGACATTGCGGGTCTGACGATCTTTTTGTCCTCGCGCGCCGGGGCCTATGTGGTCGGCGAGGTGATCGCCACCGACGGCGGCATGGTCGGTACCCGGTGAAGGCGTCATGCGTGTCTTGGTCCTGATCATCGCCCTGACAGCAGGGGGCTCAGGTGTAGCCGGGGCCGCGGCGCCCCATGAGCGCCCGGATCCGGTGGCGCGGGCGGAGGCCCTCGCCGCCGAGGCGCAGACGCGCTTCGAGGTCGGGCTCGTCGCGATCACCGATGTGATCGAAGCGGAGTATTATGTTCTGGAGGCACGCCATGCCGCGGGCGTTCTTGATACCGGAGCGTTTTGCGCCGAAGCGCAGGCCAAACTCCCCGATGTGATCGCCGGGATCACCGCCGCCTATGACGTCGGCGCGCGCACCATGACCGATGTGGTGCGTTACCTCGCCAAGGACGACGCACTCGCCGACCTGTGCGCCGGCGCGCAGCCCTGATCCCCGGCGCCGCCCGTATGAGCGGGGCGCCTCAGGGTCTCGTCTTTTGAGGTGAATGGTGGGCACGGCTGGGATTGAACCAGCGACCCCTGCCGTGTGAAGACAGTGCTCTCCCACTGAGCTACGTGCCCGCCTGTCGCGAAGACGAGATTGCTAGCCGTGCGGGCGGGCCGCGTCAAGTCTGGCGGGGGGCCAGGGAAGGCCCCCGGGCCGGCGCTCAGGCGGCCATGCCCAAAAGCCGCGCGGCGGCGGCGTCGAGACCGTCGAAATGATCGATCAGCGCATCGGCGCCCATGGCCGCCGGATCGCCCTTGGCATAGCCGAAGGAGACCGCTACCACGGGCACGTCCGCCGCCCGGGCCGCGCCGACATCGGTGGGCGTGTCGCCCACCATAACGGCGCGCGCCCTTGTGCCGCCCGCGCGCTCGATCGCCGCGAGGAGCGGGGCCGCATCGGGTTTGGCCACGCCCATGGTGTCGCCGCCGACAATGGCGCCGAAGCGCGCCGTCAGGTCCAGCGCATCGAACAGCTGGCGCGCGAGCCCCTCGCGCTTGTTGGTACAGATCGCCAGATGCGCGCCGGCGTCGGCCAGCCGGTCGAGACAGGCGAGGGCCCCCGGAAACGGGCGGCTGTCCTCGGCGATATGGGCGCTGTAATGCGCCAGGAAGATCTCCAGCAGCGCGTCGAGCCGGGTCGGCGGGACCGGGCCGCCGGTGGCCTCCAGGCCCTCGGCGATGAGCCGCCGCCCGCCATGGCCGACAAAGCCGCGCAAGGACTCGATGGGCACCGCCGGGCGCCCCTCCGCGCCCAGGGCAACATTGGCCGCCCGCGCCAGATCGGGTGCGGTGTCGATCAAGGTGCCGTCAAGGTCGAACACGATGGTGGCGCCGGCAAGGGCGGACGTTTGGTCGGGCACGGGGCGGCTCCAGGCTCATCACACGGGGCGAATCAGACGAGATGTCTGCGCTTCTATACCGGCAATGCCATAGGCTGCGCAGCGATAAAGGGCAGCGCCGTGCGGGTATCCGCCAGGCCCTTGCGCTCGAAAGGGGCTGTGACATTGTTTTGGTTTCTTCTGCCCCCTCCGAAGGCCCACTGACGGGAACACCATCATGACTGAGACCGGCCCCAAGCCCCCGCACCCGCCCCGCGCCGATCAGGATGCGCCGCTGGACGGCCCCGCCTTGCGCCCCGCACGCGCGCCGGACCCGGGGCCGGCCGAGCCCGATCCCTCGGCGGTGTTTGAAAGCCCCTATGGCGATTATGAGGGCCTGCATAGCGGCGCGCCGGCGGGGCAACCGGCGGGCGGCGGCAGTGAGCCCGGTCCGGGCGATGCCCTGCGCGCGGGCCTGGCGGGCGAAGGTGCGCCCGCGCCCGAGGGTCCGGCGGATGCGCCGCATCGGGACGGCGTGCCGGCCCATGATCTGGAGGGGCTGGCTTGCGTGGTTCTGGCCGCCGGTCAGGGCACTCGCATGCGATCGGCGACCCCGAAGGTGCTGCATGAGATCGGCGGGCGCGCGATGCTCCATCATGTGCTGGCGGTGTGCAGCCAGTTCGACCCGGCGGTCATGGTGACCGTGGTCGGCCGGGACAGCGACGCGGTTGCCGAAGCGGCGGAGGGCTTTGCGCCGACCGTGCGCACGGTCGTGCAGGACCCGCCATTGGGCACCGGCCATGCGGTCATGGCCGCGCGCCCGGTGCTGAAAGACCATCGCGGCGACGTGCTGGTCATGTATGCCGACACTCCGCTCATCCGGCCGGAAACCCTGGTGGCGATGCGCGAGGCCCGCGCGCGCGGCAATGCGGTGGTCGCGCTGGGGTTCACGCCGGACGATCCGACCGGGTACGGACGGCTGATTTCGGGCCGCGACGGCGCGCTCCATGCCATCGTCGAGGCCAAGGACGCAACGCCTGATCAACTGGCGGTGACCTTGTGCAATGCCGGTGTGATGCTGATCGACGGGGCGATGCTGTTCGCGCTCCTCGACAAGATCGGCAACGACAACGTGAAGCAGGAATACTACCTCACCGATATTGTGGCTCTGGCCCGCCAGCAAAATCTCAAGGCCCAAGCAGTCGAAGGCGATCCGGAGGAAGTGCTCGGAGTGAACAGCCGCGATCAGCTTGCCCTGGCCGAGGCGGTGTTCCAGACCCGGCGGCGCGCGGAGGTCATGGCGGGCGGCGTGACCCTGCTCGATCCGTTCACGGCCTATTTCGCGTGGGATACGGTGATCGGCGAGGATGTCACGGTCGGCCAGAATGTGGTGTTCGGACCGGGCGTCGTTGTGGAGGCCGGTGCCGAGATCAAGGCGTTTTCCCATATCGAGGGCGCCCGCATCGGCCGGGGGGCGGTGGTCGGCCCCTTCGCGCGGATCCGTCCGGGGACGGAGTTGGGCGCGCGCGTGCGCGTCGGCAATTTTGTCGAGACCAAACAGGCCAAGGTCGGCGCAGGCGCCAAGATCAATCATCTGTCCTATATGGGCGATGTGGTGATCGGCCCGGAAGCCAATATCGGCGCCGGCGCAATCACCTGCAATTATGACGGCTTCGATAAGTTCGAGACCCGGATCGGCGCGGGCGCCTTTGTCGGCACCAACGCGTCCCTGGTGGCTCCGGTGACCGTGGGCGAGGGCGCTTATACCGGCGCGGGCAGCGTGATCACCCGCAATGTCAGCCCGAATGCGCTCGCGGTCACGCGGCCGGCGCAAAAAGAGCATGAGGACTGGGCGGCGCGCTTCCGGGACCGTAAACTGACCGCGAAGGTGAATGCGGCAGAGTGACGGTCTGTCTGGAGAAACACCCGTCAGGGGAGCCGGGGTCATGCACGGCACATTTGGGTCGGTTGCACATCGGGTGGACGAGGCGCCTTTCGAATGCGTCATCGAAGGCCTGCCGGTGTCCGCGAACAACGACCGCAAGGCCGCGCGGCGCTGGCGCCAGCGGGTGGCCGAGACGGCGGCGGGATTCCTGAGCGGCTGGCGGTTCCGCAGCGAGGGCGATCTGGCGGCGCTCATCGTGCTGTTCCACACCGGCCCGTTCAGGCTCGATACGGACAATATCCCGAAACATGTGCTCGATGCGCTGACGGGTCTTGTTTATCGCGACGACCGGATGATCACGCAGGTCATCGCCCGGCGCACCAGACAGGGGCCCGGGTTCGTGCTTACCGATCCGCCGCCGCTGGTCGCCGCGCATTTGGGCGCCTGCTCGCATTTCGTTTATGTCCGGATCGGCGACGGGCCCGATCACGGCGCCATGCCGGGCGACATGCCCGCAGGCCCTGGACCTGGAAAGGATCGGTCATGATCAAAAACGCCGATACAACCGGCGAGGTGCTGACCCGCCTGCGCCGCCAGTTGATCGATGAAGGCTACAGCGTGGAGGTGCGCCCCCGCATCGGCCGGGGCGACGGCGATGTTCTGTGTCCGGATCTGATGGCGGTCAAGGACGGAACTGCGCTGGTCTATGCGATCCGCGCCGATGGCGGCGGAGCGCCGGAAGCCGACCGGCTGCGCCGTCTGGCCCAAGCGGCGCAAGACGAGGCGGGCTGGCAGTTCCGCTTGATCCTGCCCGAGCACGGCGCCGACGCGCTGGCCGATCTGCCCGATTTGGACGATGTGCGCGCCCGGCTCGCCGATGCGCGGCGGCTGTATCGCAAGGGCGATTATCTCGCCGGGTTCATGCTGGCCTGGGGTCTGCTCGGCGCGGCGGGCCGGGTCCGGCTCAGCCGGTTCGGGGCCGTGCCGGGGCCGGAGGAACCGCCGGGCTCGTTCGTCAAGACCCTGATTGTCCATGGTCTGGCCGACCCGGAGGACGAGCCGTGGCTGAGCAAGGTCGCCCTTCTTTATGAGCGCCTGGCCGGCGGTCAGGTTACCCTGGCCGTGCCGCGCGATCATTTTGATCGTCTGTGTGCGGTAATTTCGGCTCTCGCGGGCGCCCGTCAGGGTGAGATCGATGATGGCCGCCCGCGCCGGGACGGCGGATCGGAGGTAGCAGTATGATGTCTGAAGCGCCAGCCGATATCACCGGAACACCGGACCAGCAAAAGCGCGCCGCGGCGCTGGCCGCGGTGGATCTGATCGAAGACGGCATGCGCGTCGGCCTGGGGACCGGATCGACCGCGGCGCATTTCGTTGCCGCGCTGGGCGAGCGGGTGGCTCGGGGCCTCGCCGTGTCCTGCGCGGCGACCTCCGCGGCCACCGAGGCGCTGGCGGCGGAACACGGACTGACCGTTCGCCCGCTGGAGGACTTGGCGCCGCTCGATCTGACGGTCGACGGGGCGGACGAACTCGACGGCGATCTGCGCTTGATCAAGGGCGGTGGCGGCGCGCTGCTGCGCGAAAAGATCGTGGCGGCGGCCTCGCTCCGGATGGTGGTCATTGCCGATGCCTCGAAACTGGTGGACACGCTGGGCGGCTTTCCCTTGCCGGTCGAGGTCGTACCGTTCGGCGCGCCGGTGACCGCGCACCATATCGGACATGCGCTCAAGGCCCTGGGCTTTGCCGATCATGCGCTGGCCCGGCGCGAGAACGGCGCGGGCACGCCGGTCATTACCGATTCCGGCAATTGGATCTTCGATGCCCATCTGGCGCGGATCGAGGATCCGGCGGCGGTCGCGGCGACCCTCGCCATGATCCCCGGCGTTGTCGATCACGGTCTGTTCCTGACCCTGGCCCGCACCGCCTTGCTGGGCACCGGACCGGCACCGGACACCGTGCGGCGGATCGACCGGCCCGCCGGATAAGCGCCCGTTCCGATCACGGTTCATGGCGGCGGGGCGAAATCCGCGGCCGATCCTTGTAGGGTAAGGTCCCATCGGGCGGCGCGCCGTCTCCATACGGGGCCGGGCGCATTGCCTGCCTGGAAATTAGCCTTCAATCCGCATTGAATGGTCGCCAAATCGTCAATTCATGCAATAATGTGCCTTGCAAAGCAGGTGAGACGCAATGACTGACTTCGACTATGACCTCTTCACCATCGGCGCGGGCTCGGGCGGCGTGCGCGCCAGCCGGCTGGCGGCGCAAACCGGCGCGCGGGTCGCGGTGGCCGAGGAGGACCGCCCCGGCGGCACCTGTGTGTTGCGCGGCTGCGTGCCGAAAAAGCTGCTCGTTTATGCGAGCCATTTCAATGAAGAGTTCAAGACCGCCGAGGGGTTCGGCTGGTCGCTGGGCCCGCGCCGGTTCGATTGGCCCGAATTGATCGGCAAGGTGCAGGACGACCTCACCCGCCTGTCGGGCATCTACAACCGCAATCTGGCCGGTGCCGGTGCGGACCTGATCAACGACCGCGCGGTGATCAAAGATCCGCACACGGTGCACCTTGTCAACCAGAACCGCGACGTCACGGCCAAGACGATCCTGATCGCGACCGGCTCCCAGCCCCATCTGCCCGGCGATGTGCTGGGCATCGAGCATGCCAGCACCTCCGACGACATGTTCAAGCTGGAACGCCTGCCTGAAAAGATCGTGATTGTCGGCGGCGGCTATATCGCGGTGGAATTCGCCGGCATTATGAATGGCCTGGGCGTGGACACCACGCTGCTCTATCGCGGCGCGGAGATCCTGCGCGGCTTCGATCTCGATCTGCGCATCATGCTGCACCGGGACATGGAGCGCCAGGGCATCACGATCGAGACCGAGACGGATGTCAAATGCCTGGAGCCGCGCAAGGGCGGCGGGCTGACGGTCATCACCCGCTTCGAGCGGGAGTTCGAGGCCGATGTGGTCCTCTATGCCACCGGCCGGCTGCCCTATACGGAGGGCCTTGGCCTGGAGAACGCCGGCATCGAACTGGACGAGCGGGGTGGCATCAAAACGGATGCGTATCTCAAGACGGCTTGCGATAGCATCTATGCCCTTGGCGATGTGATGAGCGGGGGCATGGATCTCACGCCCATTGCCATCCGGGAAGGGATTTGTTTCGTCGAGACGGTGTTCAAGAACAATCCGACCACGATGGATTACGAGAATGTGCCCACGGCGGTGTTCAGCCAGCCGCCGCTCGGCACGGTCGGGAAGACCGAACTCGATATGCTCAAGAGCGGCAAGCCCTTCGACATCTACAAGACCTCGTTCCGGACCATGAAGCACGGTTTTGCCGACCGGCCGGAGCATATGCTCATGAAGCTGCTGGTGGACCGGGAAACCGACAAGGTGCTGGGCGCGCATCTGGTCGGGGCCGAGGCGGGCGAGATGATCCAGATGCTCGCCATCGCGGTGAAGATGGGGGCCACAAAGGCCCAGGTCGATGCCACCGTTGCGGTTCATCCGACGGCGGCCGAAGAGCTTGTGACCATGCGCGAGAAATACGTGCCCGATGACGATATGGCAGTGGCCGCCCGCCGGTGACCGCGCCTTTTTGCCGATGGTAAAGACGAAAGAGTGGAGCGATGACACAGACATGGCAGCCTCAATCCTGGCGCGATAAGCCCGCCAAGCAAATTCCCGCCTATCCGGACCCTGCGGTCCAGGCCGATGCCGAGGGCCGGCTGGCCAGCTATCCGCCGCTGGTGTTCGCCGGCGAGGCGCGGGCGCTCAAAAGCCAGCTTGCCGACGTGGCGGACGGGCGGGGCTTTTTGCTCCAGGGCGGCGACTGCGCGGAGAGCTTTGCCGAGTTCTCCGCCGACAACACGCGCGATATGTTCCGGGTGCTGCTGCAAATGGCCGTTGTGCTGACCTTCGGCGCCGCGGTGCCGGTCGTGAAGGTCGCGCGGATCGCCGGGCAGTATGCCAAACCGCGCTCGGCGGACACCGAGACCCAGAACGGCGTGGAGCTGCCAACCTATCGCGGCGACATCATCAACGCGATCGAGTTCACCACCGATGCACGCCTGCCGGATCCGGAGCGGATGCTCAAGCCGTAAGGTCAGGCCGCGGCCTCGCTCAATTTGATCCGCGCCTTTGCGAGCGGCGGTTATGCCGGTCTCGACAATGCCCATCGCTGGCTGCTCGGCTTCGTGGACGACAGTCCGGCGGGCGAGCGGTACGAGGCCATGGCCGACCGCATCACCGAGGCGATCCGCTTCATGGGCGCCTGCGGTGTCGATGCCGAGACCGCGCCGCAACTGTCTCAGACCGAGGTCTTCACGAGCCATGAGGCGCTGCTGCTGGGCTATGAAGAGGCCCTGACCCGGGTGGATTCGACCTCCGGCGATTGGTACGCCACTTCTGCCCACATGCTGTGGGTCGGCGACCGCACCCGCCAGCCGGACCATGCCCATGTGGAATTCCTGCGCGGGGTGAAGAACCCCATCGGCGTCAAATGCGGGCCGTCGCTGGAGCCCGATGGCCTCCTGCGTCTCATCGATCTGCTGAACCCGGACAATGAGCCGGGGCGCCTGACCCTGATCTGCCGGTATGGCGCGGACCAGGTCGAGGGCCATCTGCCGGCGCTCATCCGCGCGGTCGAGCGGGACGGCAAGCGGGTTGTCTGGTCATGCGATCCGATGCACGGCAACACGGTCAAGGCCGGCGCGACGGGCTACAAGACCCGGCCCTTCGAGCGGATCCTCAGCGAGATGCGCCAGTTCTTCGCCGTGCACCGGGCCGAGGGGACCTATGCCGGCGGCGTGCATTTCGAGATGACCGGCCAGAACGTCACCGAATGTCTTGGCGGCGCCCAGGCGATCTCCGAGGACGATCTGTCCTCGCGCTATCACACCCATTGCGATCCGCGCCTCAACGCGAACCAGGCGCTCGAACTCGCCTTTCTGGTGGCCGAGGGCATCAAGGAAGAGCGCGAGAAGGACACACTGCGCCGGGCAAGCTGAACCGGCGAGCGCCGTCTTTGAGCCCATGACATGCGGGCCGGTCCGACAGGACCGGCCCGTTTTGCGTGACGGCCGAGATGCCCAAACGCGTGCGGCGGGTGCCGAGCCCCGGCGGCCCGGTCCCGGGCGCACAAGGTTGTCAGACAATCATCCTGTAACGGACGAATTCCGGATCATCGCCCTAATAACGGAATTGTGCGCTGCAACAAGTGCGACTGACAATTTATCCACTTATACGGATGAAAGCCCCGGTTTCCGGGGTTTATACCGGCGGGTTACGTGCATGTGCACGAATGCACCGCACACGGACTGTGTGGCCGATGCAACAAGAGTTATAAAACTGTCAGACGGGCGGTACGCTGACAATTTCTCCAGCAATCACGGTGTCGCTGGCGCGGGGCCTGCCGTACCCTGAGGGAGATCACGTAGACATGACCGTGATGTGACCGGAGGCCGGATGAGAAATCGGGCCGCCGGACCATGAGTTAGGGGACCAAAGGGAGGTCAAAATGAAAAAGCTGCTTTGCGGCGCGTCAGGGGTGGCACTTCTCACCGCGTTTGCGATGACGCCGGCCATCGCGCAGACCGAGACGGACGAAGAAGACGAGGTGATGGTCGTCACCGGCTCCTTCATCGAAGGCGCCGTGGAAGACGCCGCACTGCCCGTCAGTGTCGTGGGCCGCGAGACGCTGGAGGAGATCGGTTCACCGACGATTGCCGAATTGCTCCGGAACCTGCCGGAAACGCAAGGTCTGATCGCCGAGACCAACCAGTTCGACACGCGCGGCGGTCAGGGGAACGAAGGCGCCACGACCATCAACCTGCGCGGCCTCGGCTCGGCGCGGACCCTGGTCCTGATGAACGGCCATCGTCATGTGGCGTCGGATACCATCGGTGTGGATGTCAGTTTCATTCCGGGCAACGCCATTGAGCGCATCGAGGTCCTGAAGGACGGCGCGGCCGCGCTCTACGGCTCGGACGCGGTTGCCGGCGTGGTGAACTTCATCACACGGAACGATTTCCAGGGCCTTGAAGTCGGCGGGTCGTACCAGTTCATCGACGACAGCGACGGCGATTTCGACATCAACGCGATCTTCGGTCATGGCGGCGACAACTGGAACTTCATGGTCGCGGCGGAATATTCCGAACGCAGCGAGCTTCAAATCCGCGACCGCGATTGGGCGCTGCTTCCCTTCGGCGAAAACCCGCAGGGCGGCTGGTCGTCCATCGGTAATCCGGGCAGTGTGTTCAATCTCGCCACGGGCGGGTTCGTTCCGGACCCGAACTGTAACAATCTCGGCGGCTTCTTTGTGCCGGGTTCGGGCCGGTGCTTCTTCCAGTACACCTATTTCGACAACCTCATTGAGGACACCGAGTCGATCAAGGTGTACTCGAATTTCGACTATGAGTTCGGCGATGGTCATGTCTTC
Source organism: uncultured Alphaproteobacteria bacterium (assembly GCA_964531285.1). Classification (GTDB taxonomy): domain Bacteria; phylum Pseudomonadota; class Alphaproteobacteria; order JAJFIK01; family JAJFIK01; genus CAZHDI01. The sequence continues at coordinate 36,707 of CAZHDI010000006.1, read as the reverse complement.
CACATCGAGGGCGCCTATGCCGAGGTCGATATTCCCGAATGGAACACCTCGCCGTCCTATCCGCCGCAGACCCTCTTGACCACGCAGAACCTGGTGCTGCCGAACCATCCCGGCTGGGCGGATCTGAAAGCGCAGAACCCGGCCTATGCGGCGAATTTCCCGCCGGGTGGAGCGGTTTTCTACTGGGGTCGTTATGCCGGTGTCGCCGGTGTCAACGGCGGGCAGCCCGAAACGTCCCAGCGTCTGACCGAACAGTTCCGGGTTTCGGCCGGCCTCGAAGGCGCTCTGTTCGACGGTGAAGTGAACTACGATCTCAACGTGGCCTTCTCGGAGCGGGAGCGCACGCTGGCCAGCTTCGGCGATATGCGCGTCGAGCGCTTCTCGCTGGGTCTGCGCGGCCTGGGCGGACCGAACTGCGATCCGAACACCGGCACCCCGGGCGTCGGCGGCTGTGAGTATTTCAACCCGTTCTCGAACGCCATCGAGCGGTCGGTCGTGAACGGCGCCGTCAACCCGCAATACAATCCGGACGTCGCCAATTCGCCGGAACTGCTGGACTGGCTCACGGGCCGCGGCACGTCCGTCACCACCAACCAGCTCTTCGTGGCTGATCTGGTGTTCTCGGGCGATACCGGGATTGCCCTGCCGGGCGGGACCATCGGATACGCCGTGGGCGGACAATTGCGGAAGGATTATTTCGAGTTCGAGATCTCCGATCTCTACAATCTCGAAAAGAACCCGTGCCCGTTCACCCAGCCGGTGTCCGTCGCTCTTGGGTTCACGAATACCCTGGATTGCGCGGCGCCGAGCGGTCTGTTCGCCTTCCTGGCCGGTTCAACGCCGACCAGCCTTGACCGGAACGTCTACGGCACCTTTGCCGAATTCGCGCTGCCGGTCTTCGACAATCTCGATGTCCAGCTCGCGGTCCGGTATGAGGATTATGGCGGCGACGTCGGTTCGACCATCGATCCGAAAATCGCGGCCCGCTGGCAGGCGACCGAGTGGCTGGCCTTGCGCGGATCGGCATCGACCACCTTCCGGGGCCCGTCCCAGAGCTTCCTCCAAGGCCGCGTGACCAACCTGTCGTTCATCGACCAGCCGCTGGCGTTCAAGGCGCTGGATACGGTCGGCAATCCGGGTCTGAAGGCGGAGTCGGCGCTGGCCACCAATTTCGGTGTCCTGCTGAACTATGGCGGTTTGACCGGTTCGATCGACTATTGGCGGTTCGACTTTGAAGATCCGTTCCAGACCGAGAACGGCCAGCAGATCGCCAATGCCTATCAGGCCAATGGCTGTCAGGATGGCGGCGCCGGCGTCGGCACGCCCGTGTGCGACAGTCTGCGTCAGCAGATCTTTCCGCTCGGCGTGGATGTCGCTCAGCTTGAGCGCATCGACCGGTCGGTCATCAACGGGGCGGACATCGTCACCTCGGGGATCGATTTCAACGCGGCCTATAACTGGCAGATGTATGATTTCGATCTGACCGTCGGCGGCAGCGGGACCTACACGCTGGAATACGAGTCGGAAGACTTCGTGAACATCGACGGCGTGAAGCTGGCCGATGGCGGGGATTTCGTGGGCTTCCTGAACGAAGGCACGCCGTTCCAGCCCCTGATCGAACTGCGCGGCAATCTCTTCGCCCGGGCGGCTTACGGTCCGCACACCTTGACCTATCAGCTGTACTACACGGATGAATATGAAGATGTGGCGCCGTCGATCCCGTCGCTCGGGACCATCGACTCCCATGTCACCCATGACATCCACTATGTGCTGGATCTGTTCGACGGCAACACGCGGTTCTCCGCGTCGATCTTCAACCTGACGGACGAAGATCCGCCGGCGGCCTCGACCGATCTGAGCTACGATGCGTTCACGCACAATCCGTTCGGCCGGATGATCAAGCTGGGCATCACCCAGACGATCTTCTGATCATCGGATCCCGTCCCATGACGGCGAAGGCCGGCCCTATCGGGCCGGCCTTTTCTTATGCACGGATCTTATGCACGGGTTGGAGCGGGCCGGTGCCGGGGCGATGCGCGGCAGAAAGAAAAACCCGGCCGGGCGGGGCGCCGGGCCGGGTTCTCGATGCACTATGTCGCTGTCCGGATCGTCAGCGCAGGCTGTAATCGCGCGGTGAGAAGAACACATTCGCCAGCGGCGGGGTGACCTCCTCGACGGCCTGGAACACGCCAGTGTCGTCGAACACGTTCATGCGGTAGTCGAACTGCTGGATGTAATCGCGGATCTCACCGAACTCATCCGTTTCGCCGGCCTCGACACAGATCACCGGCTTATGGCGTTCGATGGAGCCCTTGGCGCCTTGCAGCGCCTTGAGTTCCGCGCCTTCCACATCGAGCTTCACGAAGTCGAGCCGCTCCAGGCCTTCCTCGGCCATCACCGCATCGATGGTCGTGGTCCGGATCGTCTGCTTGTCGGTGGTGGCCGCTTCAGCGGAAAAATCCCGGGTGATGCTGGCGGAGATCGGCCCGAGGCTGTTGTCGATCACCGCTTCGCCCACCTCGTCGGAGACGGCGAAGTTCTTGACGATGCAGGACCGGTCGAAGCCGTTGATGGTGACATTGGTCTGGATCACGTCGCACAGCCAGTCGAAGGGCTCGAACGCGATGACCCGGCCCTGCGGTCCGACCTTGGCGCCGAACGCACAGGTGAAGGTGCCCTGATTGGCGCCGCCGTCGATCACCACATCGCCCGGCTTCATGAGCTGGTGGCCGTATTCGAGCAGCGGTTCGTAATATTCGCGCTGGAGGAAGATACCGGCGGAGCCCATATGGCGCTGGCGCGGCTCGATCTTCAGCCGGAACGGCGCGCCGCCGTAATCCAGTTCGATCACGCTGGCGCGCTTTTGCAACTTCATGACCTGGTAATTCACCGCGTTGACCACGGTGCGCACCGGCGCCTTTTGGAAGCCCCGCAATCGGGTCAGATTGTCGTAATAGTCCATGATGATGTTGGCCATCGACCGCTCCCGGCTCGTTGGTGTGTGGACTGCACCGCATCGTGGGCGCGCACCCTACGGCCAGACCATTCGCCAATCATGAAAACGGCGCCGCAAACCGGCGCCGCACACGATTGCACTGTCGATGGAAACAGGGTCCCCGCGCGCCCGCGGCATCATGGCAGAGCAGCGACTCACCCTGCAACGAAAAAGGCGGACGCTCGCCTGACGCGGGTGGGCTCGCCCGGAAGAGGCGCGGGGCCGCCCGCGATCGCCGGGTCAGACCGCCGGATCGGGACCGATCTTGACCAGCATCTTGCCGAAATTGTCGCCGGTGAAGAGGCCCCGGAACGCCTGCGGCGCATTCTCGATGCCCTCGACCACGGTTTCTTTCCAGGTCATCCGGCCTTCACCGATCCATTGGCCCATCTTCTGGATGAACACCGGCGTCAGATCCAGATGGTCCGAGACGATGAACCCCTGGATCCGGATGCGTTTGGGGACCGTGAGGATGATGTTCGACGGGCCGGCGGGCGGCGTCGTGTCGTTGTATTGAGCGATCATCCCGCAAATCGGCATCCGGGCGAACGGATTGGCGAGATTGAGCGCGGCCACCAGATGCTCGCCGCCGACATTGTCGAAATACACATCCACGCCCTTGGGGCACGCCGCCGCGACGGCCGTCTCCAGCTTGCCGCAGGTCTTGTAGTTGATCGCCGCATCGATCTTGAGCTCATCGAGCAGCCACTGGCATTTCTCGTCCGAGCCCGCCGTGCCGACGACCCGGCAGCCCATATTCCGCGCGATCTGGCAGACCACCATGCCCACCGCCCCGGAGGCGGCCGATACGAACACGGTCTCGCCCTCCTTGGGCTGGCCGATCATCTCCAAACCCGCAAACGCCGTCAGGCCCGGCATGCCGAGCGCGCCCAGATAGGCCTGGATCGGCGCGATGGCGGGGTCCACCTTGCCCAGCCCCGTGCCGTCGGACACGAAGGCTTCCTGCCAGCCGAACATGTTGTTCACATAATCGCCGGTCTGGAAGTCCGGATGGTTCGAGGCGACGACCTGACCGATCGCGCCGCCGCTGAGCGGAGCCCCGATCTGAAAGCCGTCCACATAGCTGGCCCGGTCGCTCATGCGCCCGCGCATATAGGGGTCGACCGACATCCAGATATTGCGCACCTGGACCTCGCCGGGGCCCGGTTCGCGGATGGTGACGGTGGCAAGCTCGAAATTGCTGTCCTCAGGCATGCCGGCGGGGCGGCTTTTGAAGCGGATTTCACGGCTGGTCAGGGCTGGCACGCGGGTATCTCCTCCGGTTGGTAGGCGCCGGCTAAGCGGTTGGCACAGCGCATTTTTTCGTTCCGATAGGCCTGTAACAATCGGCAATATTAGTTGAGTTGCAGCCATGGGGCGACCTGTGGCCAGTATGCCGTGCCGCAAAGCGGCTGTCTCGCGGGGGCGGGGCCAATCGATTGTGTGGATCTGGGCGGGCGGCCTCTTGAACGCAAAGGGGCGCGCCGGCTGACACGGGCCGCGGACTTTTGGTCGGAAAAGTCGGGCAGAGGGCAAAAAAGCAGTGTTCATCAAGATTAAGACGGAGCGGCCGCTGCGTGTTGCGGTCATCGGGGCGGGGGTTTTCGGCGGCTTTCATGCGGCCAAATACGCGGCGTCCGCCGAAGCTGAGCTTGTTGCCGTGGTCGATATCGACCGGGCCAGGGCAGAGGCGGTGGCCGAACGCCATGGCGCGCGCGCGGAGACGGATATCGCCGCGGTGCTGAGCCAAGTCGACGCGGTGTCCATCACGACGCCGGCGGCGACCCATTACCGCCTGGCGCGTCAGGTGCTCGATGCCGATGTGCATTGTCTGGTCGAAAAGCCGATCGCGCTGCGCACTGACCATGCCGAGGAATTGGCCGCTCTGGCCCGCCGCCGGGGTCTGGTGCTCCAGGTCGGCCACCAGGAGCGCTATGTGTTTGCCGATTTTGGCGTATTGGCGCGCGACAAGCAGCCGGTTTATGTCGAATGCCGCCGCGCCGGACCGTTTTCGGGCCGCTGCATGGATGTCAGCGTGGTGATGGATCTGATGATCCACGATATCGATCTGGTGCATCAGGTGGTGCCGAGCCCGGTCCGCACCGTGCGCTCGGACGCCGCTTTCGTTCACGGCACCCTGGCCGATGAGGTCACGGCCGATCTGAGCTTCGAGAACGGCGCCGAAGTGCGCCTGTTCGCCAGCCGCAATGCCGAGGCCAAGGAACGCTCCATGCGCCTGGTCTATGACGATGGCGAGATCTTCATCGACTTTGTGAACCGGACCCTGACGAATACGACGCCGGCCCGGCTGAACTCGGCCTTCGGCGGCGAAGAGGTCGACGGCAAGCCGTCGGTGGCGTCCGATCCGCTGGGCTATGGCGTGGCGCATTTCATCGCGTGCGTGCAGGGCGGCGGCGAGCCGATCGTTAATGCCGATCAGGCCGGTGAAGCGGTCGCGACGGCGCTGGCCATCACGAAGGCCCACGGACCGTGTGAGAATGCGCGCGACGCGATGATCGCCTGATCCGGCCGGCTCCGGACCATCCCAATCCATCCGCGCTCTTGTTTCGATCGTCCGCCATCGGTCCAAATGCCGGTGGCGGCAGCCTTGGCCCTGCCGTCCGGGCGGGCTTGACCAGGAAAGACCGACCCGACCATGACCGATCCCATTGCCTTTATCGATCTCAAAGCCCAGCAGGCCCGCATCCGTGAGCGGATCGAAGCCCGGCTGATGGCGGTGCTGGATCATGGCCGCTATATCAACGGCCCCGAGATCGACGAACTTGAGGAACGGCTCGCGGCCCATTGCGGCGCGGCAGATGTTGTGGCGGTCGCAAGCGGCACAGACTCCCTGGTCATTGCCATGATGGCCGAGGGCGTGGGCCCGGGGGACGCGGTGTTCGTGCCCTCCTTTACCTATAATGCAACCGTCAACGCCGTGCTGATGCTCGGCGCCGAACCGGTCTTTGTCGATGTCGACCGGCGCAGCTTCAACATGGATGCGGAGGATTTGAAACAGCGCATACAGACGGTCGCGGACGAGGGCCGCCTGAAGCCGCGCATGGTGATTCCCGTGGATCTGTTCGGTCTGCCCGCGGACTATGCGCGTATCGGGGCGATTGCCGCCGACTGGGACATGGATGTCATGGCCGACGCCGCGCAGAGTTACGGCGGGCGGGTCGGCAACCGGGCGGTCGGTACGCTGGCGCCGATGTCCAGCACCAGTTTCTTCCCCGCTAAATCCCTCGGCTGTTATGGCGATGGCGGCGCTCTGTTTGCGGACAGTAAGGAGCGCGGCGAAATCTGGCGCTCGATCCGCTGGCACGGCACTGACGAACATCGCCGGGTGTCGGTCCGGGTCGGGCTGAACGGGCGCATGGACAGCATGCAGGCGGCCATCGTGCTGGAGAAGCTTGAGATCTTCGACGATGAGGTGAAGGCCAAGACCCGGCTTGCCGCGCGCTATGATGCCAACTTGCGCGATGTCATTGATCTGCCGGCCCGCCCGGCGGATGTGCAGCCGTCCTGGGGGCTTTACTCCGTGTGCGTCGAAGACCGGGCCCGGGTTCAGGATGCGCTCAAGGCCGCCGACATTCCGTCAGCCGTGTACTACGCCGTGCCCTGCCACAAGATGGGGGCGTTCGAGGCCCATGCGCCGGCGGATGGGCTGGCCAACACCGAATGGCTGGCCGACCATATTCTGTCCCTGCCCATGCACCCCTATCTGACGGACGATCAGGTCGACCGCGTGTGCGATGTGATTCGCGCCGCGGCCTGATTACCCGGTCTGGAAATATCCAATCCGGACCATTTTTCGCGTTTCCCGGTATGACGCACCCTCATTCCAATGGGGGTAACCGGCTGAGCCTAATGGGCGGCTGAATTTCCGACAAAAGAGTCCCGGAAAAGTCATCTGCTGTCTGTTCGTTAACCATTTCATGCGGTAACTCTGTCCCCGGGCGGTTGCAGGCTGCCCAAGGTGATTTTGTTCGTGGTTGTTCGGCCCCGACGCGGGGCAGGTGGCCAAGTCAGACGGGGATGGGAAGCAATGGGCACTTCATACGGGACGTCCTGGGGCAAAGGCCTCGGCCAACAGACCTTCGGCACGGGCTGGGGCAGCAACACCGGCTCGCAGACCTACAACACCGGCTACGGCAGCGGCTTGGGTCAGCAGACCTACAATACCGGCTACGGTGGCGGCTTCGGTCAGCAGACCTATGGCACGTCCTGGGGCAGTAATCTGGGAGCGCAGACCTACAGCACGGGTTGGGGGGGCGAACCGCAGCCGTCGCCCTTGGACGATCTCTTCTCCGGTCTCGGCCCGCTCGGCCCGTTCCAGGGTATCTTCGATCTCCTGAGCGATCTGTTCGGTCAGATCGGGCAGCTCATCAATCTGGGCAATCTCAGCCCGCAGTTGATGATGTTCCAGCTCAACAGCATGGAGCAGCAGGCGGAACTTCAGATCGAGCAGACCCAGCAACTGCTCATCCAGCAGGGCCCGCAGTTCAACAACGAACAGCAGGGCGGTCTGGGCGATCTTGGCGGCCTGCTTGGCAACCTGCCGCTTGACCAGATCCTGGCCGGGCTCGGTGATTTCATTGTGCAATTCGACGCGTTCCGCGCGCAACTCGGTGAGATGTCCGAGGAAGCCCTCGAAGCGTTCGACACCATCGTCGAGACGGTCCTCGAGGCCATCCTCACGTTCGCCCGTCCGCTCCTCGGTGGGAATGAAGTCGCCGAAGGCAATGATCTGTTCCCCGAGCCGATCATGAACATCAATGACGATGAGGCCGAGGCGGTTCAGTACGACGCGCCGGACGATTTCTACCTGTTCAGCCTCAACATGCTGGACCTTAGCGGCACGTTCAATTTGCGCAGTGAGCTTGTCTCCGGCGCGGCCAATCTGAACTTCGACCGCGATGACGACGATGACGACATCGAGCAGGTCCTGAAGGAAATGATCGACGGCGACGGCGGTGCGGTGTTCGACGAAGAGCGCGACCCCGGCATTGATAATGTCGAACTGATCTCCATCACGAAGACAAGCTACACGCTGGCCTTTAACCACGAAGGCACCATCGATGTGCTGACGCTGGCCGGTCCGGGCACCGAAGTGGCGATCCAGAACCTCGCCACGGACGTCAATATCGGCGACGATCAGAACACGCTCGGCATCATTGATCTCGACAACAGCGAGTCGGTCACGGTGACCGGCGACAATCCGATCGGCGATATCGTGACCGACGGGGCGATCGACAGCCAGGAGGAACTCGAAGCCCTGCTGACGGCGGGGATCGATCCGGACGATATGCGTGTCGAATTGCTGGGTCTGGAAATCGACAGCTTCGCGGTGAAGATCAACAACAGTTCGACCGGCGCGTTCGACATCGCGATCTTCTGCGGCACTGACGTGGTCAAGGCGATCGACGCCCTTGAGGCTGGGGTTACCAACCCGGCCAACTCGCTGGACGAGTTCATCTTCGGCGATCCTGACGGGACCGGCGATATTGCCACGCCGGCTGGCGGCGGGTTCGGCCCGACCCTGACCGAGGACGAACTGTTGGATCTCCTCGACATGTCCGACGACTTTGCGGTGATGAACGCCATCGATCAGGGCGACAGCGTCCGCATCGAGCGTCTGGGCGCCGACGGCACCCGGGATATTATCGTGATCGACACCGATGTGAGCCCCCCGGGCGGCGCCTACGACCCGGATCTGTTCTCCTTCGCTTGATCCAGAGGGGCATTTGCCGGACCCGCACGGGTCCGGCGGCATTGAACCGAGGGCAGCGCGGCTTTGGCGGCGCTGCCCTTTTTCTTTGCGGCCCGCTGCCCAGGGGTGAGGCCGGCAAGTGGGCGTGTCTGGACCTGGCGCGGTGCGGGCCGTAAATAGGGTCTATGACAGACCGCCTGACGATTCATCTCGCCCAATTGAACCCGGTCGTGGGGGATATCCCCGGCAACGCCGCGTTGCTGCGCGCCGCGCGGGCCCGTGCCGCCGCCGACGGCGCCGATATCCTGGTCACGAGCGAGTTGTTCCTGATCGGCTATCCGCCCGAGGATCTGGTGCTCAAGCCGGCCCTTCAGGACGACGCCATGGCCATGACCCGCGCGCTCGCCGCAGAGACCGCCGACGGCGGCCCGGCCGTGGTTCTGGGAACCCCCTGGGTCGAGGACGGCAGGCTCTATAATGCCCTTGCGGTGCTCGATGGCGGCGCGGTCACGGCCCTGCGCTTCAAGGTCGATCTGCCCAATTACAGCGTGTTCGACGAAAAGCGCGTTTTTGCCCAGGGGCCCATGCCCGGCCCGGTGGAGATCCGCGGCGTGCGCATCGGCTTGCCCATCTGCGAGGACATCTGGACCCCCGACGTGGTGGAGTGCCTCGAAGAGACGGGTGCTGAGTTTCTGCTCGTGCCCAACGGCTCGCCCTATCAGGACGGCAAATATGAGCGCCGCATGAACGAGGTCGTCGGCCGGGTGCGCGAGAGCGGGCTGGCCCTGGCCTATGTCAATCAGGTCGGCGGCCAGGATGAACTCGTGTTCGACGGCACATCGTTCGTCCTCAACCCGGATTTCAGCATTCCGGTGCAGGCGCCCTCATGGGAAGACGCGCTTCTCCGTACCGAGTGGACCCGGGGCGAGGCGGGATGGACCTGCCAGCCGGGCGTTCAGCATCTGGCCGAGGACGGCATGGATGCGATCTATCAGGCCGTCATGATGGGCCTGCGCGACTATGTGGCGAAGAACAAGTTTCCCGGCGTGGTGCTGGGCCTGTCCGGCGGCATCGACAGCGCCATCTCGGCGGCGATCGCGGCCGACGCTCTAGGCCCCGACAAGGTGTGGTGCATCATGCTGCCCTCGCGCTACACCAGCCCGGACAGCCTGGAGGATGCCGCCGCCTGCGCCCGGGCGCTCGGCGTGCGCTATGACACGGTGAAGATCGAGGACAGCGTCGACGCGTTCACCGCGACCCTGGATCCGCATTTCGGCAACCGGGCGCCCGATATCACCGAGGAAAACCTTCAATCGCGCATCCGCGGCGTCATCCTGATGGCTTTGTCGAACAAGTTCGGGCCGATGGTGCTGACCACCGGCAACAAATCCGAGGTCTCGGTCGGCTACGCGACCCTTTATGGCGACATGTGCGGCGGGTACAACGCGATCAAGGATCTCTACAAGACCGAGGTGTTCGATCTGGCGCGCTGGCGCAACACCGCGGTGCCCAAGGGCGCGCTCGGTCCGGCGGGCGAGGTGATCCCCGAGCGCATCATCTCCAAACCGCCCACGGCGGAACTGCGCGCCGACCAGAAGGACGAGGATTCCCTGCCGCCCTATCCGGTGCTCGATGCGATCCTGCGCGCGCTCGTGGATGACGAACGCGGCACCGAGGAGGTCATCGCCGATGGTCATGACCGGGCCCTCGTGAAACGTATCGAGCATCTGCTATACATCGCCGAGTACAAGCGCCGGCAGGCCGCCCCGGGGGTCAAGATCGGCCCGCGCAATTTCGGGCGCGACCGCCGCTATCCGATAACGAACAGGTTCCGTGATGCCGCAGACTGATGAGCCCAAGGACACCAAGAACGATGCCAATCTGCCCGCCGTTGGCACCGTGCCGCCGCGCCGCGACGACCGGGACGTCGAGGGCGGAGGCGGCGTGATGCGGGTCATCGTGATCGTCCTCGCCATTGTCGGCCTGGTCGTGCTTGTGCCGCTGATCCTGGCCTTCATCCTCAGCCTGCTGGGCATCGCGATGGGCCTTGTCGGCGCGATCTTCGGCATCGCGGCGGGCCTTCTCGGCGCGCTGCTCAAGGTGCTGCTGTGGGCGCTGCCGGCCCTCGTCCTCATCGCCATCGGCTACGGCATCGCCAAGATGACGGCCAACAAGACATAAAGTTCAGAAAGTCAGTCCCATGACCGTTACGGTCCGTTTCGCGCCGAGCCCCACGGGCCGGCTCCATGTCGGTAACATCCGCACCGCGCTGTTCAATGTGCTTTATGCCCGCAAGGCCGGCGGGACTTTCATCCTGCGCCTTGACGATACGGATACGGAGCGCTCCACCGAAGAGTATGCGCAAGGTATTCGCGACGATCTGGCCTGGCTTGGCCTTGCCCATGACCAGACCTTCCGCCAGTCCGACCGGTTCGAGCGCTATGACGCCGTGACCGAGGACCTGAAGGCCCGCGGGCTGCTTTATCCGTGCTATGAGACCCCCGAGGAGCTTGACCGCAAGCGCAAGCTTCAGCGGGCGCAAGGCAAGCCGCCGGTTTATGACCGCGCCGCGCTGGCCCTGAGCGATGATCAGAAGGCGGCCTATGAAGCGGAAGGGCGCAAGCCCCATTGGCGCTTCAAGCTTTCCGGCGAGAAAGCCGAATGGGACGACTTGGTGCGCGGGCCGGTGTCCATCGATACCGCCAGCCTGTCCGACCCGATCCTGATCCGCGAGGACGGCAGCTATCTTTATACCCTGCCCAGCGTCGTCGATGACGTGGACTATGCCATCACCCATATCGTGCGCGGCGAGGATCATGTGACCAATTCCGGTGCGCAGATCGAGATCTTCAAGGCCATCGGCGGCACCGCGCCGGGATTTGCGCACACCTCGCTTCTGGTGGGGGCGGACGGTCAGTCGCTGTCCAAACGCCTCGGCTCGCTCGGTGTCGCCAATCTGCGCGAGGACGGTCTGGAGCCCATGGCCGTCTTGAGTTTCCTGGCCAAGCTCGGCACCTCCGATGCGGTGGAGCCGCGCCTTGATCTGGCGGCCCTCATCGATGAGTTCGACATGGCCAAGCTGGGCCGCGCGCCGGCGCGCTTCGACCCGGACGAGCTGAAAATGCTCAACGCCAAGCTCATTCACATGATGCCCTATGATCAGGTGGCGGAACGTCTGAGCGCCATGGATGTATCTGCCGATGCAAGCGTCTGGGATGCCATCCGCCCCAATCTGGAGCGGCTCGACGAGGCCGCCGACTGGTGGAAAATCATTCAGGGTCCGGTGACGCCGGTGATCGAGGACAGCGCCCAGATCGAGAAGGCGGCTGCCCTGCTGCCCGATGGGCCTTATGACGAGAACACCTGGGACAGCTGGACCCAAGCGGTCAAGGAGGCGACCGGCGCCAAGGGCAAGGCGCTCTTCATGCCGCTGCGCCTGGCGCTCACCGGTCAGGCCAACGGACCGGAAATGAAAAAACTCGTCGCCCTCATCGGTCCGGAGCGGGCGCGTGCGCGCCTGCGCGGCGAGGTGGCCTGAGGCCCGGCCGCCGCCATCTGCCCTTGCGGAGAAGACTCATGCGCCCGCTGATGATTCACAACACGATGACCCGCGAGAAGGAACGCTTCACGCCGATCGATCCGGCGAATGTGCGGGTCTATGTCTGTGGGCCGACGGTCTATGACAAGCCGCATATCGGCAATGCCCGGCCCTGGATCGTCTTTGACGTCCTGGTGCGTGTGTTGCGCCATATGTATGGCGCGGATCATGTCACCTATGCCCGGAACATCACGGATATCGACGACAAGATCAACGCGCGCGCCGCCGAACGGGGCGTCAGCATCGCCGAGGTGACCGAGGAGCCGATCCGGCAGCTTCATGCTAATACCCAAGCCCTCAATCTTCTGCCCCCGGATATCGAGCCGCGCGCGACCGATCACATTCCTCAGATGATCGCCATGATCGCCAAGCTCGTCGATGGCGGTCTCGCCTACGCGGCGCAGGGCCATGTGCTGTTCCATGTGCCGGCCATGAGCGACTACGGGCGCCTGTCGGGCCGGTCCCTCGACGATATGATGGCCGGGGCGCGGGTCGAGGTGGCGCCTTACAAGAAAGACCCGATGGATTTCGTGCTCTGGAAGCCGTCCGACAACGGAGAACCGGGCTGGGAGAGTCCCTGGGGCTATGGACGACCCGGCTGGCACCTTGAATGCTCGGCCATGACGGAGGCCCATTTTGGCGAGACCTTCGACATTCACGGCGGCGGCATCGATCTTATTTTTCCGCACCATGAAAATGAGATCGCGCAGAGCACGTGCGCCCATGACCGCGCGCCCTTTGTGAACTACTGGATGCACAACGGCTTTCTCCAGGTCGAAGGCGAGAAGATGTCCAAATCCCTGGGGAATTTCATCACGGTCGACGATTTCCTGGGCGACTGGCCGGGCGAGGTGTTCCGCCTCCAGATGTTGATGACCCACTATCGTCAGCCGATCAACTGGACGGCGGCGGCCAGCCGGGAAGCCAAAACGGTGCTCGATAAATGGTATGCGCTTGCGGGCGACGCGGCGCCGGATGCCGATCCCCATGAGGGCGTGCTCGATGCCTTGCGGGACGATCTCAACACCCCGCTCGCGATCACCCGGCTCCATGAAGTAGCCGGACGCGGCGAGGCGGGCGTGCTCAAGGCCGCGATGGGATTCCTGGGGTTCCGCGATCTGACCGCCGAAGCGTGGACCGCGCTCGACACCGCCAAGCTCGGCATCGATCCGGCGGAGGTCGAGGCGCTGATCGAGGAACGCCTGGCGGCCAGGGCGGCAAAGGATTTCGGCCGGGCCGATCAGATCCGGGACGATCTGGCGGCCCGCGGCGTGTCGCTTAAGGATGGACCGGACGGCACCACCTGGACGGCCCGGTCATGAGCGCCACCGGCGAGCCGGTGGCCCCGGCTGCCGCTCCGCCCAAAGCGCCCGTGCACGATACGGATGCCCATGATGCCCATGACGCCCATGTGCGCACCGGCGTTGTCTATGCACTGAGCGGGTTTGGGCTGTGGGGTCTGTCGCCGGCCTATTGGAAGCTGCTGATCGCGGTCAGCCCGTTCGAGGTGCTCGTGCACCGCATCGTCTGGGCGGTCGCCTTCATGGCACCCATGATGGCGCGGGGCGGGCGGCTCAAGACCCTGATGGCGGCCATCCGCGGCCCCCGCACGCTCCTGTTGCTGATGGTCTCGACCCTGCTGATCTCGACCAACTGGACGGTCTTCATCTGGGCGGTGGCGAACGATCATGTGCTCGACACCAGCCTGGGCTATTTCATGAACCCGCTGGTCAGCGTCGCACTCGGCTTTGTGTTTCTCCGGGAGCGGCTCAACGGCTTCCAAACCCTGGCCGTCGCCTGTGCGGTCCTGGGTGTCGCGGTCATGATCGCCACCTTGGGCAAGGCGCCGCTGCTTTCGCTGCTCCTGGCCATGACCTTCGGGCTCTATGGGCTGGTGCGCAAGCTGGTGCCGGTCGGCGCTCTGGAAGGGCTCTTTGTCGAGACCCTGCTGTGTTCGCCGCTGGCTCTCGGCTATATCGCCTATCTCGCCATGACCGGCGGCAATGCGTTCGGCTCCGACTGGTGGATCACGGCCCTGCTGGTGTTTTCGGGGCCGTTCACGACGATCCCGCTGCTGCTGTTCAATCTGGGCGCCCGGCGCCTGCGCTTGTCCACCCTGGGGCTCACCCAGTATGTGGCGCCGAGCCTTCAGTTCGCGCTGGCCGTCTTTGCCTATGGCGAGCCGTTCACGACCGCGCACCTTTTGACCTTCGCCTGCATCTGGACGGGGCTGGCGATCTTCACGGCCGACTCGGTCCGCCGTGACCGGCGGTTCCCGGCGGCGGGTTAGAACACTTTGTCGAAGGTGTTGGGCTTGGCGAGTTCGTCATCGCTCAGACGTTTGTCGATCTCGGCGAGGACTTTTTCCACGCCCGGGACGATGCCGAGCTTGGGTCCAAAATCCGCACGCAGAAATTTCTGCTCGATCATGTGATCGATGAGATCCGTGAGCGGCGCCCAGTAGTGGTGGATGTCCACCAGCACCATGGGTTTGGCATGGACGCCGAGATTGCCCCACGCCATCACCTCGACCATCTCTTCCAGGGTGCCCATGCCGCCGGGCAGGCCGATAAAGGCGTCCGAGCGTTCGAACATCATCTGTTTGCGCTCATGCATGGAATGGGTGACGTAGAGTTCCGTCACATCCTCGAACTGCTTCTCCACATCGTCGAGAAATTTCGGGATGATCCCCGTGACATGGCCGCCGGCTTTCAGCGCCGCTTCGGCCACCGCGCCCATCATGCCCAGCGAGCCGCCGCCATAGACGAGTTCGATCTTCTCGCGCGCCAGGATCTCCCCTAAGCGGATCGCGGCATCGAGAAAGGCCGGATCGCGCCCGGCGCTGGAACCGCAATAGACGCATACGGAACGGGGTTTTGCCATGAGGCTCTCTCCAAGACGGGCAGGCGGGCTGGCCCGCGAAACAACAGTCTCAACTATACGCGGAATCGCCGTCCCGGAGGAGGGGCGTAGAACGCAAAACCGGCGCGCCTTCTGGGGGCGCGCCGGTGCTGCCGGGATGAAACGGTCAGGTCTTATGCGAAACCGTAGCAGAACAGGTCGGCATCGATGCCGCCCGACCCGTTGATCGTGATCGTGTTGCCGTCGACCGTGATCACAAGATCGGCGAGCCAGCCGCCGGTGGTGTCGACATTGTCGTCGTTCTTGTCGACCACGCCGTCGTCATTGCTGTCGAGGTCGGTCCCGCCGACAATAATGATCTTGTCCGTATTGCGGTCGAAGTCCTTGATCTTGTCATCGCCGAAGCTGCCTTCGAAGATGAACGTATCGGGACCGGAGCCGCCGTTCAGGTGATCGTTACCGGTGCCGCCATTGAGCGTGTCCATGCCGGTTCCGCCGTTGAGGCTGTCGTTGCCCGCGTCCCCGTTCAACTCATCATCGCCCGAATTGCCGGCCAGACGGTCATTGTCGTCACCGCCATTGACCACGTCATCGCCGCCGCCGCCGTTGAGGCGGTCGTTGCCGGCTTCACCATTCAGTTCGTCATCGCCGGCATTGCCGTTGATCCGGTCCCGGCCTTCGCCGCCGAAGCCGAAATCGTCGCCCGCGCCGAGATAGACCTGGTCGTTACCGTCCATGGCCTGAACCTCATCATCGATGTCCGTGCCATTGATGATGTTGTTGCCGTTCGTGCCCTCGATAAGGTCCGGGATCGGATTGACCGTGAAATCGAATGTCCCGGGGACCGCGGCGGTGCCGTCTTCGCCGCCGTCGGACATGGTGAAGTCGAACGAATCCGCCAGGGTTTCGCTGCCATCATGCTCATAGCCGACATTGCCGGCATCGAGATCGGCCTGGGTGAAGCTGCTCCAGGCGCCCAGCTCCTCGCCCGCGTCCAGCATATCGTTGGCGTTGGCGTCGAGGAACAGGGTGCCGTTCACCGGCGCGGACGTGATCTGATAGCTGATCTCCGTCCCGCTATCGTCCGGGTCGGTCGTATCGAGTTCGGTGTCCGAGAGCATCACGGTCTCGTCTTCATCGACCGTGGCGCCGGTATTGGTCGTCACAGCCGCCTGATCGTTGACCGGAGTCATGTTGATGGTGACAGAGGTCGTATCGGTCTGGGCGCCGCCCGTGCCGGTATTGCCCTGATCGTCGACCGTGATCTGAACCGTCTCGGTCCCGTCGAAGTCCTGATCCGGCGTGTAAACCAGACCGTCGAGGGCCTGATTGATGCGCACTTCGCGGCCGGTGAACATCATGGTCGTATCATCGGTGCCGTCGCCCGTGATGAAGGTCAGGCCGGTGGTCTGAGACAAGCTCAGCGTGCCGTCCGAGACGGTCAGCGTCACTTTCAAGTCGCCGCCGAAATCGTCCGGATCGTCGACCGAGATCAGATTGCTATTGCCCGCATTGAAGGTCAGCGCGGTGTCTTCGGTGAGGGCCTGGGTCCCTGGGACATCGATCACCGGCGCATCGTTCACCGTGTTGACGTTGAACAGCTCGAAGCCGCTATTGGCAAGCGGATTGCCCGCCTTGTCGGTGATGTCGGTCGAGCCCTGGCCCAGGCGCAGGCGATACACGCCATCCACATCCGTGACGCTCGACAGGTCGATCTCAAAGGTCATCGGATCGATTTTGTTAACGCTCAGAGCGGAGATGTCGAGAAAGGTATCGTCCCGGCGCAGGGTGAAATCGGTGATATCGACATTGTCGACCGCCTCGGTGAAGGTGATCGTCACCGTGCCGGCATTAGGGCTGATCGGGTCCGGCATGATGTCTTCGATGCTGACCATGGGAGCGGTCATATCGACGACGAACAGATCAAAGGCATTGCCCTCAAGATCGTTGCCGGCCAGATCTTCGATCTGGGACGAGCCGAACGGCAGCAGGCGCAGCCGGTAGGTGGCGTCGACATTGGTGACGGTCGACAGATCGATGGTGAAGGTCGTGTTGTCGGTGGTCTCAAGAGACAGACCGGAGATATCGAGAAACTCCTGATCCGGACCGATGTCCTGGCGCAGCGTCAGGTCGCCGATATCGAAGCCGGTGACCTCTTCGGAAAAGACGATGGTCACAATGCCGACCGCCGTCATCGACGGGTCCGGCGTGATGTTCACGATATC
>CAZHDI010000006.1:13141-19214 GCA_964531285.1 uncultured Alphaproteobacteria bacterium | reverse complement strand
GTTGAGTATTACTCCAGTGTTAACAGCATTAAGACTGGCCGCTGTTGGGGTTAAACCAATCGGATGTCAGGTATTTCTCCAGAATGGATCTAATGGGGTCGCGCGCACACCAAAAAACCGGCGCGCTCGAAAGCGCGCCGGCTGGTTCGCCATAGAAGATGTTTGACGGGATCAGATCGGGTCGTAGCAGAAGCTCTCGGCGTCGATGCCGCCGGACCCGTTGATGGTGATCGTATTGCCGTCGACCGTGATCACCAGCTTGCCGATCCAGCCGCCGGTCGTGTCCACATTGTCGTCGTTCTTGTCGACCACGCCGTCGTCGTTGCTGTCGAGATCCTCGATGCCGGAGATGGTGATCTTGTCGATCCCGCGGTTGAAGTCCTTGATTTCATCGTCGCCGAAACTCTTGCCGAAGATGAAATTGTCCGCGCCGCTGCCGCCGATCAGACAGTCATTGCCGGTGCCGCCGTCGAGATCGTCCTCGCCCGTCCCGCCGTTCAGCGTGTCGTCGCCGGCATCGCCGTTCAGGTCGTCGTCGCCGGACGAACCGGACAGGCGGTCGTTATCGTCGCCGCCATTCAGCTCATCATCGCCGCCGCCGCCATTCAGCCGATCGTTGCCGTCCTCGCCGTTGAGTTCGTCGTCACCGTTATTGCCGTTGATCCGGTCATTGCCATCGCTGCCGTCGGCGATGTCGTCGCCGGCACCGGCAATAATGAAGTCGTTCCCGTCATTGCCGCGGAACTTTTCGCCGCCGTTGCCGCCATTCAGGATGTTGTTGCCGCCATTGCCATCGATCACCGCATCGATGGTGATATCGAACGTGCCCGGCACGGCGGCGGCTTCGTCCTCGCCGCCATCCTTGAGCGAGAACTGGAAGGAATCGCTCGTGGTGTCGCTGTCGTCGTGCTCATAGCCCAGATTGCCGGCTTCGAGGTCAGCCTGGGTGAAGCTGTCGCCCTGGCCGAGTGCTTCGCCCTCGTCGAGCATGTCATTGTCATTTTCGTCGAGGAACAGCGTGCCGTTGTCCGGCGCGTCGGTGATCATGAAGGTCAGGCCTTCACCTTCATCGTCCGGGTCCGACGCACTCAGGTCAGAGTCCGACAGCATCACCGTGGTGCCTTCGTCGAGTTCGGCGCCGTTATTCGTCTCGACCTTCGGACCGTCATTCACCGGCGTAATGTCGATGGAGACACTTGCCGTATCGGTCTGGCTGCCGCCTTCACCGGTATGGCCCTGATCGTCGACCGTGACCTTCAGCAGGTCGGTCTCGTCATAATCCTCATCCGGCGTGTAGACGAGGCCGTCGAGCGCGGCATTGATATCGTCCTTGGAGCCGGTGAACGTCATTTTTTGATCGTCCGTGCCGTCTCCATCCTCGAAGTCGAGGCCGGTGGTCTGAGACAGGCTGAGCGTACCATGGCCGACGCTCACCGTAACCTTCAAGTCGCTGCCGAAATCGTCCGGATCGTCGATCGAGATCAGGTTGCTGTTGCTCTCATTGAAGGTGAGGGTCTTGTCTTCCGTGACCTCCTGCTCGGTCTCCGGTGCCGCGACGTCCGGCGGGTCGTTGGTGATATTGACCGTGAAAAAGTCCGTGTCCCGCTTTTCGATCGGATTGTCGGCGAGATCCACGATGTCGGTGTCTTCCGGCTGGCGCAGCCGCAGCCGGTAGGTGCCGTCGATCTGGGTGACGCTCGTCAGATCGAGCGTGTAGGTCTGCGCGTCGACCATCATCAAGGACAGCCCGGAGATATTGATGCTCTCCTCTTCTTCGCCATTGAAACGGCGCAGCTTGAGATCGCTGATATCGAAGCCGGTGACGTCCTCGGAGAATTTGATGGTGATCTCGCCGATGGGCTGGCTGGACGGATCCGGCAGGATTTCCGGAATGTCGATTGTCGGCGGCGTGGTGTCTTCGGGCGGCGGCATGTGTGTCTCCCCTTCGGTCTGCCGGGTCCGGGCGCGCCGGATCGGCCGATGTTGCGGATGGTCTGCGGCGACTGATGTGTGGACGGATCATCGAGCGCAGGCGGATCGTCTGGCGGCGTGGGACAGGCGCATACCGGCCCTATGCAGACGGCCTCCGGGGTAGACGTGCCACCTTAAGAAAAGGTTGCAGGGTTGTAATAATCACTCGTTAGAGGTCTAATGGGTGACTCGATTGACACGTGATTAATTAGTCACGTATAAAGCCGGCATGGATGACGTCTTCAAGGCCCTGAGCGATCCGACCCGCCGCAAGATCCTGGATCTGCTGCGGGTGCGGGACGGGCGGACCGTGTCCGATTTGGAAACTCAGATCGACCTGACCCGGTTCGGCGTGATGAAGCACCTCAAGGTCCTGGAAGAGGCGCATCTCGTGACGACCCGGAAGGCCGGGCGGTTCAAGCACGTCTATCTCAACGCGGTGCCGCTCCAACAGATCGCGGACCGCTGGATCGCCCGCTATGTCGAGCCCGCCGCCCGGTTCGCGGTGGATCTCAAAACCCAATTGGAGGACACACCCATGAGCGACCGGCCCTCTTTCGTGACCGAGATCTTCATCAAGACCACGCCCGAACGTCTGTGGCAGGCCCTGACCTCGCCCAAGGAAACCCCGGCCTATTATTTCGGCTCGGCTGTCCGCAGCGACTGGAGCGTCGGCGCGCCGCTGCAATATGTGTTGCCGGACGGGCGGGTCATGGTCGATGGCGAGGTGCTGGAAATCGATCCGCCGAGAAAGCTGGTCTCGACTTTTGTGCCGCGTTTCCGGGAGGGGGCCGCGCCAAGCCGGGTCGCCTTCGAGATCGAGCCCATGGGCGAGGTCTGCAAATTGACGCTGACCCATTGGGGCCTGGGCGAGGCCGATGGCGACATCCATACGGGCTGGGCGAAAATCCTCAACTCGCTCAAGAGCTTGCTGGAGACCGGGGAGGCGTTGCGGTTCCCGGCGGCATGATCTTCAGATCGACATGATCGCAACCGGGCTTTGCCATGATTGGCCGGTACTTTATGGAAGACGGCGGTGGTTCAGAATTTGCCTGAACCCTTGCGTTGCGCGATCCGGCCAATCGTGGAGGTCAGACCCATGCGGGTCTATCTGGGACTCATAGCCCTCACGATCCTTGTGATCGTCGGTGTGCTGAGCGGGCGGATCGCCGGCTGGACCGGCGGACCGGCGACCACTGCGCCCACAACCGTGGGGCCGGCTGGCCCGTCCTCGGATGATACGGTTTTGCGCTCCGAGGGCTTGAGCCCGGTGCCCGATCGGGTCGTCCCGGAGCCCATCCGGCCCAGTTTCGACATTGTGCGGATCGATCCCACCGGCGAAGCAGTTCTGGCCGGGCGCGCGGCGCCGGGTGCGCACGTGCTCCTTTTGGCCGATGGCCATGAGATGGCCGATGCCCGGACCACCGGCACCGGCGAATGGACGATGCTCATCGAAACCCCGCTGTCGCCAGGCGAGTTGACCCTGACGCTGCAAAGCATCGGGCCTGACGATCAAACCGTGAATTCACTGCAATCGGTGGTGGTCGTCGTCCCTGACCGTCCGGATGCGGACCCTTTGGTCGTGCTCGACGGTCCGGCCTTTGGCAGCCGGGTGCTTCAGGGACCCGCGCCCGCACGAAACGATACCGCGCCCAAACTGGCCGTAGAAAGCGTGGATTACGACCGCGCGGGCCAGGTGCTGCTTGCCGGGCGCGCCGAACCCGATGCGGTGCTCCGGCTCTATCTCGACAATGAGGCGGTCGGCGATGTCAGCACCGATAGCGATGGCGTTTGGCGTCTGCGGCTCAATGAGGGCGTCGCCCCGGGGGATTACGCGCTGCGGGTCGACCGGCTCGACGGCGAGGGATCGGTGCGGGCGCGGATTGAAATGCCGTTCACCCGCGCCGAACCGGAGGATTTGGCGGTCTCCAATGGGCGCGTGGTGGTCCAGCCCGGCAACAGCCTGTGGCGCATCGCGCGGCATGTCTATGGCCGCGGCCCTCAGTATACGGTCATTTACCGGGCCAACAGCGACCAGATCCGAGACCCCGATCTGATCTATCCGGGCCAGATTTTCGATATTCCCGAGACCGTCCGGTCCGAAGGGTGAGTGCGCGGAGGGGGAGCGTGCGCGGGCCGGGCCGCCAAGGCTTGGCAGACGCGCCATTCTGTTCCATATCGGTCTGGTTACCAGACAGATAAGAGAGCAGGCCCGGCGTGACGCCTCCCGAAGGAATTGATTTTGTAGCCGACGGCACTGCCAGCGCGGTCATGCGCGCGCGCAGCCGAAAGCCCTGGGAGGTCATCAAGGCCCTCCTGCCGTATCTGTGGCTGCCCGGCCGGCCCGATCTGAAGACCCGCGTCATTTTGTCCGTCGGCGCGGTGCTTTTGGGCAAGGTGGTCCAGGTCTCCGTGCCGTTTTTCTATCAGGCCGCCGTTGACGGCCTCGCCTCGGAAAAAGGGCTGGAGGCCGCCGTGCTCGCGGTCCCGGTGATCATGATCCTCGGCTATGGGTTCACCCGCATGGTCGGGGACGTGCTGTCCCAGGCGCGCTTTGCCATCTATGCCAATGTGCGCGAGGCGCTGGTGCGTGCGCTGTCCTTACGGGTATTCGAGCACCTGCACGGGCTGTCCTTGCGCTTTCACCTGGAGCGGCGCACTGGCGCCATGGCGCGCATTGTCGGGCGCGGCGTCAACCGGGCGGACTTTCTGCTCTCGATCGTTCTGTTCACCATCATCCCGTCGCTGATCGAACTGGTGCTGGTCTGCGCGATCCTGCTGACCAGCTTCGGGCCGATGTATGTGGTCGCTACACTGGTGGCGGTGGTCGTCTATATCGCCTTCACCTTTTGGGTGTCGGAATGGCGCAAGCGCCTGCGCCGCGAGATGAACGACATCGACACCATGGCCGGCGCCAAGGTGGTGGACAGTTTCCTGAACTACGAGACCGTCAAGGGCTTCACCAACGAGGCCCATGAGCATCACCGTTATGACGAGGCCCAGGCCTCGCTCGAAAGCGCAAAGGTCAAGACATCCTTCTCGCTGGGCCTGCTCAATGCCGGGCAGGCGATCATCTTTACGGCCGCGCTGGCGATCCTGATGCTGATGGCCGGGTTCGATGTGGCCTCGGGCGCGATGACCGTGGGCGCCTTCGTGATGGTCAATGCGCTCCTAATCCAGCTGTCCGGACCGCTCAATTCCCTCGGCTTTGTCTATCGTGAAATCCAGGAGTCCATGATCGATACCGAGCGCATGCTCGATGTGCTCGACGTGGAACCGGAGATCGAGGACAAGCCGGGTGCGCCGGATCTGCGTGTTCCCAGCGGCGCGATCCGCTTCGAGGCGGTGGATTTCCATTACGCGCCGGACCGGCAGATCCTGCATGGCGTCGATATCACCGTGCCGGCGGGCGGCACCGTGGCGGTTGTCGGACCGACGGGCGCGGGCAAATCGACCCTCGCGCGGCTGCTGTTCCGCTTTTATGACGCGACCGGAGGGCGGATCACCATCGATGGCCAGGACCTGCGCGACGTCACGCAAGCGTCCCTGCGCGCGGCGATCGGCATCGTTCCTCAGGACACGGTGCTGTTCAACGATACCATCGGCTATAACATCCGCTATGGCCGGCCCGGCGCGCGTGAGGCGGATGTTGTCGAAGCGGCGCGGCTGGCACAGATCAGCGGTCTGATCGACAGCCTGCCCAAGGGCTACGACACGCTCGTCGGCGAGCGCGGGCTGAAGCTTTCGGGCGGCGAAAAACAGCGCATCGCCATCGCCCGGACAATCCTGAAGAACCCGCCGATCCTGGTGCTCGACGAAGCCACCTCGGCGCTCGACACCCAGACCGAGCGGGATATCCAGACCGCGCTTAAATCGGTCGCCAAGGGCCGCACCACACTGGTGATCGCCCATCGTCTGTCCACGATCATGGATGCCGACGAGATCGTCGTTCTGGAGGCGGGCAGGGTGGCTGAGCGGGGAACCCACGGCGATCTTATCGCGCGGGGCGGTCTTTATGCGGCCATGTGGGAACGCCAGCGCGACCTCGCCGAAGCCGAGCGCCTGCTCCGTCAGGCGGATGAGGACGCGCTCGTTCCGGCGT
>CAZHDI010000006.1:0-13041 GCA_964531285.1 uncultured Alphaproteobacteria bacterium | reverse complement strand
TCACGCCGCGTCCTCGGCCTTTTTGCGCTTGGTCAGCTTGGCGAAGAACTCGGCATAGTGCGTCGGCAGCACCAGCAAGGCCGGAGTTACCAGCAGCGTCAGGATGGTCGCGAAGCCGAGACCGAACACGACCGCCGTGGCAAGCTGTACCCACCAGTCGGCGACCGGTCCGCCCACGGACAGGGTGCGGGTGAAATAATCCACATTGAGCGCGAACATCATCGGCAAGAGGCCGCACATGGTGGTGATCGTGGTCAACAGCACCGGCCGCAGGCGCTGAGCCGCGGTGCGCGCCACCGCTTCCTTCACCGCAAAGCCGTCCCGGCGCAGCCGTTGATAGGTGTCGATAAGCACGATGTTGTTGTTCACGACGATCCCCGCGAGCGCGACGATTCCCGTACCCGTCATGATGACCGAGAAGGTCTGCCCCATGACGATCATGCCCAAAAGCACCCCGATGGTCGAAAAGATCACCGTCGTGAGGATCATGCTGGCGTGATAGAAGCTGTTGAACTGGGTGAGCAGGATCACGAACATCAGGAACAAAGAGGCCAGCATGGCGTTCCCCAGGAACGCCGCCGCCGCCTGGGATTCCTCGTCCGCGCCCCGGAAGCGCCACGCCACGGCCGGGTCGATATCGCCTTGCGTCTCGATCCACTCGCGCACCACACCGACCATCTCGTCGGCCAGAACGCCCTCGACCGTGTTGGCCCGCACTTCCATGATCTGGCGCCCGTCCACCCGGTCGATCTGATTCACCACGGGGCGCGGCTCGCGGGACACGAAATTGGTGATCGGTATCAGTCCATCATTGGTCCGGATACGCAGCGAATCGAGTTGATCGATATTGCGGTAGGATTCGGGGAACCGCGCACGGATATCGATCTCGTCTTCCGCGTCGTCCGGGCGGTAGGTGTCGATCAGCACGCCGTTGGTCACGAGCTGCACGGTCGCGCCGACGGTCTGGATATCCGCGCCGAAGCGCCCCGCGCGCTCCCGGTCCACCGTGAGCTGCCATTCGATGCCGGGCAGGGGCCGGGTGTCGTCCACCTCGATCAGTCCGTCCACGGAGCGCATGTAATCGGCGATTTTACCGGTCTCGCGAGTGAGCGCGTCGCTGTCGATGGATGACAATTCGATCTGCACGTCCTTGCCGGTCGGCGGGCCGTCCTGGCGCTGGCGCACCTCGATGCGCAGGCCCGGCAGCCCGGCCGTCCGGTCCCGGATTTCCTGAAGGATCTGCTTGCCCGGTGCACGGGTACCGTAGGGTGTCAGTTCGACCAGGATCTGGCCGATCAGATCGGGCGGCAATTCTCCGGCCGCGCCGCCGCCATTGGCGTTGCCGCCGCCCGGCGTCGTGGTGGTCGTGAACACGGCTTTGAGGCCGTCCACCTGGCGCACGATCTGTTCAACCTCGGTGACCAGATCGCTGGCTTCCTGCGCCGAGATATTGCCGCGTCCGCTGACCAGCACGTAAGCCAGTTCCGGCTCGGTTTCGACGAAGAACTCCACGCCCTTGCCCACCGCGCCGTAGATCACGACAACGCCCATCAAGGTCGCCAGGCACGCGGCCAGAACCGCACCGGGGAAGCGCAGGATTGTGTTGATCGTCCGGATATAGGCGCCGGTCAGGCCCTTGAGACTGGACAGGTCGCCGGATTCCGCCGCCGTCAGATGGCGCAGGTTCTCGTCCTGGTCCTCGTCCTCGCCCGAATGCGCGCCGAAAACCGATCCCATCACCGGCAAGAAAATCAGCGCCACCACCAGCGCGGCGGTGAGCACCAGGATCAGCGTGATCGGCAGAAAGCTCATGAACCGTCCGCTCACGCCGGGCCAGAACAGCATGGGGAAAAAGGCGGCGAGCGTCGTCAGGGTCGAGGAGACGATGGGCCAGAACATCCGTTTGGCCGCGCGGGTATAGGCTTCGCGGCGATGCAGGCCCTCGGCCATCTTCCGGTCGGCATATTCGACCACCACGATGGCGCCATCGACCAGGATGCCGACCGCCAGCACCAGACCGAACATGACCATCATGTTGAGGGTCATGCCCAGCGCCGACATCAGCAGAAAGGCGATAAGGAAGGAACTGGGGATCGCGATCCCCACCAGCATGGCCGAGCGCAGGCCGAGCGCCGCCAGCACTACGATCATCACCAGGCTGATCGCGGTGATGATGGCCGCCTGAAGCTGGCCGAGCGAGCGGTAGATCCAGTCCGACTGGTCGGCGGTGAAGTTCACGCGCACGGCGTCGGGCCAGCCGGCCTGGGCCTCGGCCACCAGCGCACGCACGCTCTCATTGGTATCGATGATGTTGGCGCCGACCCGCTTGGTGATCTCGATGGCGATGGCGGGGCGGCCGTTGAACCGGGCAAAGCCATTCGCGTCCTGGAAGGTCCGGCGGATCTCGGCCACATCCGCGAGGGTTACGACGCTGTCGCCCTGGACCTTGACGGGCAGGTCATAGACATCCTGCACGGTCTCGATGAGGCCGGGCACTTTCACGGCGAACCGGCCCTGTCCGGTGTCGAGCGAGCCCGCGGCAACGAGACGGTTGTTCTGGGTAATCGACGTAATGAGTTCCTGCTGGGAGATGTCATAGGTCTCAAGAGCGGACGGGTCGATGACGACCTCCAGCAGCTCTTCGCGGTCGCCGCTCAGACGGCCTTCGAGCACGCCGGGCAGGCCTTCGACCTGATCCTTCAGGCGGCGGGCCAACTGATAGAGCGTGCGTTCCGGCACATCGCCCGACAGGGTCACCACCATGACCGGGAAGGTCGAGGTGTTGAACTCGATGACGAGGGGTTCTTCGGCATCCTCGGGCAGTTCGGCGCGGGCGTTGTCCACCTTGTCGCGGACATCGGCGAGGGCGGCGTCCTTATCGAAACTGACATCGAATTCGAGCAGCACCCCGGCGGCGCCCTGGGCCGCATAAGAGCGCATCTCCTTGATGCCTTCGATGGATTGAACTTCCCGTTCGACCGGTTTGACGAGCAGGCGCTCGGCATCCTCCGGGGAAATGCCCTGGTGGACGAGCTGCACCAGAATCACCGGGATCGGAATATCCGGGTCGGATTCCTTGGGGATCGAAACATAGGAGATCAGGCCCGCCAGAATGCAGACGACCAGCACCGACAGGACCGTACGCGAACGGCCCATCGCAGCATCGATTATGCCCGTCACCGTTACCCCCTACGGTTCTGTGTGCGTCCCGTCAGCTGCGGATTGATCTGAAGGTCGGCATCGCCCCCGTTCTCAAGGTCCACATCGACCGTCTGGCCGTCGACGACGAATTCCTGGCCGACCGTGATGATGGTGACCGTCTCGTCGAGCCCGGTCACCCACACGCCGTCACCTTCATCCTCGATGACCTGAATCTCCTGGAACAGGACCTCCGAGCCGTTGACCAGGGTCCGCACGCCAAGCTGGCCGTCGGTGTTCAGCGTCAGAAGGGCCGGGCTCAGCCGGTGCGCGGCGACACTGCGGACCGGGATCCGCAATTCCGCCGACACGCCGTCCCGGAAGGTGGTCCCGTCCGGATTCGGCACTTCGACCTCGACCCGGAAGGTGCGTGTGGAGTCCTGCGCCCGCGTGCTGATGAACCGCACGGTGCCTTCCACCGCGCCGCCTGTCACAAGCTCGGCGGTCGCGCGGGTCCCCACATCCAACAGGCCGACCTCGCGTTCCGACACCTGCGTGACCACCAGGAATGGGTCCTGGTCCACGATAATGCCGCAAACCTCGCCGATCTGGATGAGATCGCCGACCTCAACGCCGATATTGTCGAGAATCCCGGAAAAGGGCGCCTTGATCTGGGTGTTCGCCAGATCGATCCGCGCCGCGGTGAGCGCCGCCTGGGCCGCATCGAGGGCCGCCATGGCGCCCGCCGCCTGGGTTTCGGACGTAAAGCCGCGGCCCGAAAGCTGCTGGGCCGCCTTGTATTCAAGCTGGCGCTGCTCGACCGCCGCGCGGGCTTCGCTAAGCCGGGCCTGGCGGTCGCGCACATCGAGGCGGCACAGCACATCGCCTTCGTCGACAAGGGCGCCCTCGCGCATCGGCAATTCCACGACCCGCCCCGACGTTTCCGCCCGCACCGAAACCGTGCGCACGGCTTCGGTTTCGCCGCGCAGCACCAGGCTGGCGTCCCGGGTCTGGGCGGTCATGGTTCGCGCACGCACGGTGAAAAGCTTCTCGGCGCGCACCTGCGCGGTTTCCTGAGGCGCCTCGTCGCTGCCGTTGCCGGCGGTGAACTGCCCGGACAGCATCCACAAAGCCAGGGTGCAGGCGAAGACGACGGCGATGACATAAGAGCGTTTCATCTACTGATTTCCCTGCGGCTTAGTAGGCCATGGCATTGGAACGGCGCTGCGCGGCACCGGCGGGCGGTGCATCCGGCGCAGACTCAACCAGATGACGATGGGCAGTGAGATAGTTCAGCATCGCGTCGCACAATGCCAGACCGTACCCGGCTGCGAACTGACGGGTTCCGGACGGGCGTTGCGCCTGGGCATCACACGGGGTCATGGCCTCGCAGATCACCTCGCGATGGGCGCGGAATTGCTCGATTTGATGATCGATGACGGCGGTGATCCGCTCCGGCGCAAGCAAATCGTTGAAAATCATGAAGAACAGGAATTCCGAGCGCACTTTGTCGGGCGCCGGGAAATGGGCCAGTTCCTCGGCCAGCGCCGCGCGTCCGCTGTCGGTGATGGCATAGATCTTCTTGTCAGGGCGCCCGTCCTGGGCCTCGGTCCGGCAGGACACATGCCCATCGCGCGTCAGACGGGTCAGCGCCGGATAGATCGAGCCGAAGCTGGCGTCGAGAAACCGCGCGAAATGCCCATCCTCAAGGCGCTTCTTGATCTCATAGCCCGAGGCCTCGCCATCGGACAGAAGTCCCAGACAGACTGTTTTGACATCGACCATGGTTGTCCCGCCGCGCCGGGCATCCCCGATTGGGTATGCGCAACCGATATATGCTCAATTGATATAGCATATGGGACATGAAGGAGCGGTAATCAAGCGACAGGGGCCCGGTCCGACAGACCGGCGCCCGCTCAGCCCGTGCTGGAGCTGCCGCCGCTTTCATCGTCGCCGGACGCGTCGCCCTCTTGCGTGCCGGTCTCGCCGTCGCCGGCACCCGGTTCGGCGATCGACCGGGTCAGTTCGATGATCAGACGGCGGATCTCCGGATCGGTCAGCTTCAGGAAGGCGCGGTTCAACTCGACGCCCTGGCGCGTCGCGATGGTCTGAAGCGCTTCGAGCGAGGCCAGATCGTCTTCGCTCGCCGGCGCGCCGTCGGCGGCATCCGGCTCGCCGTCGAGCCCCTGGAAAAAATAGGACGGCGGCACCTGAAGAATGCCCGCAATGTCGTAAAGGCGTGACGCGCCGATCCGGTTGATCCCCCGTTCATACTTCTGAATCTGTTGGAAGGTCAGGCCGATCCGCTTGGCGAGTTCGGTTTGACTCATGCCAATCAGCATACGGCGCATCCGAACGCGCCGTCCCACATGCAGATCGACCGAATTGCGCGTGGCCATTGTTCAGCTCCTCGCGTCGCGGGTGGTCCTGACGGGCCGGCCGCGCTGAGCATGGCCGCAATCCCTTGCCTGACGACCATCGCTCAGTAAGCCCAATAAGGCGTTAAACGAGCCGCGAGAATGTCTTAGTGGTCTGTGTGCCTATCTTTCAGCGTGGCCTTTAAGCCCGCGTTCATGGTCCGTATAGGAACGTTAAGACCGTGCTGCCGTAATTCGGCGCTGAGACGTCTCAAGCGGATGCTGGCCGTATCGTCGGAAGTATAACCGAACGCGGGTCATTTTGCAGGTTTTGCGCGCAAGACGTCAAACCCACCAATTATTCGGCCGTTCTGGAAATGTCAGGAGCAGAGAAATCGGGCAGCGGCGGTACCTCTCCGGGTGCAGGCATAGGCGGTTGCGGAGGCGCCGGCTTGTGCTGTTTACTCAGTCTTAAGGGGTTGGTGCGCCAGCCCGGTGATAAGGGTTCCTTTGGGTAACCGCGGGCAATTCGCCGCGCGATACCGCCCGTTTCGAGCCGCTTATCGACGCGCAGCCGCATGCGGTGGGGCCGTTTTCGGCCGGCGCGCGTCCGAATAGGGAGGGTCAGGCGGTGACAGAGCGTATCGGCCATGGCAATGCGACCTCCGCGGGGGGCGTTAATCCGGATATGCCCGCAAACCGCGCATCCTATGCACCGCCCGGCGCCGCCCGGTCATCCGCCACATCGGCGTCCAACACGGCGGCATCCCACACAGTTTCATCCCAGACCGCAGCCGCGCGATCCCCCAAGCCGTCCGCCGACCCGGCGCCGTCCTCGGCCATGTTCCAGCACACCCGGCAGAACCGCCGCCCCGTTCCGGCAGCCCCGGGCGGACGCTGGGGGCATGTTTATGCGGCGCTGGATCTCGGCACAAACAATTGCCGGTTGCTCATCGCCAAGCCCCGGCGGGGCGGCTTTACCGTGATCGACGCCTTTTCGCGCACGGTTTGCCTCGGCGAAAGCATGGGGGCGACGGGGGCGATCCAGCCCGAGGCCATCGAGCGGACGATGATCGCGCTTCAAACCTGCATGAATAAGATGGAGCGCCGGGGCGTCACGGTCGCCCGGTCGATTGCGACCGAGGCGTGCCGGACGGCCGCCAACGGCGCGGCCTTCGTGGAGCGGGTACGGCGGGAGACCGGTCTGGTCTTCGATATCATCAGCCCGGCCGAGGAGGCGCGTCTGGCCGCCACGGGCTGCTGGCCGCTGGTGGACCGGGACAGCGAAACCGTTCTCGTTTTCGATATCGGCGGTGGCAGCACGGAACTGATCTGGCTCGACATGGCGGCGTCCCGGGACCGCAAGCCCGGGCAATCCGATGACCGGCCCAAGATTGCGGCCTGGACCAGCATTCCCTGCGGCGTGGTCTCGTTGACCGAGCGGTTCGGCCATCCCCATCTGGAACCCGATGATTTCAAGCCCATGGCCGATTACGTCATGGGCCATCTGGAGCCGTTCACCGGCGCCGATCATCTACGGCCCGCCTTCGAGCGCGGCGCGGTCCATTTGCTCGGAACCTCCGGGACCGTCACCACCATTGCCGGCCTCCAGATGGGGCTGGAGCGCTATGAACGCGACAAGGTGGACGGCACCTGGATGACCATGGACCGGGTGACCGATACCTGCCGGGTGCTGGCCAGCCGGTCCTTCTCCCAGCGCTCGGAACTGCCCTGCGTGGGCATGGACCGGGCGGATTTCGTGCTGGCCGGCTGCGCCATTCTGGACGCCATTCACCGGCTGTGGCCGACCGAGCGCTTGCGGGTCGCCGACCGGGGCCTGCGCGAGGGCATGCTGTTGAGCCTGATGGCCCAGGCCGACAAGGCCGCGCGGCGCTCGCGCCGGGGCCGGCGGTCCGGACGGCCGGCCGGGCGCGGCCGGGCCTGATCATCCGCTGCGGCCGCTGCGCCAATAGTGTATCTGTACCGCCATGTCGAAACCGCCCTCCAAACAGCCGCCCTCCAAGCGGGCACCATCGAAACGCGGGGCCCCGAAAGGACCGTCCTCGCGCGGCCGCACGCCCCACCGCCCGGCCCAGACCGGACCGGATGAGGCGGCGCGTCCCGCGCGCCGGGCCGGCTCTGCGGTGCGCACGCTCGGCAAGCCGGCGCCGCAATCCGCCGTGCCCGATCCCGATACGGCGCGCGACCTGACCGTCCGTGTCAAGACGGCCAAGGGGCGCAAGCTGTCCTCGTCGCGCTGGCTGGAACGTCAGCTCAATGATCCGTTCGTGGCGGCGGCCCGGCGCGCCGGCTACCGCTCGCGCGCCGCCTTCAAGCTCATCGGGCTCGATGACCGGTTCGGGCTGATCAAGCCGGGGCGCGGGGTCGTTGATCTGGGTGCGGCGCCGGGCGGCTGGACCCAGGTCGCGGTGGAGCGCGCCGGAGCCGGGCATGTGGTCGGCATCGACATTCAGCCGGTCGAACCGGTGACCGGTGCGGTTCTTCTGGAGGGAGATTTTCTGGACCCGGACGCACCCGACCGGATCCGTGCCGCCCTCAGCGGGCCGGTTCATACCGTGCTGTCCGACATGGCGGCCTCGGCGACCGGTCATCGGGCAACGGATCATTTGCGGATTATCGGCCTGTGCGAAGCGGCCATCGCGTTTGCCCGCACGGTTCTGGCACCGGGCGGCGCGTTTTGCGCCAAGGTGCTTCAGGGCGGGGCGGAGCGCGATCTCCTGGCCGACCTGAAGCGGGATTTCACCGCCGTGCGCCATGCCAAACCGGATGCGAGCCGCGCGGATTCCAGCGAGATGTTCGTTGTCGCCACGGGCTTTCGCGGTCCGGGCGATGACGCCGCCGCCGAGCCCTGATGCGTCCGGGAGCCCTGATCGCCGCTGCCTGTGAGATCCTGGCCGACGCCGAGCGGGCCCCCCGTCCGGCCGATCAGACTC
Source organism: uncultured Alphaproteobacteria bacterium (assembly GCA_964531285.1). Lineage (GTDB taxonomy): Bacteria > Pseudomonadota > Alphaproteobacteria > JAJFIK01 > JAJFIK01 > CAZHDI01. Next base: position 4,592 of record CAZHDI010000006.1, on the reverse strand, counting down.
TGCGCCAGTGGGGCCGGGCCAATCGCTTCGCCGGATCGGGCGACCGCGCGCGCCTTGCGGACATCGTGTTCGGCGTGTGGCGTCACCGCGCGGCCCTGACGGAACGCACCGCGAGCCAGGATCCCCGCCTCCTTGTGCTGGCCCATCAGGTCTGGATCGCCGGAACCCCGCTCGATGAGGTCAGTGCGCAATGCGACGGCACGGGCCATAACGCTGCGCCTCTCACCGCCGATGAGCGCGCGGTCCTGAGCGGTCTCCAGGCGGATCGTCCGTTGACGGAAGCCGCGCAGGCCGGGCTGTCGGACTGGCTGTTTCAGCGGATCGACCCGCGCTTCCGGTCCTCGCAGGCCTATGCCGCCATGACTGCCCGCGCACCGCTCGATCTGCGGGTCAACACCCTGGCCATGACCCCGGATGCGGCCCTCCCGGCACTGACGGATGAGGCGGCCCGGCGGCTCGGCGATCGGGCGCCGGGGATCGAACCCTGTCCTTTCAGCCCGGTCGGTCTACGCCTGACGCCGCGTCAGGCCGGGCGGCTCCCGGCGGATCTGAACGGCTTCGATCTTTATGCCTCGGGCGCTGTCGAGGTCCAGGACGAGGGCTCCCAAATCGTCAGCCTGCTGACCGGCGCGGAACCCGGCGGTCGGGTCATCGATCTGTGTGCCGGGGCGGGCGGCAAGACCTTGGCGCTTGCGGCCGCGATGGGCGGGGCGGGGACCATCCTGGCCTGCGATACCGATGCCCGGCGCCTTGGCGCGGCGCAGGCACGGGCCAAGCGCGCAGGCGCGGCGATGATCGAATGGGCCGTTCTTGACGGGGATGGCGATCACGGCGCGCTGGTCCCCGGATCGGCGGATCTCGTGGTGCTTGATGTGCCCTGTTCCGGCTCTGGCACCTGGCGCCGGGCGCCGGATGCTCCCTGGCGCCTCGATCCGGCGTGGATCGACGGCGTGCGCGAGACCCAAGCCGGTCTCCTGGCGCGCGGGGCCGGTCTGGTGCGTCCCGGCGGGCATCTGGCCTATATCACCTGCTCCATCCTGCCGGAGGAGAACGACCGTCAAATTGCCGCGTTCCTGACCTCCCATGCTGGCTTCGAGAGGGTGCCGGGTCGGAGCGCCTGGGCCCGGGCCTGCCGCACGCTGCCCGATGCAGCCGTTTTCGGCCCGACGGGATCGGTCCAGATGGGCCCCCATCTGACGGGCACCGACGGCTTCTTTCTGGCGGTGATGCGGCGCGTGGCTTGACGGAGCGCGGTGCAGGGTGATCAAACCCGGCATACTGAATTTGACTGGTGAGGTTTTGGCGATGATGCGGTTCGGTAAGGCGATGGCGGTTCTTGGGCTGGCGGGCGGCATGGCTGTGCTGCCCATGGCGATCACGGCGACGGCGCAGGCGGAGACCCTGACCAATGAGACCGCGCCGCAGGTTTCGGCCGCGCTTTTGCGCCAGGGCCGGAGCGCGCTGGACGCCGGCACGGCCGAAACCGCCATCGATCTCCTGGAACAGGCCGTTGTTGCCCATCCGCGCAACGCCGAGGCCTATTCGACCCTGGGCGAGGCCCATGCCGCCGCCGGCGATAGCGAAAAGGCGCGAAAGTATTACGCCATTTCCCTCAGCATCGAGCCGAACGCCATTCAGCCCCTGCTGTTGGACGGTCTGGCCGCTATCGAGGCCGAGGATATGGAAACCGCCCAGTCGCGCCTGGAGCGTTTGCAGAGGGTGTGCGAAAGCCGGTGCGCGGAATACCGCCAGCTCAACGAAGCTGTGAGCGCGGCCGCCGCCACCGACACGGGTGACGAGGCCCCCTGACCGCATCGCGGGCGCCGGGACACCCTCGATCCGGCGAGCCCACCCGAACGCCTTCAAGAATGGAGCGAACCGCGCTAGGGTGTTGGTTCATGGGGTAGGCGTGTGCCTTGCCGGGCGATCAGGGACGCAAGCGTTACGCGTCCCGTCGATCGGGCAGGGTATCCCCGGCCGGACAGGGCGGCTTTTCCGGCCGCCGGCGGGGAGAGGGTGGACAAATGAACGAACAATCGATGTTGACGCCCGAAGCGCTGGTGATCGGCCTGTCGATCAGCGTGGTCGTGCTCTTGTTCCTGGGGCTCGCCGCGAAGAGCGTTTTCCGCATTCTCGCGCGGCTGATCCTGCTGCCCTTTGTCCTGCTCGGCTGGCTGACCCGGCCGATACGGCGCCCGCTCAAGGCTCTGGGCCTCATAGGCAATGGCGGCGGAGCCGGCTCAGCGACCGCGGTCGCGGGCGCCTGGGCGGTCTTGCAACGGGCGGCGCGCTCGACGACCGAGACCGAACTGGCCCTGCGCTATGATGTGGTGCACCTGCAGCCCGCCGCCGGCGACACCGATGAGGTCGATGAGACGCCGGATGTGAAGATCGACGATCTTGTTGTCGATATCGACAATCTGCCGGATCTGACGGACGAGAACGCCGAAGCCTTCCAGAACGGCAGTGTGACCGTGGAAGGCATCAAGCATAACGTCTTCCGCAAGAAGTTCGATTTCCACCATCAGAATGTGCATTTGAAGCGCAACGGCATCCTGTTCAAATGGATCGAGGTCATCGTCGGTTATATCGAGATCACCGAGGAGATGAGCACGAGCGTCATCTCCCGGTATTTCGATAATGCCGAATTGTTCTTCAAACGGCGGGTATCGCTTAGGGCTTATCCTCACAGCCTCTATGAGGATGTCGAGACGGCCTACATCGTTCGCCTGTTCAGTCAATCCGACCGCGGATGCTTCTATCTGCTTCACGAGGCGCGCAAGCTGATCAATGCGAATGTCCGCAACATGACCATGCTGTTCTCGGCGATCATGTCGGTGGCCTTCATTTTGAACATTTGGAATGCCAGCATCGATCCGCGCGACGAGAGCGAGTCGGTGATCGGTCTGTTCAATCTCTATCAGTTCCTGGGCGCCGAGATGCGGTCCTGGACGGTGATCCTGGGCTCCACGCCGCAGGAGATCAACGCGTCGGTGCTGGCCCTTGTCACATGCGTTGCCGCGCTGCTGCCCATGTGGATGTTCTTCTTCATGGAGTACTACCCGAACCAGCGCAATTCGAGCCGGGAGGTGAACAATTTCATCACCCGCTATCTGGCCCGCATGACCGACCATTACAATCGCTGTGTGGCCAACGCCAAATCCGTCACCGTGGGTAAGGAACAAAATGCTCAGTACATGGCGGACGAGGCCCAGAAATGGCACAAGATCGTGCTCTGGCTGGGCTTGCGCAGCTTTTTCATCGAGAGCTTCGTGCGGGCGGTCCTGTTCCAGATCAACCGCAATTCCAGCTACTATATCTTCTTCATTCCGCTCTTGTTCGCGGTCGTGCTGTTCGCCGTCGGGTCCATGCTGCTCGCCTACAGCCCGACCGAATTCTCGATCATCATGGGCAATCTGCCGTGGACGTTCTTCGTGGCCTTCCCGGTCCTGATCGTCGCCTATTTCTGGTTCCTGAACCGCTCGATGAAATCGATCCAGGAGTTCAATCAGCGCGAATGGATCGGCTTCGATAATCTTCAGCTTGAAGAGGTCATCGGGTCCATCGTCGGCAAATATGCCGAGGACGTGGGCTACTGGAAGACCCGCGTCGGCAATTCGGGCTTCTAGGGCTGGGCTATCGGACCAGTTCGCGATAGAGCAGGGTCTCCAGCCATTGCCGGGTCGGCTCCTGGTTCTCAGGAGCGGTATCGAATGTCCATCCCGGTGTGCCCGGCCCGAAGGTGGCATGGAACAGCCCTGCTGAGGTCTCCGGGGCGGTGCCTTCCCCGAAGCGCTGAGTGTTGAACAGCCCCACAACGAGCCGGTCATTGAAGGGCGGCAGCGCGGTGCCGATGCGCCGGGCGCGTTCCGCATACGGCGCGAATGCTTCGATCCGGTCCGTCCGCATGGCGATGAACACCGGAGCCCCGGAATATGCAAAGCGGTCGTCCGCGTGGAGGGCACCCCGTCCGGGTTCGGCGCGCAGAGAAAACATGTTGTACTGCGTCTCGTCCCGCAAGGCTTCCGGATAGCGTTCGAAGCGGAGAGGCAGGGTCCGGCGCATGGCCGGATCGGCCTCGAAATCCAAATCCGGAGGCCCGGCATACCAGCCGCTGAACGTGTAATCGCGAGCCTCGAGAAACCGGCCGAAGGCTTCGGTTCCAGGCTCGAAACTGGGATGGCGGGTCATCAAGAGCGAGGGCTGTGCGACCGACGGGCCGACCGGCTCGGTCAGTCTGATCGCCACAAGCGCGCCGCCGCGCGCCCAGCTTATGCTCTCGCCCCAATGCCGCGCAGCCGGTGCGCGCCGATCGGCGCCGATCCGTATGGGAACAAGATTATTGCTCAAAACGCAAACGCGCTCCGAGCGGCCCGGGTTCGGACCGAAAAGCGTATAGGACCGGCAGTGGTCGTCTTCGGCACACCGGCGCCGGCATTCATTGACGGCCTCCTCGGGTGTCGGAAAATCCGCGTCAGAAAGGGCGGTCTCGGAAAGCCTGGTTTGAGCGATGAAGGAGAATCCGGGTTGCGGCTCCCCCAAGGCCTACAAACCAGCGGAACAGCAAGTCGAAATCGAGCCGCTCCATGAGC
>CAZHDI010000005.1:65492-67084 GCA_964531285.1 uncultured Alphaproteobacteria bacterium | reverse complement strand
CTATGGGCTGCATATCGAATGGGGCGCGGCGCGCCTTAGTATTCTCGACGACGGCTTGCAGGAACTTGCCGCCGGCATGGCCCATGCCGCCATGGCCGGCGATCCAACGCACACCGCAAGCGGCCAGCCGGCCCATCGGACCGGCGCCCGGACCCATCTGGATGCCGCCATCGAACGCCTTCAGCGTGCAAATGACGACACTTACCTCTGCCACGGGCTGCTGGCGCGGGCGGCGTTCCGGCGCCACTGCCATGAAAGCGCCGACGGCACGCCGCAGGACCTTGAGCAAGCCCGCGCCGATCTGGCGCAAGCCGAGGAGATCTGCTCGCCCGGCGAGATGCGGCTCAATATCTGCGACTGGCATCTGGAATCCGCGCGCTGCGATCTGGCCGAGCACGATACACGGCGCAAAGCGGGCGATCCGGACGACCGGTCCGCTGCGCTTCTGGCCGGCGCGGCCAAGCATACGGACGCCGCCGATGCCATCATTCAAGAGTGTGGCTATCACCGGCGCGACAACGACCTTGCGGCCTTGCGCGCGCGTCTCGCCCGGGCGGGCGGTTAGCGCCCCCAGAGACCGGCGCCTCACACGCTGCGCTGGGATTTGTCCTTTTCGTTGGACCCGCGGATCATCTCGCGGATGCCGTCCCAGTCGTCGTCCGACAGGCGCGACAGGGACGAGAAATTGCCGCCGCTCGCCAAATGCAGCCCGCCGTCGATGGCGATGCACTGGCCGGTGAGATAATCGCAGCCCTCGCTCATCAGGAAGGTCGCGAGATTGGTCAATTCGTGCATCTCGCCGACGCGGCCCGCCGGGTTATAGCCGCCGCTGGCGCTCTCGCCGCTGCCGTCCGTGGGCTCACCGGGGCTCAGGCGCTCCCAGGCGCCCTTGGTCGGGAACGGCCCCGGCGCGATGGCGTTGAGGCGGATGCCGTAGGGGCCCCACTCCACCGCGAGCGATTTGGTCATGATGTTCACGGCCGCCTTGGACATGGCCGAGGGCACGGTGAACGGGCCGCCGTTCCAGATCCAGGTGGTCAGGATCGAGATGACCGAGCCGCGATGGCCGGCGTCGATCCAGCGCTTGCCCACCGTGTGGGTCACGTAAAACGTGCCGCGAAACACGATGTTGGAGATCGCGTCGAAGCCGCGATGGCTGAGATCCTTGGTGGGTGAGATGAAATTGCCGGCGGCATTGTTCACGAGGCCGGTGAGCGGGCCGTCCGCGAACGCGGTCGCGACCATGTCCTCGACCGCCTCGGCGACCCGGATGTCGCACACCACCGGCAGGACCCGCCCGCCCGCGGGATGTTTCTTCATCAACTCATCGGCGGTTTCTTCGAGCACCGGCCCGCGCCGGCCCGAAATCACCACATCGGCGCCGAGCCGCATGTAGTGCTCGGTCATTTCCTTGCCCAATCCGGTGCCGCCGCCGGTCACCAGGATCCGGTGGCCGCGCATCAGGCCCTCGCGGAACATTTCAGTCTTGGATGCAGGCAGGGGCGTCTGGGCGGTCATGGGGTGTCCTCCAAGGGTGCGGTATTTTATCGGTTCGGCTGATCGTGCCCCTGTGCGCCGGACCCGGCAAGACC
>CAZHDI010000005.1:60199-65392 GCA_964531285.1 uncultured Alphaproteobacteria bacterium | reverse complement strand
GGCGTGCGATGTGCCGCAGTGGGACAGGACCCCGAGACAGGGGCGGCGGCTTTGCTATACTCAAACGGCGTTAAGGGATTTGGTTCAGGGGGTCGCCGGTGAGTCCATCGCGCCAGGAACTGCTCGATATGTATCGCCGGATGTGCGCGGTCCGCCGGCTCGACAGGGCTGCCGGGCACGGGGCGTCGCGGGCGGCCTGGCTGACCGGCATCGCCCTGCTGCTGGAGACCCGCGATCATCTGACTGCGCCCGAGCGCGATTCGGCCCTCCTGGCGGCCTCCGGGCGCCGGCTCGACGATCTTCTGGAAGACCGGAACAGCACGGACCGGCGCACCCGGATTGCGCGCAGCCTGGCCTCCGGTCCGTCGGGCGGCGAGGCGCTGCCCCGGATCACCGCGGGCCTGGGCGTCACCGGTGCCGTGGGCCGGGCGCTGACCGCGCGCCTGCGCACCCCCGGTGCGGCCGTTGTGTGCGCGCTGGCGCCGGCGGATCTGGAGACCGGGGCGACCTATGACAGCCTGCGGGCGGCTCAGGCCGTGAGCGCGCCGGTGCTGTTTCTCGTCCCGCGTCCGACCTTGAGCAAAACAGCCGATGACGGGCAGGCGCCGGCCCCTGAAACCCCCTTCAGTGCCCGCGCGGCCGGGTTCGGGCTGACCGTTGGCGCGGTGGATGGCGCGGATCTGTTCGCGGTGCGCCATCATGGCCAGGAGGCTCTGACGCGGGCCCGCCAGGGCCGGGGCCCGAGTGTTCTGGAACTGGCCTGCGGCGGCGCCGATCCGCTTGGCGTGTTCGAGGACAAGGTGATCGCCGCCGATCTGTTGAGCCAGGACGACCTCGCCATGGCCCGCGAGGCGGTGGATCTTCAGGCCGAGCATGCAAAACCCTGGGCCCGCCCGGCCCCGGCGCGGCCCGGATCATTTGAGGTGGGGGCGCAACCATGAGCCAGATGCCGTCCGTCCCTGCGCCCGTCCCGTCGATTGACGATCAAATCCATGCCGCCATGGCCGCGGACGACACCGCCATCGCTATTTTTGCCGGTCCTGCCGATGCTGCGGACCCGTCCGATGCCGGTCGGCGCGGCCCCCCGGAGCGGACCCTGCACAAGACCTTCGGCCCCTGGCGGGTCCTCCGCTTGGCCTTCGAGGCGCCGACCGTGATCGGCACCGCGGTCGCGGCGGCGGATGATGGTGCGCGGGTCCTCCTCGATCTCAGCGCGGCCCCCCGGCTCGATGGTCTGAGCGATGCCCTGATGCGGCACGGCGAAGCCTTGCAGGCCGGCACCGGCGGCGGCGGCGCGCCGCGTCTGTTCATCCGGTGCCGCACGGCCGCGGACCAGGGATCGCGCCATCAGGCCGCCATCCTGGCCGCCCAGACGGGGCTGCTCACGGTCGCGCTGCCGGCGGACGCCTTGGATGCCCGCACTCTCACCGCGGCGGCGCTCGGCCATCACGGCCCGGTTCTGCTCCTGGAACCCGAAACCGGGCCGGCGGGTTTCCCGGATGCGCCGGGCGATGCTGGTCTGGGCCGAGGACGCGTGGTGCGCCGGGGCACGGATGTCACGGTGGTCGCACCCGGACCGTTGGCCCATGCCGCCGCCGAAGCAGCCGACCGGCTGGCCCGCAGCGACGGACTCCATGCCAGCGTGATCGATCCGCGCACCGTCGCGCCGCTCGACCGGGGCCTGATCCTGGATGATGTGGCGCGAACCGGGCGGCTCGCCGTTTTGGACTTAGGTCCCGTTCGGTGTCCGTTTGCCGCCGAGATTGCGGCCTGCGTCGCCGAACGCGGTATAGGCCATTTGATTGCACCGGTGCGCCGCATCACGGTTGCGCCGGATCGCGCCAATACGCGCACCACTGCCGAAGCGGTGGCGGAGGGCATTCGGGGGACTGTGAGCGGGCCGGTCTTGCGTTAGCGCCGCGCTTTTGCCCATGCTGAGGCGTTCACGACTCCCGTTGCCGGCGCGATGGCCGGCGCGGGATCAGTCACGCCCTGATGAGATGCGGGGCAGCGGAGACCCGGAATGCCTCTGTTTCCATGGACCGAAGAGCGCCCTGAAGATCAGTTTCTGATCACCCGTCCGAAATTCAAAACCCGGGCCGTGAGCGCGAATACCGATATGCCGGCAACGGAACTGCATGCCGCGCCGCCGCACCGGGTCGAGCCCCGCGTCGGCAAGGGCACGCCGGCCGACAAGGCCGCCGATCCGGATCTCGGCTATGACCGCATCCCGGCGGAACGCTACACGTCGCCGGCCTTCATGGGCCGGGAATGGAAGGGGCTATGGTCGCGGTCGTGGCTGATGGCGTGCCGCGAGAGCGACATTGCCCAACCGGGCGATCATGTCCTGTTCGAGATCGGCCACGAATCCATCCTCATCGTCCGTCAGTGGGACGACAGCATCCGCGCCTTTTTCAATGTCTGCCGGCATCGCGGCGAGCCCATTGTCGAGCGCACGCCGGAGGCCGTGACGACCCAGAACACGGCAAGCTTCCGCTGCCCGTTCCATCACTGGGAATGGAGCATCGACGGGCAACTCAAAAACGTTCCGGATGCGGAGACCTTCCCCCAAGGCGTGCCGTCGGACGCGCTGGGCCTCAAAACCGTCCGGCATGACACCTGGGCGGGCTGGGTGTTCATCAACCTCAATCCGCATGGCGAGTCCCTGCGCGATTTCCTGGAGAACCTGCCCGATCATCTGGCGTGCTATCAGTGGGAAGCCCTGGTGCATACGATGGACAAGACCATCGAATGGCCGTGCAACTGGAAAGCCGCGCTGGACTGCTTCACCGAAACCTACCGGATGAAGGCGCTGCACCCTCAGGTCCTGCCGTGGACGGAGGATTACCATGTGCAGATCGACACCTATGGCCGGCACAGCCGGATGCTCGTGCCGTTCTATCAGCCCGCCACGCGCCATCCTGATCAGGTCAACATCGCGCCGGAGACGGCGCGGCAGTTGTCGGCACTCGGTATTCATCCGCGCAATTTCGACAACCGTCCGGCAGCGGCGCGGCGGGCCATCCAGAAGGCCCGGCGGGAGATGGAAAACAGCGCCACCCATCTGCCCTACCGTTTCTTGAACGATGAGCAGCTCAGCGATAATTATCAGTATACGATTTTCCCGAACATCGTCGCCGATATCTTCGCCGATCATGTGCTGATCAAGCGGCTGCGCCCGCACCCGACCGATCCGAACAAGTGCTTCTGCGATGTTCAGGCACTGGCCTATCAGGACCCCGCCCGGCCGATCGAACGCGCGCCCTACAGCGCCCACGGTTTTGGGGATGTCAGTCTGGGCCCGATCATCGACAAGGATGCCGAAATGCTGGCGGCCCTCCAGAAGAACATGCACTCGATGAGCTTCGAAGGACCGTATCTGGGCGATCAGGAACGGCGTATCCGGCATTTCCATGCCGTGCTGATGGCCTATCTGGGCGAGGCGCCGTCCGTGGGTCCAGCCCGGGCCGGCGAACCGGTCTTCCGCTGACGGACGGCAGGGGCGCCGTCCGCTCCTGTCTTGCTGGAGCGGTCCGGTCTTACTGGACCGGAACGTAAGGCGATCCCTCACCGGTCAGATCGCCCGGCTCGTCCAGCGTGATACCGTCCGGCACCTGATAATCGGACTCCGGCCCACCCTTGCCGACGCGCACGGCGGTCGCCCGCTTGGCGAAATTGGCCATGACGAATTCCAAAACGAGCCCGTTGGCGCTCATGCACCAGGAGGCGTTCTGATCGCCTTGGGAAGCCTGCCAGACCGTGCAGGATACGCCCGCGATGACCTTGGTCTCGTCCGTGGCTTCGCCACCCAGCGCCCGGGCGAAGATATCGGCAATATCGTCACCATCGGGATCGGCGACCATGTCAATCACCGTCTCGTATTCGGGATTGTCCACCTTGATGGCCGTGCCGTTCGCGAGATCGATCGAGATGAGATCCGGACCCAGATAAATCAGCCGGTCGTGACGCTCCTGGATCTCGCCAGCCATCTCGATGCGTACCTTGCGCTTCTCAACCCGCTCATAGCCATGGGCCCGGATGCATTCGGTCAGATCGCCGGTCTGGATGCCGGTCAGGCGGTAATCGACACAATAGGCCTCGAGCGGGTGCAAAGCGGGCCGGTCGTCCGGGGTCTGGCCCCAGGCGATCCCTGCCGGGGCCAGCCCAAGGACCAGGACCGCCGCCGCAGCCTGTTTGATGATGTTCATAACCCCTCTCCCTTCCGCCACAACCTGCGTTTGCACGGATCATGCGGCCCTCGATGTCGGAGGCTTATGACAGTACCGCAACGTCAGATGGCACGCCTATGGCTCGATTCGGTTCTCCGTGTGGCAAGGATCACAGCCGCTTGCCTCCGGGTCCCATGTGTGGCTCCTCTACACGCCTTTACGCGCGCTGGCGCAGCGCTCCAAAATCCGGGCGTTCATGACCCAGACCTCTCGTCCCGCATCGGCTCCCGAACTCGGCTGGACCCCGGAGGGCGTGCCCTTCTCGGCCCGGTTCCAGGACAGTTATTTCTCCCGGGCGGACGGTCTGGCCGAAACCCGCCATGTCTTCCTTGCCGGGACCGGCCTGCCCGGCGCCTGGCACGATCCGGGCGTGCGAGCCCGGCGCCGCTTCACCATCGGCGAGACCGGCTTCGGGACCGGGCTCAACATCCTGGCCGCCTGGGCGCTGTGGCAGGCGCATGCCCCGGCGGGCGTGCGGCTTCATATCGTCTCGGCCGAAGCCTTTCCCTTGAGCCGGCATCAGATGGCGGCGGTTCAGGCCCGTTTCCAGGACCGATGGCCGGAGGTGGCGCCGTTTTCGCGGCGCCTCGTCCATATTTATGAAACGCCGCATCGGGGCTTTCACCGTCTCCATTTGTCCGAAACGGTCACCTTGACCCTGATGCACGGCGATGCCGCCGAGCAATTCGCCCATCTCACCGCGTCGGTGGATGCTTGGTTTCTGGACGGATTCAAGCCCTCGCACAACCCTCAGATGTGGACCGATGGGTTGTATAGGGAATTGGCGCGCCTGTCGGCGCCGGGCGCGCGGCTTGCCACCTTCACCGTTGCGGGCGCGGTCCGCCGGGGCTTGAGTGCCGCCGGGTTTGCGGTCGAGAAGGCGCCGGGCTTCGGGTCCAAACGCGACATGCTCACCGGCCGGTTCACCGGCCCGCCCTCGCCTGCATGGCCCGGACCGGCATGG
>CAZHDI010000005.1:58110-60099 GCA_964531285.1 uncultured Alphaproteobacteria bacterium | reverse complement strand
GCATGGCCCGGACCGGCATGGACCGCACCGCCGGACGCGCCCGATACCCCGCCCGCGCGGGTCCGTATCATTGGCGGCGGTATTGCCGGCGCGGCCCTGGCGGCGGCCTTTCGGCGCCGGGCCATCCCGGTCACCCTTCTCGACCGGCACGGCGGTCTCGCGGCGGCGGCATCGGGAAACCCCATCGGGCTGGTGATGGCGCGTCCCAGCGTGGAGGAGACCCCAGCCAGCCGGTTTCACAGTGCCGCGCTCCTTTATCTGCGTCATCTCCTGCACGGCGCGCACGCTATTGCCCGCTTCGAGGGGATCGTTCAGGCGCTGCCCGGCACCGCCGCCTGGATCCGCGCGGTCAAACTCATCGACGCCGGCGTTCTCCCCCTTGAGGCCCTGCGGTTCCTTCCCCGGAGCGCGGCCTCGGAACTAGCCGGCGCGCGCCTGAGCGGACCGGCGCTGTTTCACGGCCTTGCAGGCACCGTCGATCCGCCGGGCCTGTGCCGGTTTCTCGCGGGCGAAACCGAACTTCAGCGCCAGACCTGGGACGGCCCGGAACCGGACGGACCTGACCTCACGATCCTGGCCAACGGGCTTGGGGCGCTGACCGCGCCGGACGGACACGCCCTCGGCCTGCGGGCCTCGCTCGGTCATATCGCCGTGTTTCCGGGGACCGGCGGCCCGGCCCGCCCGGTGACCTATGGCGGCTACATGGCGCCCCTGCCCGGCGGCGGCGTGGCCATGGGCGCCACCTACGATCCGGTCGCCCCGCAGGCGGTTCGGGCGGACGCCCCGATACAACCTGATGCGCTTGAGCGCATTCGTGCCCTGGCGTCCGGCCCCGTGCCCGATCTTCTGGATACGGTCGATTGCACAAACCCAAACTTACGCGCGGCTTATCGCGCCACGACGCCCGATCATATGCCGTTGGCGGGTGCATTGCCGAATGAAGGGTCATACATCAGCGCATATCGAGACCTACACAAATATGGGAACAACGCGGTCTATCCGCGCGCAGAGTATTGGCATTCTCTTTATGTTTTCACGGGTTTGGGCTCACGGGGGCTGACCACGGCCCCGCTGGCGGCGGAGCTGATCGCCAGCCAAATCTGCGGCGACCCCTGGCCGGTGGAGCGCGCGATCGCCGACGCCCTCCATCCGGCGCGCACGCTCATCCGTGCGCTCAAACAGCCGCCGGACCGCAGAAAATTTTCGCACGCGCCGGGCAAAATGTGACCAGCCACCACTTGACGCAGAACCGACATGAAGGGCCCCGAAAATTATAGACGGGGCTATTAACCGGTGTTAGCGTACTTATCATCCGTTTGAGGACGACCGGCGATACCGCGCTTCGCCTCGAGTGCCGACGCAGGGGTCTCAGCTCGGCTCTATCCAGAATGACAAGACGGCCAAGAGGGATTTCCCGACCGGACCGTCATGGCACCCGGCCAGAGGTCGGCACGCCTCGTTACTCCTTACACGGATGGTAAGGACGCGCCGGACTGTCGGCAAAAGCCGGGTTATCGGCGACCAAGCACACATCGTGTCGGTATGCGCGCGGTGCGGATGAGCCGGTTGGGAGCCGGCGTTGACGGCCAGGCCGGGCGAAGACCCGCCAGACAACGACCGGACGGACTGTGGGGGGATGGAATGATGACGGGCCAAGCGCGACGTGGCGTGCCCGTGGATGGCTTGGGGTCGCAGAACGACACCATGAGGCCGTCCAGCGACGAGAGGACAGGATCAGATCGTCATACAGGCACGGCCGACACACCGATGCAGCAGGGCGCCCTTCATTCCAAGCAGATCGAAGAACTGATCGCCATGCGCGACCGGTTCTTGACGGAATGCTTCGAGATCGAGAGCGGGCGGCGCTTTGTGATTGATGCTCAGGATGCAGATGAACGCCTGACCTGCCTGCGCCACCGTATCGAAGAAATCCATGAAGAACTGGCCCGGCGCGACATGGAAAAGCGCGACCGGCCCGCACCCGGACGG
>CAZHDI010000005.1:55545-58010 GCA_964531285.1 uncultured Alphaproteobacteria bacterium | reverse complement strand
GGCCGCATCGGGGCGGGCTGTATCGTCAAGCCCGGCCTCCCCCACGGTCCGGCCGCTCGACGATCGCGCGCCGGCTGCGCCCCGGGCGCCGGCCAGCCAGGCCGACAAGGCAGCGCTTCAGGACTATCTCACCCGGTCCGCCGACCGCATGCGGCTTATGGACGAGCTGGCATGCGCGGCCCGCGATCAGGGCGATCTGGCCCAGGCCGCCCAATGCGCCATGCAGGCTCAGGCCATCGACCGGGAACGGATCGATTGTCTCGATAAGCTCGACCGCAGCGGCGAGAGCGACGACGAGCATTATTGATCGAGCCAGAGCGTGACAGAAAAAGGGCGAAAATCCATCCGTACCCGTCATCCCCGCGAAAGCGGGAAACCAGGGCGGCACGGTATGGACCCGCGCTGGAAAACCGGCGCCTTCGCCCAGGATGCCGGATCGGCGCTGCGCTTGTCCGGCATGACGGTGTCGGAGGACAGGACTGTGTCATCAGTCTGAGGCGCCCCCGCAAGGAGGCGCCTCTCTTGTTTCTTGAGCCGGCGGGGATCAGTCGGCGTATTTCACATCGCAGCCATAAGCCGTCGTCTCGGGCTCGGCGACCGGCTCGCCGGCAGCCATGTCGGCCAGCGCCTGGGTGACATAGTTCTTCGCGCCCTCGACCGAGCTTTTGCGCGCGGTCGGCTGGTCATCGATGGCGCCCATATAGCGCAGCACGCCCTCCTCATCGATGATGTACATGTGCGGGGTCGTCTTGGCCTCATAGAGGCGCCCGATCGTTCCGTCCGGATCCAGAAGAACCCGCGCCGGAGAGGCTTCTCGCTCCGCCGTCAGAGCATTGGCCTGATCGCCGTCCACATGGCCCTGCTTGCCGGGCGCGGAGGAAATGATCGAGACCCAGACGATATCGTCTGAAGCGGCAGCGGTCTGGAGATCCTGCATGTTGCCCGTTTCATAATGCTTTTTCACATAAGGGCAGCCATGATTGGTCCATTCCAGGATCACTGTCTGACCCTGATAATCGGCCAGCGAGAACGTCTCGCCATTGGTGTCCGTGCCATCGAATTGCGGGGCCATCTGGCCCACGTCCGGCGCGGCAAGAGCGGTACCGGCCAGCGCGAAGGCCAGAACGGGGGCCAGAACGGCGGCGGTCGCGACAGTCTTCAGCATGGGAAAGCTCCTTTGCATGGCTGGAACATGGTCATCCCCCGATGACCGGTCCGATGGCGCCGTCGATGGCATCGAGGACAATCCGGGGCGTCAGCACCTGGGGCAGAACGACCGGATCCCCGCCATTGGCCGGGTAGAGCACATAGAGCGGCACGCCTGAGCGGCCGAACCCGTCCAGGAGACGGGTGATCTCCGGATCGCGGCGGGTCCAATCCGCTTTCATATAGACAATGTCGGCGGCTTCAAGGCGAGCCACCACCTCAGGCTGGCTCAGGGCCACCTGTTCGTTGACCAGGCAGGTGATGCACCAGGCGGCTGTGGCGTTCAAAAGCACCGGCGTGCCGGCATCGCGCAATGAGGCAAGGCGCGCCGGCGTAAAAGCCTCGAAATCGGCGGACGCCGCCGGACCGGCGCCCGGCCCCGCCGGCGCGGACGCGGACGCGGCTGAGAGCGGCGCCGCATCCGGCTTGATGACAATCAGCGAGGCCGCCACGGCGAGGGCGAAGGCGACCGCAGCGACGCCCGCCCCGATGAGCGGATGGCGCGCGCCCTGGCTCATGCCCCAGGCCCAGGCGGCAAAGCCGGTCAGCACCGCACCGGCGAGGGCGGCGGCGAGCGAGGCCGGGCCGATTTGCTGGGTCAGCACCCACAAGAGCCATGCGGCCGTCGCATAGACCGGGAACGCCAGGAGCTTCTTGGCCATGTCCATCCAGGCGCCGGGCCGGGGCAACAGGCGCAGCAGCGGCGGAAAGAAGGCCAGCAGTACCCACGGCAACGCCATCCCGAAGCCCAGCGCCACGAACACGCCAAGCGCGATCGGCGCGGGCTGCGACAGACCGAAGCCGATGGCCGCGCCCATGAACGGCGCGACGCAGGGGGTTGCGACCACGGCGGCCAGCACGCCGGTCATGAACGCGCCGACGGTGCCGCGTCCCGTCTGTGTTTGCGAGCCGACCCCAATCAGCGACTGGCCGATCTCAAACACCCCCGACAGGTTCAGGCCGACCAGCAGCAGGAGATAGATGAGCCCGGTGATGAACAACGGGTCCTGAAGCTGGAACCCCCAGCCGATTTGGGCGCCGGTGGTGCGCAGGGCAATCAGCGCCCCGCCGACGGCGGCAAAGCTGAGCACCACGCCCAGCATGAACGCGATCCCGTGGAGCCGGACCGCGCCGGCATCCTTGCGCGCGGCCTCGACGAAGCCGAACGCCTTCATGAACAGCACCGGAAACACGCACGGCATGACATTGAGAATGAGCCCGCCGATCAGCGCGAACAACAACGCCTGGGCAATCCCGAT
>CAZHDI010000005.1:0-55445 GCA_964531285.1 uncultured Alphaproteobacteria bacterium | reverse complement strand
AGCGCAAAGCCATCGGCGCCGAAGCGGACGGTTTGGGGCGCGGCATTGGCGATGATGCCGTCCGGCTCGGGGAAGAACACCACCTCGCGGACCCGGCCGGACTCGAAGGCCGGCACGGTCTCCGGCGCCGCGACGCCGACCGTAACCTGACCCTCGCTGACCTCATAGGTCGCGGTCCAAGGCACGGGCTGGGGCATGGTATCAAGGGCCGCCGCCAGGGCCGCCGCGCCGTCCGGGTCAATGTCCGGGGCGATGTCCGCCGCGCCTTCGGCGACCGGCAGCGTGAAATCCACTTCCACCTGTTCGGGGATGCAGATTTCCTCGCACACCAGCCAATAGACATCGGCGGCGAAGGTCAGATCGGTGCCCGGCACCTGCCCGGGCGGCACGGTCATCTCGGCCACGAAGCGGACCGTGCCCTCATAGCCGAAATTGACCAGGGGGCCGTAGGGCTTGCGGTGGGGATAGGGAAACGCAAGGCCGCTGGCCGTCACGCCGCCGGGCAACGCCCAGACGGCCTCGGTCGGTTCGCCGGAATCGCCGGGATTCAGCCAATAGGTGTGCCAGCCGGGAATAATCTCCTGTTCCAGCACCACCCGAAAGGTGCCGCCCCCGGCCGGAACGGACCGCCACTCGGGGATCAGGGTCAAGGACACATGCTCGGTCGCGGCGCTGGGCGCGGCGCGGACCGGGCCGGCAAGCGCCGCGGTCAGGCACACCAGCATCGCCAGAAGCCCGCCCGCCCAGCGCATCGGGCCCCTCATCCGTCCTGCGTCCGCCATGACCGCTCCTTTACCCGCTCTTCTGCCAGTGTACGGCATCGTGAGCCGCATCATAGCTGTCGCTATCGTGGGTACATGCCCACCGGCAAGCGGCGAAGTAAACTGTCCGCGAGGGGCCAACACGGCCACAGGGTTCAACCGGCCGGCCCGCCCTGTTTAGACTGGCGCCTGACGCCCCAAAAAATTTACAGGAGGACCGCCATGCCCACCGTCAACCGCCAATGGATCCTGACCCGCCGCCCGGTCGGCGATATCGGCGACGGCGATCTGACCTTGCAGGACGCGCCGGTCCCCAGCCCCGGCGAGGGCGAGATCCTGGTGCGCAATATTTATTTGTCGCTCGATCCGACCAACCGGATCTGGATGTCGGATATGGACCAGTATATGCCGCCCGTCGAAATCGGCGATGTCATGCGCGGCGGCACGCTGGGGGTCGTCGAGACCTCGCGCCATCCCAATTTCAAGGCCGGTGACATCGTGCTGCCGGGGCTGGGGAACTGGCAGGATTATACCTGCGTGTCCGGCGACGCAGCGGGCAAGGTGCCGACCGACCTCGGCGTGCCACTCGATGCGTGGATGAGCGTCCTCGGCATGACCGGGGCGACCGCCTATTTCGGCCTCCTGGATATCGGCCAGCCCAAGGACGGCGAGACGGTGGTGATCTCGGCGGCGGCGGGCGCCGTGGGCTCGATCGCCGGACAGATCGCCAAGATCAAGGGCTGCCGCGCGGTCGGTCTGGCGGGCTCGGACGAAAAATGCCGCTGGGTGCGCGACGATCTCGGCTTCGATGCCTGCATCAACTACAAGACCGAAAACGTGCTCGAGGCCCTGCGCCGGGAATGCCCCAATGGGATCGATGTGGATTTCGAGAATGTCGGCGGCGAGATACTCGATGCGGTCCTGACCCTGATCAATCTGCGCGCGCGCATCGCGATTTGCGGATTGATTTCGAGTTACAATGCTACCGATCCGGTTCCCGGTCCTTATATGTTCAGAAACCTGCTGATGAAGCGCGCGCGCTGCGAGGGCTTCATCATTACGGATTATCTGCCACGGATCGGCGAAGCGATTCAGGACCTGGCCACATGGATGGCCGAAGGGAGGCTCACATACCGGACGGATATCGTAGACGGGCTGGAGAACGCGCCGCAGACGGTCAAGCGGCTGTTCACGGGCGGGAACACGGGCAAACTGTTGATCCGGATCGCGCCGGAACCGGTGTGAGCGCGCCGATTCTGCCATCTGGCCTGCCGCCCGGCCTCACGCTCGACATTACGGATGATCCCCGTCAGGAGGATATTGCCCAGATCGAGCAAGGGCTCCTGGATCATGCGCTGGCGGTGGCTGAACCGTTCGGCCGCCGCGAATTCGCCCTGTTTTTGCGGAACCCTGACGACTCGGTGGCCGGCGGCGCCGTCGGTCACTGGTACGAGACTCATGGCAGCATGCTGATCTCGGATGTCTGGATAGATGAGTCCCTGCGCGGCCTGGGCCTTGGACGGGCGCTGATGATGTATCTGGAAACCGCCGCCCGGGATCGCGCGTGCAGCCATATTCATCTCGATACGTTCGATTTTCAGGCGCGCGGCTTTTATGAGACCCTCGGCTTTAGCGTGTTCGGGTCCGTCCGGTATCCGAAATCAGGCCGTATGCGGTATTTTCTCGAAAAATCCCTGCCGGCCGCCTGACCGCCATCGTCCGGTTCAGGACTCCATCTTTCCCCTTCAACAAGAGAGGACATCCCCATGCAGGTTCCCATCGAGATCGTTTTCGAGCATGTCGATCCCTCCCCGGCGATCGAGACCATGGTTCACGAGGAAGCCCGAAAGCTGGAACGCCATTTCAGCCGGCTGACCTCCTGCCGGGTCGTCCTGTCTCAACCGAACAAGAAAAGCCATGTGCATGATCCGTTCGAGGTCCGCATGCACATCACCATGCCGGGCCAGCCGGATATCGCGGTCCATCAGGGCCCCTCGGACGGTCCCGACCGGTCGGACCCGCATGCGGCGATCCGCCGGGCCTTCGCGGCGGCGCTCAAGCAGATCGATGCCCAGGTCAGCAAGCTCAAGGATCATCATCGCGGCTGAGGCCGAGGAGCCAAGGACGCGGTGGGCCCCGTCATCCCGGACGCCAAGTCGCACCAAATCTCTGATTTGGTGAGCCCATTGAGCGATCCGGGATCCAGGGCGCCGAGCCCGGAGCACGCGGCTCTGGATTCCGGATCGGACACGCGCCCTCCAAAACCTGCGGTTTTGGGCTCGTGTACCGTCCGGAATGACAACCATGAACCAAAGGTCCGCATAACACGAACCGGGGCCACCCGGCGCGCCACGGTGCGGTGCATCTGTCCCCAATTTGAAACAGCGGCGGCAAAAAGGGCTTAGTCCCGCACTTCAGGCTTTGCGCGGGATGCTAACGATTGCATGTATAGAGCGGCATGTATGGGGCCGGCACGGCAGGTGCCGCGAGCGTGGGAATACTGTCCGCCATGACCGCTGTCAGGATCAGGCCTGCAGAAAAATGGGATGTTCCGGACTTGACCGAAACGGCGGTGCAGTCCTGGGTACACGCCTATCGCACCATCCTGCCCGAGGATGTGGTCTCGGAAGTGCCCCACCGCATCCGGCGGACCGTGAGCGAAGACTGGCACGAGATGTATGTCGCCGAACAGGCCGGCCAGATCGTCGGCTATTTCGATTTCGACCCGGGCACCAGCCATATCCGACACATCTATGTGGATCCCAACCATCACCGGCGCGGCATCGGCCGGCTCATGATGGCGGCGGCGCTCGATATCCTGCGCGACCGGGGCTACGGCGTGGCCAGCATTGACGTGGTGGAGGGCACCAAGGCGCCGGACTTTCACCTCGCCCTGGGCTGGCGCGAGCGCGCCCGGTCGGTCGATCCCCATGGCATCTGCGTCATCTCCATGACCAAAGAGCTTTGAGCGGACGGTTTCAACCGTCCGGCCCTGTGGTCTCATCCTTACGGACGCTCGCGTTCACGCGTTCTTGCCGATAAAGCCGAACAGATGCCCGGCGATCTTGCGCATCTGAATTTCCTCCGCGCCCTCGGTGATCCGGTAGCGGCGGTGATGCCGGTAGATATGCTCGAACGGCTTGTGCCGCGAATAGCCCATGCCGCCATGGATCTGCATGGCCCGGTCGGCCGCGTCGCAGCACAGCCGGTTCGCCCGGTAATTGCACATGGCCACACGGTCCGAAATACGCCGGGCGACTTCCGGCTGGCTCATCTGATCCATCTGCCAGGCCGTCTTGCGGATGAGCTGACGCAGCATTTCGGCCTCGGTATGCAGTTCCACAAGCGGGAACTGGATCGCCTGATTGACCGCGAGCGGACGGCCGAACGGCTTGCGCTGGCGGGCATAATCGGCGGACTCATCGATGCAGAATTGCGCGGCGCCGAGGCTGGACGCGGCCTGGCGGATGCGATTTTCATGGACGAAATGCTGCGCGAGTTCCAGGCCCCGCTCCGGCCGGCCGAGAATGGCGCTGTCCGGCACCCAGACATTGTCGAGGGTCACCCGGGCATGATCGGTGGGCATATTGAACGTCCACAGATATTCCTCGACGGCAAAACCGTCCGCATCCGTCGGCACGAGGAAACAGGTGATGCCCAGCGCCTCGCCGTCCTTGCCGCTCGTGCGCGCGAAGATCATGTCGTAATTCGCGACATGAAGCCCTGTGTTCCACATTTTCGACCCGGTGATGCGCCAGCCCGAGCCGTCGCGCACGGCGCGGGTTTCCATCCAGGTGGCGTCCGACCCGTGATCGGGTTCGGTCAGGCCGAAGGCGATCCGGTGCGTGCCCTTGAGCATGCCGGTGATAAACTCGTCTTTCTGCTCGGGCGTACCGAAATCCCGGAACATCAGGACTTGCGGGAAGTTACCGACCACGGAGCTTTCATTTTGCAGGTCGTTGTGAAGCCCCAGCCCCTTGGCCGCAAGATGCTCACGGATGATCGCCATGGCCAGATTGCCGATGTCCTCGCCGCCGAATTCCTTGGGCAGCGCAAGCCGCAAAAAACCCGCCGCATCGGCGCGCCGGCGCATTTCGCGCAACAGCGCTTCCCATTCGGGGCGCGGCATGCCGCCATTGTCCCAATCGGTGCGCGCATGTTCGCGCCGGTGGTCGAAGAAGCGGATATTGTCGTCGCTGTTTTCCAGCGGCTTGATTTCCGCCTCGATGAACCGGTCGATCTGATCGATCTTGGCCGTGATCCAGTCCGGGGTGTTGAAATCCATAAGAGTGCTCCCGCTTTCCGGTGTTTCCTCATTTTTGAGTATAGGCGCAGGCCCTGCGCCCGGGCCATTCACTCCGTGAGCAAATGAACCGCAATGCGGCGGGTATGGGGCCGGGCCCGGTGTTCCGCGACGTAAATCCCCTGCCAGGTGCCCAGCATCAGGCGCCCGGCCCGCACCGGGACCGCCAGATGGGTGCCGGTCAGCAGGGTGCGGATATGGGCGGGCATATCGTCCGGGCCTTCCGCGCCATGCACATAGAGCGACGGATCGCGGGGCGCGACACGCTCGAAAAAGGCCGTCAGATCGGTGAGCACATCGGGGTCGGCATTTTCCTGGACCACCAGCGATGCCGAGGTGTGGCGGATAAAAAGTGTGGCCAGGCCGTCGCCCGCCGCTTCGGCACCGACCCATTCTTGAACATCGCGGGTGATTTCGACGAAGCCGGTGCCGCGGGTCTGGACGGTCAGTTCGGTCACGGCCTGACGCATGTCGCCTCCCTGGTCTGGCGGGGCCCTAAATTCTTGGTCATGGCCATCATGTCATGGATGACGAATCAGCCAAGGCATGCGAATCTGCCCTTGAAATCAAATCGGTCGGCGGCGTGTGCCGGCCCGCCCCCACCCCTGCCTCACGGATTCCCCCCGATATGACAAAGACACTGTTTGCCGGCGCGACCGGCGCTCTCATGCTGCTGGTTGCCTCCCCGGCCCTGGCCGACGGCGAATTCTACGGCAGCTTGAGCGGCGGTCTCGCCTTCGCCGATCTGCGGCAGGGCAGCGTGGATGTGGACACCGATACGGGCCTGTCGATCTCCGGTGCCGCCGGGTACGACATCCAGGGCCCGCTGCGCTTCGAGGCGACCGGCACCTTTGCCCAGGCCGGGTTGGATGAAGGCGGGCTCGACGGCGATTTTCAGATGATCAGCGCCCTGGGCAACACCTATCTCGACATCGACCTGCCGGGCACCGTGAAACCCCATCTCGGCGTGGGCGCGGGCATCGCCCAAATCGATGTGGATGCGGGCAGCGCCTTTTCCGATGACGAGATCGTGTTTGCCTGGAATGCCATTGCCGGGGTCGACTACAGCTTCGACGGGCGGATGACCTTCTCGGCCGGCTACCGGTATATGGGCCTCGGCGACGCGACGATCGGCGGCGCGGAGTTCGAATCCAAGGTGCATCTGCTCCATGCCGGCGGCCGGGTGCCGTTCTGAATCCCGCACGGCGCAGGGCCGGCCGCTCCTGACAAATCCTTCTCGGCTCGTGCCCGGCGGTGCTAGCATCCCCGGCAGACCATGAGACGAGCCTGGAGGGAGGCCTGCCATGACCGTTGCGGCTTTACGCACGCCGGACGAGCGCTTTTCCAATCTGCCGCACTGGAGCTTTGCGCCCCGGTATCTGGACGGGCTTCCGGGGTATGAAGGCCTGCGGCTGCATTATGTGGATGTTGGGCGCGCCGACGCCGCCGTCACGTTTCTGTGCCTCCACGGCGAGCCGAGCTGGGCGTATCTCTATCGCAAAATGATCCCGGCCTTTCAGGCCGCCGGGCACCGGGTCGTGGCGCCGGACTTTTTCGGCTTCGGCCGGTCCGACAAGCCGGTGGACGATGCGCTGTACACCTTCGATTTTCACCGGGGCATGCTGCTCGCCTTCATCGAGGCGATGGACCTGCGCAATGTCTGCCTTGTCATCCAGGACTGGGGCGGGCTTCTGGGCCTGACGCTGCCGATGGCCTTCCCCGACCGCATCACCCGGATGATCGTGATGAACACGACGCTGGCGACCGGTGAAAGCCCCGGCCAGGGCTTCGATGCCTGGAAGGCGTTCGTGGCCGCGAACCCGGATCTCGATGTGGCGGCGCTGATGACCCGGGCCATTGAGGGGCTCGATCCGTTCGAGGCGGCGGCCTATGGCGCACCCTTCCCCGATCAGCGCTATAAAGCCGGTGTGCGGCGGTTCCCGGAGTTGGTCATGGTCGCCCCCGACATGGCGGGCGTCGAGACCTCAAAGGCCGCCAAGCGGTTCCTGACCAATGACTGGACCGGCGAGACCTTCCTGGCCGTCGGCACCAAGGACATTGTGCTCGGCACCGACGTTATGGCCCGGACCCGCGCGTTCATTCGCAACTGCCCGGAACCGATGCTCGTCGAGGAAGGTCACTTCGTGCAGGAATCCGGCACCCCCATCGCCCATGCGGCAATGGCCCATTTCGGTCTTTGACCGCGGCCCCACAAGGAGAGCGCCCGCCATGGATCTGCCGCCGGATTTCGAACCCCTGGCCCTGCCCGGCTTTGCCGCGGTGCTCGGACCGGTGGGACGGCAGAGCGCGGGCGGTCCGGCGGACGGCGATCTCATGCGCATGGCCATCCGGCCCGATCATCTGGAGCCGGACGGCACCGTGGCGCCCGGCATTTTGATGATGGCCGCCCAAACCGCCCTCCAGGCGACCGTCGCCCGCGCGGCGCCCGATCATGGTCATACGAATGTCTCGCTGACCTGCGATTTCGTGCCGCTCGTACCCGATGCGCCCATGTTGGAAGCGGCGACCGGGATCACCCGGCGTACCCGGTCCATCATCTTCATGCATGGCGAGATCCGGGCCGTCGGGGGAGCGGCGAATGAGCGCCGTGTCCTGATGACTGCGACCGGTCTGTGGAAGATCGCGTCGCGCAACGTTTAGGACGATGCCGATGGCCCAGTCCTCGCGCATGGCATTCTGGACCGGCGCGCCCGATAGCGGGCTCGACCCCGTGCGCCGGATCCGCGACCTGATCCGGAAAATGCCCCTGTTCGAAGGGATCGAAACGCGCCGGCTCTTCCGGTTTTTGCCCGAGACCGAATGGTTCAGCCTGCCGGCCGGCTGGACGCTCCTGTCGCGCGGCCAGCCCAGCGAGGCGCTTTATCTGATCACGGCCGGCTGTGTGGGCCTGTGGCTGACGGACGCGCAAGGCGAAGACTATCTGGCCTCCGAGTTCGTCGCCGGACAGACCGTGGGCGAGCCGGGGCTCATCTCGGGCGAACCGCGTATGGGCACCCTCGTCGCGCTGCGCGATACCGAAGTGATCCGTGTCCCCCGCGCCACCTTTGACCGCATCGTCGCGCGTCATCCGGCGGTCATGGCAAATATGTCGAAACTGCTGGTGCGCCGGCTCAAGAACATGAGCGGCGCGGCGCGCCCTGCGCACGGCATTCAGCCCAAGACCATCGCCGTCGTTCCCGTGACGCCCGGCGTCTGCGGCCGGACCATCGGCGAGCGGATGCTGCGCACCTTCACGGCAGCCGGGCTTCAGACCATCCTGCTCGACACGGTGACCGAAACCAATGGCAGCGAATGGTTTCACCGGCTCGAAGCCGAACACGATCATCTGATTTATGTGGCGAATCCGGAGCACGGATCGTGGACCCGCATGTGCCTGCGTCAGGCGGACCGCGTGATTCTGGTCGGCCGTTCCGACGCGCTCAGCGCTTATTCGATGCCGATCGAGCAGATCGTGTTCAATGCACCGCGCCGGTTCACCGAACTTGTCATCCTGCACCCTGAAAACGCCCGCTATGCCCATGGCGCGCTGCCCTGGTTGGAGCGCTTCCGGCCGGTGTTCCATTACAATCTGCGGCTCAACGATCCGGCGGGCCTCGACCGGTTGACCCGGCATATCATGGGCCGCGCCACCGGCATGGTGCTGTCGGGCGGCGGCGCGCGCGGCTTTGCCCATCTGGGGGTGCTCAAGGCCCTGCGCGAAGCGGGCGTCACCATCGACCGGTTCGGCGGCACCAGCATCGGCGCGATCGTCGGCGGCGGGATCGCGGCGGGCTGGACCATCGAGGAACTCACCGAGCGAATGCGCCGGAGCTTTGTTGAAACCAATCCGCTGTCGGATTATACGGTGCCCTTCGTATCGCTGATCCGGGGCCGCAAGATCGCCCGCCTTCTCCATGAAAGCTTCGAGGGGCTTCAGATCGAAGATCTGTGGCTGACATATTTCTGCGTTTCGGCCGACCTGACCCACGGCAAGCAGGTCATCCACCGGCGCGGTCTGTTATGGCAGGCGCTGCGGGCCAGCGTCTCCATTCCCGGGATCATCGCACCGGTCATCCGGCGGGGCGCGGTTCTGGTCGATGGCGCGGTGATGAACAATTTCCCGGCCTCTCTCATGGCGGATCAGGCGCGCGGCCCGGTGATCGGCAGCGATGTGGAAGACCATGACGCGTTCCGGACGATCCGCGGGCGCGCCTGGCGCATGCGCGACTGGGGCATTCTGGGCGACGATGTGAAAGGCGGACCGGGAATCGTCAGCTTGCTGATGCGTTCAGGGACGGTGAACTCGGAGATGCAGACCAATCGCGCCCATCAGCGCACTGAGCTGCTCTTCTCGCCGACGGTCGAGGGGATCGGGCTGACGGATTGGAAAGCCTTCGACCGGTCCATCGAGGCCGGCTACACCCATGCCGCGCGTATTCTGGAGAACGCCGATCTGTCGGCCCTTACGGGCGTAAAGGGGTCAGTCTGAGGCGCGTGCCGTTGGTCAGGGTGAGGCGCACTTCGGTCAGGCGCACGCCGGAGCGCTCGACCCCTTCCGCATAAAGAATGCCTTCGCCGTTCGGCCCCTCGACGCGGACCGACACGAACCGCTTTGTCCCGCCGCCTTCGGGCTGAAGATCCGTTACGAACGAGACGATACCGGTCTCCCGGACCGGCTCGCCCAACGCCGCACGCACCGACGGCTCGGCCCGGACAATGGCCATCGCCTCCTTATAAGTTGCGCTCGACCGGTAGCCCGGGAACGCGACCGACAGCACCACGATACCCAGGACCAGCAGAATGAGCGTCAGCGCCCCGAAGGCCACGAGGCAGCCGGCCGGCAGCGTGGCCAGGGTGCTGGGCTCGTGACTGAAGGACCGTCTGGCGGACCCTGCTTTGGCGGCGGCTTTGGCGCTCACGGGACGGCTCCTTACAGCGCGCTGCGCTGGGCCAGCAGATCCTCGAAATCCGGATCGCGTTTCTCGGACTGGGCCGCGAAGGCTTCCATCATATCGGTGGGATGGAACATGCCCGACTGCCAGGTCGCGATGTAATCGAGGGCATCGTCGATCGAGTGATCCCGGGCGTAATTGATCATGACCTTGGACCCGGTCACGGCCAGCGGCGAGCGCTGGGCAATCTCGCGCGCGGTGGCCATGACCGCGGCCATCATGGTGGCGTGATCGGGATAGACCTCGTTCACAAGGCCGATTTCCTTGGCGGTCGCCGCCTTGAGCCGGCGCCCGGTATAGGCCAGTTCGCGCACCCAGCCCTGGGGGATCAGATGGCACAGGCGCGGGAAGGTGCCGACATCGGCGGTCATACCGATATTGATTTCCTGGATGCAGAAAAACGCATCCTCGGTGCAGTAGCGGATATCGCAGGCCGAGGTCATGTCCACCGCGCCGCCGATGCAGGCGCCCTGGATCGCCGCAAGGACCGGCACGCGCGCCTCATCGAGGCAGTTGAAGGTCTGCTGGAGCACCTTCACGAACAGCCGCAGCGCCTCGCGCTGACGGCCCAGTTCTGCGCTCCGCGACGCCTCGTCGCCGCCGGACGTGAACACCGACAGGTCCATCCCGGCGCAAAAATGCCGCCCCTCGCCCGACAGGACGATGACCCGCGCCTTCGCGTTCTCGTCGATATCGCGGATGATCGCCGGCAATTCGCTCCAGAAGGCGCGGATCATGGAATTGAACGCGTCGGGCCGGTTCATGCGCAGATGGGCGACGCCGTCGGCAATCTCGACATCAAAGCAGGTGTGGGCCATGGGCTTGGTTCCTCCCGGTCTGGTGGCGCGCCCGTTGCATGGCTGGCTCCAAAGCAGAAGGCCCCACCGCAGACGGGAGTTGCAGGGCGTTCTTTCCCGGCAGCCTTGTTTGGCTGCACCGCCCCTCTATCTGAATGATGACGTGAGGGTGGGTTGTTCCGCAAGTCCTGGACCGATCGGCCGATGGCGCGCCGCCCCGGCGGTGCGCCGGTGCCGGGCTGCGCGTGTGTCTGGCCTGCCCAACAACGGCTTGCCGCGGCGGGTGGAGATCGTTTCCAGACGGACGGTTGGACACCGGCTGCCGCCGGCTTCGTCGGACCGACCGGTCCATCCGGTGTCGGATGGCTTACCTCGAACGGTCATGCGCCCCCGCCGTCCGCGGGACGGCCGTTCAGCCGGGATATCCCTTAGTTTCCTAGGGGCATTCGGACCGGTTCGGCTTCACAAAGGGCCGGCCGTGCTGTACAAAAACGCATGGCTGGGGGGCTTGGTTGGGGTGCGGAAATTCGCGGTCTAAGGATCGCACCGCTGTGAACACCCTGGGGTGGGTTGACATCAATGGTCTTCAATATTGGCTCCCTCGATGGCAGCAACGGTTTTATTACGACCGGAACGGGTCCGGACACGATCGATGTGCATGGCATCGCGGTCGCGGGCCTCGGTGACGTCAATGGCGACGGCATCGACGATTATCTGGTCGGCTCCGACGGCGGCGACGCCAGCGTGCCGCCGAACGGCTTCGGGGGCGATCTGGCCGGCCGGACGCACATTATTTTCGGCCGGGCGGAGGGCTTTCCGGCCTTCATCGACCTGACCACCCTGGACGGCACCAACGGCGTCACCGTGGTCGGCGGCTCGACCTTTGCCCAAGCTGGATATTCGCTGGGCCCGGCGGGCGACTTCAACGGCGATGGCATCATGGACATCGCCATCGGCGCCCGGAACGACGACATGTACAACTACACCTTCGAGGTGGAAGTTGGCCCCGGTGAGCCCGATCCCGACTCCGAGGACGGCGAAGTCGAACCTGAAACCGAGCTGGTCACCATCCGCAAGCATGAGGGTGCGGGCTATGTGATCTACGGGCGCGAGGACTGGGTCACCGAGACCGGCGGGGCGATCAATCTGCGCACGCCCCCGAGCGGCGTCTTCAAGCTCGACGGCGTGGAGCGCACGCCCATCGAACAATCGAATCCTTCCGATGAATTCGGGCTCTTCTTCGGCGAGCAGGTCGGCCATTCCATCGGCGGTATCGGCGATGTGAACGATGACGGCGTCGATGATCTCATTGTCGGCAGCATGGGCGACCTGACGACCACGGGCGATGTGTTTATCGTTTTCGGCCAGCAGGACGAGTTCATCGAGGATCTGCGCATTGATGAGCTTGACGGTCAGAACGGCATCCGGATCCGCGGCCGTTTTGGCGCGCCCGGCGAACAGAACGGCGCCGCCACGACCCTGATCGATTTCAACAATGACGGCATCGAAGACATCGTCTTCAGCACCCAGTCGGCGGACATCTCCTTCGGCGGCGCCAATAACGGTCTTGTGACCGTTGTCTATGGCGGCCAGGACTTCTCGCAGAACGGCGGCGATTTCTCGCGCACCGATGTGCCGAATGTTCTCGACGGCTTCACCATTGTCGGCAAGCCGGGCACCAATACCGGCTGGTCCCTGGACAATGCGGGCGATGTGAACGGCGACGGCCTGGATGATCTGCTGATCGGCTCGACGGGCAGCAACGGGTTCAAGAACCCGGGCGATTTCGATTTCATGCCGCCCGACAGCTACGTGATCTTCGGGCGCGACGGCGGTTTCAACAGCACCATCGATCTGGCCAACCTGTCGCCCGATGTCGGCGTGCAGATCACCCAGCGCGATTTTTCCGGCTATGTCGTCTCCTACGCCAACGAGTTCGTTGCCGGTGCCGGCGATGTGAACGGCGACGGCTTCGATGATGTGATCCTCGGGGTCAATCAGCTCAACCGGGGCAACGGTTATGCCACCGTCGTTTACGGCGCGGCCGATTTCGGCGGACCGCAGGGTGTGGTCTATACGGACGATTTCATCAATCCGAACACCGGCGGCTACCGGATCGTCACCTCGGACACCCATCCGGGCGACTTCGCCACGGGCGCGCCGCGCACGGTGAATTTCGCCAATGCGGTGGGCGGCATCGGCGACATTAACGATGACGGCGTCGATGACGTGGCCATCGGTCAGGCGGCCTTCACCGGCGGCATCGATGGCGTTTCCGATTACGGCCCCGGTTCCAGCTTCGTCGATTACGAGCGCGGCAAGACATCCGTGATCTACGGCGTGCGCTTCGAGTCGGTCGACGACATCACCGCGGTCGGCACCGGCGAGCAGGTCCCCGCCGTGACCTTCGATGTCGAGGTCTCGCTCAACGGGGCGGCGCTCAACCTCGTTACCGTGGACTACCGTACCCAGAACGGCACCGCGGTCGCCGGGCAGGATTTCGAATCCACCGTCGGCACCCTGTTCTTCCAGCCGGGCGAGCAGAGCAAGACCATCACGCTCACGATCCTGGGCAACGACTTTACCGAGGGCGACGAAGCCTTCGATCTGGTGTTCTCCAACGCCAAGGGCGCCGGCTTCGGCGACAGCCCGACCAAGACGGTCACCGTGACGATCCCGGAGGATTTCAACGTCCTCAATCCCCCGCCGATCGCGCAGGCCGACCGCTTTTCGATCCAGGAGGATCAGCCGCTCACCGGCAATGTGCGTGCCAATAACGGCAATGGCCTCGATGACGATCAAGGCCAAGGCCCGCTCACGGCGACGGTCGTCAGTGCGCCGACGAAAGGCAATGTCGCGCTCGATGAGAACGGCAATTTCACCTATACGCCGATTGCGAACGAAAACGGCCAGGACAGCTTCACCTATAAACTGACCAACAAGAATGGTGGGACCGGCACGGCTACTGTGACCATCTCGATTGCCGCGGTCGGCGACGATCCCAGCGCGCGGGACGACAGCTTCACCATCCTCCAGGGTGACCGGCTCACCGGCGACGTGACCGCCAATAACGGTGTCGGCGCCGACCTCGACGTGGACGGCGACAGCTTCACGGTCACGCCCTTCGGCCAGCCGTCCAACGGGTCGGTCATCCTGATCGACAATGGCCTGTTCATTTACACGCCGGAGGACAATTTCTACGGCGACGACATGTTCCGTTATATCCTGACCGACTCCACGGGCCGGACCGATGTCGGCACCGTGACGATCACGGTCGAGCCGACGGTCATGCTCTACAGCGCCCGCGCGCCCGAGCCGACCGTGGTCGAGGGCGACACTGGCGTGACCACCGTGACATTCGAGGTGGTGCGGGACGGCAACACGGACGATACCGGTACCATCGACTTTGCGATCGGCGGCGGCGGGTCGGCTCCGGCGGGTCCGGACGATACCGATGGGGTCTTCCCGAGCGGCACGCTCACTTTCGGTGCCGACGAGACGACCAAGACCGTCACGGTCGATATCACCGGCGATCTGGCGCCCGAGCCCGATGAGACGCTGCAAATCACGCTCTCGAACGCCACGAACAGTGCGGGTACGGATGCCATCATCGAAACCGGCACCGCGACGCTGACCATCGGCAATGACGACGACGCCACCGATGTGGGCTCAAGCGGCAAGGACAATCTCAAAGGCGATGACGGCGACGACATCATCTTTGCCGACGACGGCGACGACAAGATCAAAGGCGGCGACGGCGACGACATCCTGCTCGGCGGCGACGGCGACGATAAAATCGACGGCGGCGACGACGACGACACGATCGACGGCGGCGATGACGATGACCGCATCAAGGGCGGCGATGACGACGACATCATCACCGGCGGCGCGGGCGACGACCGGATCGACGGCGGCAAGGGCGACGATATCCTCGAAGGCGGCTCGGGCGACGATGAGCTCAAGGGCGGCAAGGACGACGATATCTTCCGCTTCAGCCTCGGCGATGGCCGGGTCGAGATTGCCGACTTCGGCAAGGACGACGATCTCATCGACTTCACCGGGCTGGGGCCGCAATTCGATACGCTGGCCAAGATCATGGCGGTCGCCGATCAGGACGGCAAAGACGCCGTATTCGATTTTGGTGCGGACGAATTGATCGTCGCGAAAACCGATCTCGACGATCTGGAAGACGGGGATTTCTTCATCCTCTAACCCGTTCCGCATGACCGAAACAGCCGGCCGGCCCAGCGCCGCGCCGGCTTTTTCATGGGCTGCCGCCCTCCCCCGCCGGGCCTTTCCCCCACAGGCCACGGCCCCCTTGCGTGCCCCTTGGGCGGCTCTGCTAAACTAGCGGCAACACACCGCAGCGGCCAGACGGGAGGACCGGATATGCCGATCAATTACGACCAGCTGATGAGCCTGAAATCCGAAGGCGAAACCTTCACCTACACCGACCGCGAGACCATGCTCTATGCGCTGGGTGTCGGCTTCGGGCGCGACCCGATGGACGCGGCGGAACTCAAATATGTCTATGAGACACAGGACATGCGGACCGTGCCGACCATGGCCACGGTGATCGCCTGGGGCCAGCGCACGCTTGAGGGCGCCGATCTCAACTGGATCATGATCGTTCACGGCGAGCAGCGGGTCACCCTGCACCGGCCGCTCCCCGCCGCCGCGACCGTGATTGCCGACGGCGCGGTCACCGGGTGTTATGACAAGGGCGCGGACAAGGGTGCGATCATCACCTCGGAAACCCGGATCCGCCTTGCGGACACGGGCGAGCCGCTGTGCACGCTCGGGAGCACGATCTTCGCGCGCGGCGATGGCGGCTTCGGCGGCCCGGCGGGCGGCGGCCCCGAACCCCATGCAATTCCGGACCGGGCGCCCGACATGTCCTGCCCGCTGGAGACCCGGCCCGATCAGGCCCTGCTCTACCGTCTGTCGGGCGACCGCAATCCACTGCATTCCGATCCCGGCTTCGCCGGGGCCGCCGGCTTTCCCCGGCCCATTCTTCATGGTCTGTGCACATATGGTACGGCCTGCCGGGCCATCCTGAAAACCGTCTGCGATTACGACCACACCAGAATCGCTCAGTTCGATGTGCGCTTCTCCGCACCGGTCTTTCCCGGGGAGACGATCATCACCGATATGTGGCGCGATGGGAACGTGATCTCGTTTCAGTGCCGTCTCGCCGAGCGCGACGCAACGGTCATCAAGAACGGCAAATGCGTGCTGACGGACTAATCGCCGCCTGCGGATCGTCATTGAGGGAAGGAGCGCATCCGTGATCGAACTATTTCGCGGCACTGTCAGTACCTGGGAATGCGACGAGATGGGGCACCTCAATGTGCGCTATTACGGCGTCAAGGTGCAGGAGGCGGTGGCGGTTCTGGGCCATGCCATCGGTTTGGGCCCGGACGACCTGCGCACCGCCGGCGCCGTGCTCGCGGTCGCTGAGCAGCATTTGCGGTTCCTGCGCGAACTTCACGCCGCGTCTGGTGTCTCCATCGTTGGCGGCATTCTCGAGACGGACGATCTAGAGATCCACGCTTATGTAGAACTGCGCCATGCGATCAGCGGGGAGACCTCGGCCAGTGTCACCATGCCACTGCGCCTGGTCTCCCTGGCCACGGGCGAGATCCTCCCCGTCCCCGCCGAGGTCAAAGCCAAAGCCCGGGCGCTGGCCTGCACCCTCCCGGACTATGCCGCGCCCCGCGGGCTGACGCTGCATCCGCCACGCAGCGATGCGCATGGCACGCTGGCGGCGCAATTCGGCATGCGGACGATCTCCAAGGGGACTGTCGGCATGGCCCATTGCGATGAGCGCGGCGTGATGCTCCCCGCCCATGTCATCGGGCGCGTCGCGGACGGGGTGGTCAATTTCCTGCCCGATCTGGCACCCGAGGCGACGGCCCTGCGCCAGCATGGCAAAATCGGCAGCGCCGTTGTCGAATACCGTCTGTGCTATCACCGCTATCCGCGCGCCGGCGACCTGATCGAAGTGCGCACGGGCCTCAAGGCGATCGCGGAACGGATCATCCAACTTGTCCATTGGATCTTCGATCCGGCGGATGGCGGCATTTATGCCACCAGTGAGGCCGTGGCGGTGACGCTCGATCTGGAAGCGCGCAAATCCATGCCGTTTCCGGACGATGTTCGGGCAGCGCTCAGCGCCCATGTCAATCCAGCCTTGAGCCTGTAACGGCACGCGCGAGGATCGCCTCACGGACCCGGTCCGGCGCCTCCATGGGCACAAAGTGGCTGGCGCCCTCCACCGGCCGGTCATCCAACCCTTTGATCACCCACCGCATTTGCACCGCCATGGGCAGCGGGCAAGTGGACCCCACCGTTCCGCGCACCAATGTCACCGGGCATGTGAGGCGGCTCATGGGCGGCCAGATATTGTGGTCATAATTGGCGAAATTCGCGGCCTCCCATGCGGGCGCGCACGCCAATTCGATCCCACCATCCCTATGCGGCCGCGTGCCGCCCTCGACATAATCCCGGATGATCTCGGCGGGCCAGGTTTTGAAGGCCCCCCGCCCGGTGTAGGCGCGCACCATGGTTGCCGTGTCGGGCCAGACCGCGCGGCGGGCCAGGGCCATGTCGGCCAGCCGGATCCTGCGCGGGCCCAATCCTAAAAGACGCCGGACCGGGAGCATCCAGTAAACGAAGCGCGGCAGGATCACCGGATCGATCAGTACAAGGCCCTGGGCCCGCTCCGGACGGCGTCCCAACGCCAGGAGACTGGACGTCCCGCCCATTGAATGCCCGGCCATGATCAAAGGCCGGCCTTCGGGCACCACGCCGTCGATAAAGGTCAAGAGATCGTCCGCATACCGATGCCAGGAGGTCTGGGTCGCCGGATCCGCCGGCAGATCCGTGAACCCATGGCCACGCATATCGAGCGCCAGGATCGTCATGCGGTCCGCGAGAGGCGCCAGAATCCGCCGATAGGTCTGCGCGTTGAAGCCGTTGGCATGGGCAAACACCAGCACAGGCGCCGCGTCGCCAGCATCGTCCCATGCCAAATAAGACTGTGTGCCGTCCGTCCGCTGAAAACCACGGCGCTCCGGTTCGGCTTGGTCGGTCATACGGGCCTCATCGCCTCTTGAAGAACATGCGACCGGTCCGAACCCCTATCCGCACCGGCCGGTCGACGAGACCCACTCATGCCTTCGACGGATCGAAGCGGCCATAGAACGTCTCGCCTTTCGCTGCCATCTCGCGCAGGAGGGGCGTCGGCTTGAACCGCTCGCCATAGGCCTGCGCCAGCCGATCACAAATCTGAACGAATTCTTCCGTCCCCATTGTATCGATGAGCGACAGCGGCCCGCCCGTGTAGGGCGCGAAGCCCCACCCCATGATCGCACCGACATCCGCGTCGCGGACATCCGTCAGGACGTTTTCTTCAAAACACCGGGCGGTTTCCAGCGCCTGGATCACCATGAAGCGCAGCTTCAATTCATCCGCATCGGGCTGCGGATCGGCCGGTACGGCCATGTCCTTGAGCCCGGGCCAGAGCCGTTTCGGCCCGTCGGCGGGATACTCGTAAAAGCCCTTACCGCCCTTACGGCCCGGCCGGCCATGCTGTTCGATCATGGCGGTGATCACCCGGTCCGGCGCGGACTCCCGGTACTGATCGCCCAGATCGGCCTTGGTCTGCTTCATGACCTTATAGCCAAGCTCGATGCTCACCTCGTCATTGAGCGCGAGCGGCGAGACGGGCATGCCGGTCATCCGCCCGGCATTCTCGATCAGCGCCGGCTCGATGCCCTCGGCCAGCATATTGATCCCCTCACGGACATATGTGCCGAACACGCGCGACGTGTAAAAGCCCCGGCTGTCATTAACGACAATCGGCGTTTTCTTGATTGCTTTGACATAGTCCATGGCCTTGGCCAGGGTTTCCTGGCTCGTCTCGGCGCCCATGATGATCTCGACCAGCGGCATCTTATCCACGGGCGAGAAGAAGTGAATGCCGATGAAATTGGCCGGGCGGATGCTGGCTTCGGCGAGACCGGTGATCGGCAGGGTCGAGGTGTTCGATCCGAACACCGCGGTCTCGGCGAGTTGCGCTTCCGCGGCCTTGGTCACTTCGGCCTTGATGCCCCGGTCCTCGAACACGGCCTCAATGATGAGGTCGGCCCCCTTAAGCCGGTCATAGTCCGTGGTCGTCGTGATCCGGGCCAGGACCGCGTCCTTGTCGGCCTCGCTCATGCGCCCGCGCTGGACGGCCTTATCGAGCAGCGTGACGGCATACGCCTTGCCCTTGTCAGCGGCGGTCTGGTCGCGGTCGATGAGAACGACCTCCATGCCGGCCCGCGCCGACACATAGGCGATACCCGCGCCCATCATGCCCGCGCCCAGCATGCCGATCTTCTTGATCGGATAGGGCTCGACACCCTTGGGACGCCGCGCCAGCTTGCCCAGTTCCTGGGTCGACAGAAACAGGGAACGGATCATCGCCTTCGTCTGGGGGCGGCGCATCAGATCCATGAAATAGCGGGTCTCGATGCGCAGGCCCGCCTCGATCGGCACCAGAAGCCCCTCATACACCGCTTTCATAATGTTGAGCTGCGCCGGATAATTGCCATGGGTCGTCTTGCGCAGCATGGCCGTGCCGATGATAAAGGTCTGACTGTTCTCATACGGATGACCGCCGGGAACCGAGAACTCCTTCTTGTCCCAGGGCTGGATTGCGTCGCCCTCTTCCTTGATCCACCGCTTGGCTTCGCCGATCAGATCGCCCAAAGGCACGACCTTCTGGACGATACCCTGCTGATGCGCCTTTTGCGGATTGAGGCTGGTGCCCTGGAGGATGAGCGGCAGAGCATTGGCGGCGCCGATCAGACGGGGCAGACGCTGGGTGCCGCCGGCACCAGGCAACAGCCCCACTTTGGATTCCGGCAATCCGAGTTGGATCCTCGGATCGTCCGCCACCACACGATAATGGCACGCCAGAACGATCTCGAGACCGCCGCCGAGCGCCGTGCCATTCACCGCCGCCGCGACGGGCTTGCCGCACGTCTCCAGATCGCGCAGCATGCGGTTGAGCGCGAAGGCGTTCTCAAAGTCCTGGCGCAGGGCCTCCTCCTCGCTGCCCCGCGCGGCGGCGCCACCAGCCGAACCACCAAGTTCGCCCAGATCGGCGCCCGCCAGAAAGGCCGGCTTCCCGCTGGTGATCACAACGCCCGTGACCCCGTCATCGCCGGTGAATTCGACAATCGCCCGCTTGAAATCGGCGATTGAATCCGCACTCAGAACATTCATCGACCGGCCGGGCATGTCCCAGGTGATGGTGACGATCCCGTCGGCGTCCTTCTCGTAGCGCATATTATCCAGTTGCATCGCGAACCTCGTTTCTCTACGGAGCATCGCTCCACGCAGATGACTTCGACTGAAAGGGGCCGCGTCAGACCCGCTCGATGATCGTCGCTGTCCCCATGCCGGCACCCACGCACAAGGTGGCAAGCGCGGTGCCGAGCCCGCGGCGCTCCAACTCGTCGAGCACCGTGCCGAGGATCATGGCGCCGGTCGCGCCCAGCGGATGGCCCATGGCGATGGCGCCGCCATTGACGTTCATCTTGTCATGGGGAATGTCCAGCTTGTGCATCATGAGCAGCACGACGGCGGCGAACGCCTCGTTCAACTCGTAAAGATCGATGTCGCCGACGGACATTCCGGCGCGCTTGAGCACCTTTTCGGTCACGAGCGACGGCCCGGTAAGCATGATCGAGGGCTCAGAACCGATGGAGGCAAAGGCGCGGATCCGGGCACGCGGTTTAAGCCCGAGTTGCTCGCCGATCTCTTTCGTGCCGATCAGCACCCCGGCCGAGCCATCCACGATGCCGGAGGAATTGCCGGCATGGTGCACATGGTTGATCGCCTCGAGTTCCGGATAGCGGTCGAGAATGACCGCATCGAAAGCGAACTCGCCGACGCCGGCGAAGGACGGCTGTAGCGAGGCGAGCGATTGCATGGTCGTCTCGGGACGGATGTGTTCGTCCTTGGCCAGAATGGTCAGGCCGATCTGATCCTTGACGGGAACAACCGACTTGCTGAAATAGCCCTTGTCCCAGGCGGCCGACGCGCGTTTCTGGGATTCCATCGCGAAGGCATCGACCTCCTCGCGGCTGAAGCCCCATTTCGTGGCAATGGTGTCGGCACCGATGCCCTGCGGCGTGAAATAGCTGGCAAAGGCGATGCCCGGATCAACCGCCCAGGCGCCGCCGTCGGAGCCCATGGGCACCCGGCTCATGCTTTCGACACCGCCGCCGATGGTCAGATCGTGCTGGCCCGACATGACCTGAGCCGCCGCCATATTGACCGCTTCCAGGCCCGAGGCGCAAAACCGGTTGATCTGAACGCCCGAAACGCTGTCGTCATACCGGGCATTGAGAACCGCGGTGCGCGCAATGTCCGCCCCCTGCTCATGGATCGGGGCCACACAGCCCAGGACCACATCGTCCACATGGGCCGTATCGAGACTATTGCGGTCGCGCAAGGCCTCCAGAACCTGGGTTGCCAGCGACAATGCGGTGATTTCATGGAGGGCGCCGTCCTTCTTGCCCTTCCCGCGCGGCGTGCGCACATGGTCATAGATATAGGCGTCAGCCATCAGCCGTCTCCCTTTCGTTCAAGGGGCGCCGGGCGATCATCTGATCCGCCAGCGCCGTCTCGCCGTTGCGTTGCAGTCCGTCGATGACGCCCGCCCGGTCGGCCGGCGTCTTGTTCTGGCTCAGCTTGGCCGCCCCTTCCAGGCGCGTCACCGTGATCTTGAAGGCCGTCACCGCCCGGGCCAGCCGGCCAATATAGTCCGCATCCGCGCGATCCATCCGCCAGCCGTCAGACGCCTCGTATTGGCGCGCCAACCCGTCGAGGGTGGCATGGACCGCATGGGGATCATCGATGACCGCCGCCGTGCCATAGGCATGAACGGCCGTGTAGTTCCAGGTCGGCACATTGCGCTCGGGGGCCTCGTACCAGAGCGGCGAGACATAGGCATGGGGGCCGGAGAACACGGCGAGCACCTCGCCGCCGGCGGCCAGATCCGCGCTTTGCGGATTGGCTTTGGCGATATGGCCGATCAGCACGCCATGGGGTCCGGCCCGGTTATCGTAATGGAACGGAATGTGGCTCGCGCGGCTCCCCGCCGGACCATGTGTGATCAGCAAGCCGAACGCATGGGCGCGGATCAGAGCGGCCTGGTCCGCCCGCGCAGCCATGGCAAAATGCTTTGGAATGAACATCCGAAGACCACCCGATCAAAGGGTCCGTGCAATGAGCATTTTCATGATTTCGTTCGTGCCGCCATAGATCTTCTGAACACGGGCGTCGCGGAACATGCGCGATATGGGATATTCATCCATATAACCGTACCCGCCGAAGAACTGGAGACATTCGTCCGTAATTTTACATTCCAGATCGCTCATCCAGTATTTCGACATGGACGCCGTGGCCGCGTCGAGCTTGCTCTCCAAAACAAGCCCGGTGCAGTAATCCATGAAGACCTTGCCGATGGTCGCCTCGGTTTTCAGTTCGGCGAGCTTGAACTGGGTGTTCTGGAAATCGAGCAGGCGCTTGCCGAAGGCCTTGCGCTCCTTGACGTAATCGATGGTGACCTCAAGCGCGGCTTCGATGCGGCCCAAACCCTGAAGGCCGATCAGGTGGCGCTCCTCGGGCAGCTTTTCCATGAGTTGGGCAAAGCCCATACCTTCCTGGCCGCCAAGCAAATTGTCCGCCGGCACGCGCACATCGTCGAAGAACAGTTCCGATGTGTCCTGAGAGTTTTGGCCCATCTTTTTGAGATTGCGCCCGCGCCGGAACCCGGGCGCAGTGTCGGTCTCGACCACGAGCAGCGATACGCCCCGCGCCCCCGCCTCGGGCCCGGTGTCGGTCTTGCACACAACGACAACCAGATTGGCGGTCTGGCCATTGGTGATGAACGTCTTCTGCCCGTTGATGACATAGGAGTCGCCGTCCCGGCGGGCGGTCGTGCGCACGGCCTGAAGGTCCGACCCGGTGCCGGGCTCGGTCATGGCGATGGCGGTGACGAACTCACCGGTGGCGCATTTCGGTAACCAGCGGCGGCGCTGCTCCTCGGTGCCATAGGCCATGAAATAGGGCGCCACGATCACATTATGCAGCGGCACGCCGAAGCCATCGACGCCCGCCTTGGCCATGGCCTCCACGATCATCGCTTCATGGGCGAAGGTGCCGCCGGCTCCGCCATAGTCAACCGGCATGGACGCACACAGAATACCGGCCTCGCCGGCCTTGAGCCACATGTCGCGGTCGACATAGCCCTGGTCGATCCATTTCTCGTTGAAGGGCGCGCATTCACGCTCGAAGAAACGCCGTGCGGCATCCGCGAAGATCTCGATATCGTCCGTACGCCACGCCGGGCGTTCGGTTGGAAGAACGGACATGGACGGGCCTCCCCTTCAATGATCGTGAACCGCCGACGGCGGCGCCCGGGCAGCCTGTGAGACCGCCCGGACGGTCCCTGTGCCGATTAGAACTGGTCGGCCGTCAGCGCCATGACATCGGCCGCGCCGGCCTTGACCTTGGCCAGATACATAGCGGCTTCCGGCACGGTCCGGTTGGCGAAGTAGTGGCCGGTCTTGATCTTGGCGTCATGGAAATCCTTGTTCGGCGCCCCTTCCGCGATGCGCTGATGGGACGTACGCGCCATTTCCAGCCAGACATAGGCGAGCGCGGTGATCGCGAACAGGTTCAGGAAATCCGCCGAGCTGGCGCCGGCATTGTTGAAATCGGCGAGCGCGTTCTGGCCCATCCA
Source organism: uncultured Alphaproteobacteria bacterium (assembly GCA_964531285.1). Classification (GTDB taxonomy): domain Bacteria; phylum Pseudomonadota; class Alphaproteobacteria; order JAJFIK01; family JAJFIK01; genus CAZHDI01. The sequence goes on along the minus strand of CAZHDI010000005.1, from coordinate 31,827 downwards.
ATCCACCGCCTCGCGCAACTGGCCCGAGGTGGTGCGCAGCGCCTCGACAAACGGCTTCAGATCGGCATTGCCCTCGCACTCCTTGATGAGCGCGTCCATGTCGTCAAAGAAGGTCGTCACCGCGCGGCCGTTATTGGCCATCAGCTTGCGCCCGACGAGGTCCAGCGCCTGAATGCCGTTGGTCCCCTCATAGATCATGGTGATACGGGCATCCCGGACGAACTGTTCGAGCGGGTAATCCTTGACAAAGCCCGACCCGCCGAGCACCTGCTGGGCCCAGACCGCGTTCATGAAGCCTTTCTCGGTGAAATAGGACTTCAGGATCGGCGTGAACAGGGCCATGTAATCGCCGGCCTTTTCACGCACGGCCGCGTCTTGGGCCTTGTGCTCCAGATCGCCCCACAGCGCGGTCCACAACAGGAGCGCCCGGCCACCTTCGAGGAATGCGCGCACATCCATCAGCATACGGCGCACATCGGGATGAACGATGATGCTGTCCGCCGGGGCATCCGGCTCGGCCGGTCCGGTCAAGGCGCGGCCCTGCCGGCGGTCCTTGGCGAAGGCAAGCGCGTTCTGATAGGCGATCTCGGCCATGGCGAGGCCCTGAAGCCCGACGCCGAGCCGCGCCTCGTTCATCATGGTGAACATGGCGCGCATGCCCTTGTGCTCCTCGCCGACCAGATAGCCGGTGGCGCCCTCATAGTTCATGACGCAGGTCGCATTGGCGTGGATGCCCATCTTGCTTTCCAGGCCGCCGCAATAGACGGCGTTGCGCTCGCCCAGAGAGCCGTCTTCGTTGACCATGAATTTCGGCACCAGGAACAACGAGATGCCCTTGATGCCGTCGGGCCCGCCCGGAATCTTCGCCAGCACCAAATGGATGATGTTGTCCGTCAGATCCTGCTCGCCGCCGGAAATCCAGATCTTGGTCCCGCTGATCTTGTAGGTGCCGTCGCTTTGCGGCTCGGCCTTGGTGCGGATCAGGCCCAGATCGGTGCCGCATTGGGGCTCGGTCAGATTCATCGTCCCCGACCATTCGCCCGAAATGATCTTGGGCAGATAGGTCTCTTTTTGCTCATCGGAACCATGGGCGACGAGCGCGGAGTAACAGCCATGGCTGAGGCCCGGATACATGCCGAAGGCCATGTTGGACGAGGAGACGAATTCGTTGATCGCAAGGCTCAGTACGGCCGGGAGGCCCTGGCCGCCATATTCCGTCACCGACGACAGACCGACCCAGCCGCCTTCGGCGTAGGTTTCGTAAGCCTCCTTGAAGCCCGTCGGCGTCGTCACCGCGCGGGCCTGGGCGTCATATTGAGCTCCTTCCCGGTCGCCGCTTTCGTTGATCGGCAGCAGCACTTCCTCGGCGATGCGCGCGCCCTCGCTCAGGATCGCGTCCACCACATCCGGGGTCGCATCGGCGAAGCCCGGCAGATTGGCATAGCGCTCGATCTTCAAAAGATCCTTGAGCAGGAAGCGCACTTCATCGACGGGGGCTTGATAGACGGCCATGTCGGCTCCTCAATCGGTTGGCGCGCCCAACCGGATCCTTGCCGCCCGGGCCGCATGTGACTGGATCTCTCGGGGGGCGGCCGCCGGCGCCGGATCAGCGTCCGGCACTCTGGGCGAGCGCACCGGCGGGCTCTTCGTCCCGGCCCTGATCCTCATACTTGGTTTGAAGGATCTGCTCCACCGTCGCGATGCCGCGCTCCAGTTCGGTGATGGCCAAATCGATATCGGCGCGCTGGGCCTGGAGAATGTCGATGCGCTCGCGGAACTTGGCCTGGGCATGTTTGAGTTGGGCCCGGTGGCCGTCCTCAAGGTCGTAAAGGTCCAGGATCTCTTTAATTTCCGACAGCGACAGGCCGACCCGCTTGCCCCTCAAAATGAGTTCAAGGCGGACCCGGTCGCGCTTGGAATAGATCCGCGTCATGCCGTTGCGCGCCGGGCTCAAAAGGCCCTTGGACTCATAGAACCGGATGGCCCGCGGCGTGACGCTGAAAATCTCGGACAATTCAGAGATGGAATAGGTGCGGTCGTCGGCTGCCGCGACGCTGCTCAAGCTGGACGCCTGCCCGGCACGGGGCGGCGCCTGATGCGAAAGATCCGGCATTGATGTCCCTCCATACCCCAAGTGGTTGATCCCTTGGTCTTGGTCAAAACGGTAGTTGACGCTTACGTTAGCGTCAACCAGTGCCCCAGGGTCACATGTCACGCCGGCTCCCGATTCGGCCCGGCCGGGCCCACGTCGCGCGGTATGCCCGGTCCGGGCACGGGCGGGATCTGTTTCGATCAGGGACGGAATCGGTGGACAGTGCGGGCGTCGGCTCTTCGAGTCTGGGCCGTCACCACATTTTTGATCCCCCTTGCCGCGCAGAATGACGCAAAACTAGGGATGGGGTGGCTCTTGGCTTGGCCGGTTCTAGGGACGGGTCGCGCTGCGGGAAGGGTCTTTATCAAGATGTGGTATGCCGCGTTTATGTTTACACAACATAAACGAATGGGTAGGCTCCGCCGCATCGTGAATCGAAGGCAGTGATTCGCATGTCGGTCGAGATTTTGAAGGCGCTTGCGCGTCTCGACACCGAAACTCTCGACGCGGCAGCGAAGGCAGCGAGAAGGGCGGGGGTCCCCCTCGCGGATTACTTGAGCCAAGCAGTCGTGAAAAAGGACGAGGACGCCGCCGACGAGACGGCCGCCTCGCCCGAGCCGAAAAAGCCCAGGACCCGGAAGTCCCGCAGCCGCTCGACCAAGGCCGCGGGCCGGACGAAGGATACCGCGGCGGTGGAAACCGAAACGGGCGATGAGGGCGAGGCCGCCGAGGCGTCTTCGGGTGTCGATCTGACGCCGCTGACCACGGCGATCGAGGACCTGACCGGGCGGCTGGACCGGTCCGAAGAGCGCAGCACGCGGGCCCTGAGCGGTATGACCGACATGCTCGCGGCGATGGCCGCGCGCCTGCCCCAAGGCGACACCGGCGCCGGGATCGAACGCTCCGCCGCATTCGCCGAATTATCCCAGCGGGTGGATACGGTCGTTGCCCGGCTTAATCAAACCGACCATGCGCGCGGCGCGGATCTCGATGCGCTCCAGGGCCTGGAACAGTCGATCCGCCGGCTGACGGCCCATATCGAACGCCGTCAGGGCGCCACCGCCGAGACGGTCGGCGCGCTCGAGACCTCCATGGAGCGGCTGACCTCGCAATTTGCCACTCTGCAACAGGGGTCGTCCAACTCAGCGGCGGCGGAAGAACTGGCCGAGCGGGTTTTCGAAATCGCCGAAGGGCTCGACGCGGTCCGGGCCAAGACCGAGAATGTCGTCAAACGCGGCCAGCTTGAGTCCCTGGAGGAGCGGATCGAGGTTTCGGTCGGCAAGACCCTGGAGACCGCGCTCGACCGTGTGCTGAATGAATTCACCTTGCGCCTGGAAGCCGCCGAGGGGCGGAGCGCCGACGCCATCCAGGCGGTCGAGGGACAGATCCAGGGCGTTGAAGGCCAGTTGGCCGGCACCCAGCAGACCCTCGCTTCGTTGGAAGAGCGGCTCTCGGAACTGCAAATCCAGCCGGACACGTCGAGCGCGGCTCTGGCGGCCGGCGGCGCGCTTGCGGCCATCGAAGACCGACTCGGGCGTCTGGAGCAGCAGAACACCGGGCAACTCGACGATCTGCGCCGGGAGTTCCGCGATCTGTCCAATCGTCTGACCGATCTGGAACGGGTGGTCACCGAGCAGACCGCTCAGACCGCCGCGATTGCCGAAACCCAGGCCGCGATGGCCCATGCGCCCGCGCCGGCTTTCGCCCAGACGGCGCCCCCCGGACCGATCGACGGGTCGATCGACGTTCGCGCCGACGACATGGCCGACCCGTATGCCCAGCAGACCCCAGGCCAGGAGGCCGCCGGCGGATATGCGATGGCGGAGGAGACACCGCTGTCTCACGGCGCCTATGATAACGGCGGCGCCCCACAAGATGTGGCCTATGAGGACCCGGCGTCCCGACCCTATCAAGATGCGGCCTATCAAGATGCGGCCTATCAGGATGCGGCCTACCAGGACCCCGCTCACGAGACAGGCAGCTATGGCGAACCGGGCGGGCCCGATGGATACGGCACGCAGCAGGCCGTTCCCTCGGGGTTCCATCCGGCTCCCGCGTCTCAGGCTCCGGCGGCCTATGACACCGGCTTTGACGATCGTCACGACGCGGATGAGACGCTGGAGCAGGTCCCGCCGCGCGCGCAGGGTCTGGGCGGCGGCTCCTGGCGCTTCGCCGAGAGCGATGAGTTTCAAGAGATCGGCCCGGAGCAGCGCTCGGCGCGGCATCCCGGGCGCATTGGCGCCGATCCGTTCGGAACCGAGCGGTATGGCAACTACGCCCAGCGTGACGGCAACCGGCTGAACCTGCCGATCCCGGCCAACCGCGCCGTCGTCATGGCCATGTCGGCGGCCGTGGCCGGCGCCGTGCTGGTCGGCGCGTTTCTGGCGCTCCAGCCGTCCGGCCCCAGTGAGCCGGAAATGGGCGAGGCCGCCGTGCCGCCCGCCGATGACGATGTGCTCTTGGGCGAGGTGTCCGGCGGCAGCGAGATCCGCGCCCTGCCCGACACCTATGCGCAAACGGGCCCCGATGCCTTTGCCGATCCGCAGGCGGATCAGTCGCGCACGCTGTCCCTGGACCGGGCGTTCGAGCCCGCCCCTGCCGGCCAGGCACCCGCACAGCGATCGCCCGTTCCGCAACAGCCCGTTCCGCAACAGCCGGGCCCGTCCGTGTTCGATACCCCCTCGCCGGCCAGCGGCGGCCTGTCGGATCTCTTCGAATCCGGCCAGCCGGGCGGTGTCTCCAGCGGGTCCGGTCAAAGCTTTGACATCCCGTCGGTCTCGGATGTGCTGAGCGCACCGCCCACACGTCCCACCGCGCCTGCCGGGACCTATGGACCGATGCCCGCAGCGGCCAGCGACGCCCGGTCGCTCTATGCCGATGCGCTCGATCTTCTACGCAACCGGTCCGGCGAAGCCAATGACCGGCGCGCCGCAGAGCTTCTCAATCAAGCGGCCAATCAGGGTCTGGCGGTGGCCCATTACCGGCTGGGTCTTTTGTTCCAGCAGGGCCGCGGCGTCCCCGCGGATCTCACGCGGGCGGTCTCCTACTATGAGACCGCGGCGCGGGCCGGCAATCGCCGCGCCATGCACAATCTGGCGGTGATGTATGCATCCGGCCAGGGTGTCGATGCCGACATGACCCAGGCCGCCCATTGGTTCCAGCGCGCGGCGGAACTGGGCGTGACGGATTCCCAGTTCAATCTGGCGGTTCTCTATCTGCGTGGGGACGGGGTCGAAATCAGCAAGCCGAACGCCTTGCGCTGGTTCGCCATCTCCGCTGCCCAGGGCGATGACGGCGCGTTCGAGTATCGCGACGAGTTGGCGGGCGACCTCGGGCCGCAAAGCGAGCGGATCCTGTCGGCGGCGAGCCGCTGGAGCCCGGCGCCGATGGACCCCGAGGCCAATGGGCTGTTCTACACCCAGCCGTCGCGCCAGGACATCCTTCGTGTACAGACTTTGCTGAACGAGCTTGGCTTCGAGGCAGGCACGCCCGACGGCATGATCGGGCCGAACACTCGCAACGCGATCCGCGCGTTCGAGCAGGCCAACGGTCTACCGGTCACGGGCGATGTCTCCCCGCAACTCATGAGCTGGCTGGCACAGGCCAGCGCGGGCTGACGATCAAATCCGGACCGCGTCGGTCCCGGCGTTCCTAGGCAAGCCTTGCCGGCTGTGCTAAGCGACGATGGCGAGCGCTGTTCAATCGGCATGGATGGCGCCGATAAGCGGCGGCGTGGACATCCATGTTCCAGATCTATCTCCCGATCGCGGAAATGTCGGTCAATTGGATCGTGATCCTTTTGATGGGCGGCGGTGTGGGTGTGCTCTCAGGCATGTTCGGCGTCGGCGGCGGATTTTTGATGACGCCCCTGCTGATCTTTTACGGCATCCCGCCGGCCGTGGCCGTCGCCACCGAAGCCAATCAGATCGTCGCTTCGTCCTTGAGCGGGGTCCATGCCCATTGGCGGCGCAAGGGCGTCGATGTGCAGATGGGTCTGGTGTTGCTGGCGGGCGGCGCGGTCGGTTCGGTCTTGGGCGTGCTGCTGTTCAAGGCGCTGCTCCAGTCGGGCCAGGTCGATCTCATCATCTCTTTGTCCTACGTGGTCTTTCTGGGGATCATCGGGTCGCTGATGCTGATCGAGGGGCTCGGGTCGATCCAGGCGCGGCGCAAGGGCAAGACCCCGGCGCTGGAAAGCGGCCGGCGCCATAACTGGATGCACCGGCTGCCCTTCAAGATGCGCTTCCGACGCTCGCGCCTTTACATCAGCGCGCTCCTGCCCCTGAGCATCGGTCTGCTGGTCGGCATTCTGGCGTCCATGATGGGCGTCGGCGGCGGCTTCATCATGGTCCCGGCCATGATTTATCTGTTGCGCATGCCCACCAGCGTCGTGGTCGGCACCTCGCTGTTTCAGATCCTGTTTGTCACGGCGCTGGTGACCATCCTCCATGCGGTGACCAACCAGACGGTGGATGTGATTCTGGCGCTGCTGCTGCTGATCGGCGGGGTGATCGGTGTTCAGATCGGCGCGCGCATCGGCCATCGTCTGCGCGGGGAGCAGTTGCGCGCCCTTTTGGGCTGCATCGTGCTCGCGGTCTGTTTGAAGCTCGGCCTCGATCTGGTCATCCCGCCGTCGGACCCCTACTCTCTCTTCTCCGAGGGGGGCCACTGATGCGCGCGGCCGGCGTCCTGATCGCCCTTGCCCTCGCTCTGGCCGTGGGATCCCCGGGCACCGCCCGCGCGAACATTCTGGTCGCCGATCTGTCGGATTATCTGATCTCGATCAGTTCGACTTTTGCCGGCACCCAGATCCATGCCTTCGGTCTCGTCGATCTGGCCGATGACCCCGCCAGCGATCCGCGCACCAACGGACCGCAGTCCCTGCCCGACATCGTCATTGTGCTTCAGGGGCCCGAAGACCGGATCACGGTGCGCGAGAAAGAGCGCGTCGGCGGGATCTGGATCAACCAGGACTCGGTGACGTTCAAGGACGCGCCCGGCTTCGTCTATGTCGCCAGCAGCCGCCCCTTGCGCGATATGACCGAACGCCGGGTGCTGGCCCGCAACCATATCGGCGTCGATCATGTGAAACTCACGCCGCGCCGGGCCGAGCGGTCCGAAGGCTACGATCCGGATGCCGACCTGCCCGCCGATCCGCCCCCCACGGCGGTGCGCATCCGCGCCTTTGCCGACGCGCTGATCCGGGCCCAGGTGCGCAACGGCCTTTACATCGAAGACCCCGAGGGCGTGAAGATCCGCGACGGGCGCCTGTTCCGGGCCGAGATCGATCTGCCGGCCCAGGTGCCGGTCGGCAACTACACGGCCAAGGTCTATCTGTTGCGGGACGGGGCCATCGCCAACGCTCAGACGATCCCGCTCTTTGTCGAGCGCAGCAGCATCGAGCATGAGATCCACCGCTTCGCCCATGAGGCGCCGCTGTTCTACGGCATTTTCGCGGTCATCATTGCCATGCTGGTCGGCGCCGGCGCGTCGGCCCTGTTCCGACGCCCCTGAGCCCGGCGCCCCTGAGCCCGGCGCCCCTGACCCGGATGGCCCTGGTGCGCGGGGGCGCGTCAGCGTGTAAGCTGGCTGTCGTGGATAAAGGGGAAGGATGACCCAATGGACCGCCCGGATTCTCACCGCATTCCCGAAGCTGCCGCGGCGCTCGGCTATGCGGGCGCATTGCCCTTCATCATCGCGGCGACCGCCGTCTGGATGATCGCGCCGGACCTGCGCGCGGTCACGGTCCAGTTCCTGGTCGGCTTCGGCGTGGTGCTGCTGTCGTTTACCGGCGGCGTGCGCTGGGGATTGGCCATGCGCGCTGAAGGCGGCCCAACCTTTCTGCAACTCCTGATCGCGGCGGTCCCCGCCGGGATTTCCTGGATTACGATATTTCTGGGGACGATCTGGCCGGGCCTCGCCATCGGCCCGATCGTCCAGCTTGTGCTGCTCATCGTCGCCTTCGGCATTTTGCTGTGGTCGGACTTTATCGCCACGCATGCCGGTGAAGCGCCGCAATGGTATATCGGCTTCCGCGCCCCCCTGACGATCCTGGTGGAACTGTCCTTGATCGCCGCGCTGGTCAATCTCCTGCTGGCAGGCTGAGACTCACGCGGAACGGCTGGCCGGGGACAGCCGCGCGGGACGCGCGGCCCCCTCGCTCCAGGCACCGTCCGGAACCAGACGATCATGGGCGACCGGAAACACACGGCCCGTGCCCATCAGCCAGGCATGAAACGGCCCGGGAAACACCGGCGCGAACGCCTCATTGAGCACATCGAGCCCGCCCGTATACGCCCCGAAAGCCGGCATCACGAGGCGTGTGGTATCGCTGGCGAAACAGCGCCGGCGCAGCCGCCGCCCGCGCACCCGGACGATCGCGCAGGGGTGCAGGTGGCCGGCCACTTCGCCCGGCGCCGGACCGTCCGCGGGCTCATGCCGGAAGATGAAGGGGCCCATCTCAACCGTGTGTTCGGCCCGCCCGCCCAGATCCGCCGGCGGCTCCGGGTCATGATTGCCGGCGATCCAGATCCAGTCATGGGCATCCGTCAACCCACGGATCATCTCGCGGTCCTGGCCTGACAGGCGCTCGGCCGCGGCCCGGTCATGGAAGGAATCGCCGAGCGCCATCACCCGTTCGGGCCGATGGGCCTCGATCAGGCGGTTCAAGCGGCCCAGCGTGGTGCGGCTGTCATAGGGCGGCAGATGCACCCCGCGCGCGGCATACCAGGAGCCTTTTTCCAGATGCAGGTCGGAGACGACCAGCAGGCGCTCCTCCGGCCACATCAGGGCGCCCGTTGGGTCAGCCAGCACGATCTGGCCGCACAGGCGCATGGGCACCGGATCGCTGCTGGCGGCAGGGTCAGTCAAGACGGATGGCCTCCTCGATCAGATCGTCGGCAACCTCGCCCAGGAGCGCGTCCCCGGCGGCGCCATAGACCGGCTCCCGGCCGATCTCCAACATGACCGGCACCGCCAGCGGCGAGACGCGTTCCAGCGGTTGATGCACGATTCGCCCCTGAATGCGGGTGAGAAGATCGCCCAGCCGCCCGATGTCCAAAAGGCCCGCCGAGGCATCCGCCCAGGCCGCCTTCAACAGGATGTGATCGGGCTCATGGGAGCGCAACACATCATAAATGAGGTCCGAGGAGAATGTCATCTGGCGCCCGGTCTTTTCCTTGCCCGGATGGCGCCGTTCGATCATGCCCGCGATCACCGCACACTGACGGAAGGTCCGCTTCAGAAGAGCCGACTCGGCCAGCCAGGCTTCCAGGTCGTCCCCGAGCATGTCCTGATCGAAAAGGGCCTCCATGGATTCACCGCCGGCATCGCGCAGGGACCACACGGCGAGCGCGTAGTCATTGGCCACAAAGCCGAGCGGCTGGCATCCGGCCCGCTCCAGCCGCCGGGTGATCAGCATGCCGAGGGTTTGGTGCGCCAGACGTCCTTCGAAGGGATAGCAGACCAGATAATGCTTGGCGCCGCGCGGGAAGGTCTCCACAAGCATCTGATCGGGATGCGGCAGAATCGAGCGCTTGCGCTGGATCTCCAGCCATTCGCCCACCGGCCCGGGCAGCGCGTCCCATTGCTTTGGGTTGAAAATCATCTCACGCACCCGCGCGGCCAGATAGGTGGACAGCGGAAATTTCCCGCCCACCCAAGTCGGCACCATGGGATCCTCACCGCCCGCGCGGGTCACCAGAACTTCCGTCTCCTGTAGTGTTTCAAAGCGCAGAACCTCGCCGGCGAACAGGAACGTATCGCCCGGCGTGAGCTGTTCGATCATGTATTCCTCGACCTCACCGAGCACCCGTCCGCCCCGGCCCACGGGCCGGCCGGTCTTGCCCGCCCTACCCCGGGTCAGGCGGACTTTCAGCATGGGCGCTTCGACAATGGTGCCGACATTCATCCGATACCCTTGGGCGATGCGTGGATGGGCGACGCGCAGGGTGCCGTCCCTGTCCCGGGTGATGCGGCGGAACCGGTCATAGGCGCGCAAGGCATAGCCGCCGGTCGCGACGAAATCGACCACCTGTTCGAACGTCTCGTAATCGAGATCGGCGTAAGGCGCCGCCGACACGACTTCCTCATACAGAGTATCGAGGCGGAACGGTTCGGCGCAGGCCATGCCGAGCACATGCTGGGCCAGGACATCGAGCCCGCCCCGGCGCCCCGGCGCGCCGTCGAGCACATGGGCCAAGGCCGCTTCGCGCGCGGCGGTGCATTCGAGCACCTCGAAGCGGTTCGCCGGCACCAGCAGCGCGCGGCTGGGTTCATCGAGCCGGTGATTGGCCCGTCCGATGCGTTGCAGCAGGCGGCTTGCGCCCTTCGGCGCGCCGACATTGATCACCAGATCCACCGCCCCCCAATCGATCCCCAGATCGAGGGTCGAGGTGCACACCACCGCCCGCAGCCGCCCGTCGCTCATGGCGGTCTCGACCTTGCGGCGCTGCTCGACATCGAGCGAGCCGTGATGGAGTGCGATCGGCAGGTTCGCCTCGTTGATGCGCCACAGCGACTGGAACACCACTTCCGCCTGGGACCGGGTGTTGACGAACACCAGTGTCATGGTCGCGGCCTGGATGGCAGCGTAGATTTCGTCCATGGCATGGCGCGCCGAATGGCCCGACCACGGAATATGCGCCTCGGAGGCCAGAACCGTGACATCCGGGACCGCGCCGCCCTCGCCCTCGATCAGGTCGGCCAGGGCGGTGCCCCCTTCGGGCTGAGGTACCAGATGGCGGCGCAGACGGTCCGGGTCGTGAACAGTGGCCGACAGGCCGATCCGGCGCAGATTGGGCGCAAGGCGGGAGAGCCGCGCCAGACCGAGAGAAAGCAGTTCGCCGCGCTTGGTATTATCGAGCGCGTGCAGTTCGTCGATGATGACGAAGCGCAGGCCCTGGAAATAATCCGCACTGTCCTTATAGGCGAGCAGCAGCGCCAATTGCTCCGGGGTCGTCAGAAGCATGTCCGGCGGCGTGCTGCGCTGACGCTGGCGCTTATGGGCCGGTGTGTCGCCGGTGCGGGTCTCCAGCCGGATATCGAGCCCCGCCTCGCGCACGGGCGTTTCGACATTGCGCGCGACATCCGTGGTCAGGGCCTTGAGCGGCGAAATATAGAGGGTATGAAGGCGGCGCCGGTTCGGCGGGTTCCGGACCAGATCGCACAGACTGGGCAGAAACCCCGCCAGGGTCTTGCCGCCGCCCGTGGGCGCGATGAGCAGGGCCGAAGCCCCGCCCGACACGGTGTTGAGCAGGGCCAGCTGATGGGGTCTCGGCTCCCAGCCGCGCGCAGCGAACCAGCCGGCGAGCGGGGCGGGAAGACCGGATGCGGGCGATGTCGGCGGGTCGGCGGCGCTGCGCTTTGGCATGCTCCGTCATAGCGCAATCCCGCCGCGGCGTCAGCGCGGCGAACCGGCCCGCGCCCGGCTGCGCCTATCGGTCCGGCAGAAAGGTTTGTCCGGCCGCCCGGGAGCGCTGGGCCAGGGGAGGCGCCTCCCCGGTCTGGCCGCACGCGCCGGGCGCGGGGTCATCCGCCTCATCGGCTTGCGCGTCCGCCATGGCTTTGATCATCAATTCGGAAGGTCCGAAATAGTCACGCACCATGCCGATCAGAAGCGTCGGATCGACCGGCTTGGTCACCACATCGTTGAGCCCGGCCGCCAGATAGGTTTCCTTATCCCCGCGCAGCGTGTTGGCGGTCACCGCGACGATGGGCATGTCCGCAAAAGGCGGCGGCATGGCGCGGATCTGCCGCGTGGCCTCCAGCCCGTCCATGACCGGCATCTGGATGTCCATGAGCACCAGGCCGTAAGCGCCCGTCTCCACTTCGTCGAGAGCCACCGCGCCGTTCTCGGCGATCTCGAAGCGATAGCCCTGGCTGGCCAGCATCGCCGCCGTGATCTTCTGATTGAGCGGATTGTCTTCGACAATGAGGATTTTCGCGCCCAGGGACTCGACAGCCGCGCGCGCCGGACCGGCCGGGTCATGCGCGCCGGCGTCGGCAGGCTCGGTGTCCGGAACCTCATCCTCCAACAGCAGCACCGTGGTCCCTGTGCGCCCGGTCCACACCCCGGCGCCGATCAGGATCAGACCGGCAAACGCGAGAACCGCCGCGGCCGGCCATGGCATGCCGAACAGCCCGCCCGCACCGGCCCCGGCGACGGCCGTGCCGCCGATCGTGATCAGCCACAGCCGCACGTCGGCGCCGTCGGTCATCGAGGGATCCGCACCGGGGGACAGGCCTTTGGTTGGACGGTGTTCCATGGCGGCGGCGTCAGCGCGAGGTTTGCTCAAGACCCGCCTCGGGACCGGCGACCGGACGGACCGTCTCGGTCGCATCCGCCGGTGCGTCGGCATCGTCGAAGAAGGAAATGCGGCCCTGCGCCCGCAGACCGGCAATCGCCAGCGCGCCGCCGCCGAAGCCGAGCATTCCCGCCGCGCCCCAATTCGATCCGATAAAGAACAGGCCCACGGCACTGGCGATCACGACCCATCCCGTGATGGTCATCCAGCGCGCCATACGCGCATCGGTCAGGCTAAATTGCTGCATCCGCTGATTCCTTCTCTCCATAAAGGCCGGTCCGATGTGTTGCCCGATCAGGACCGGCCGGATTGCCCAATCGCTACCGGATCGCTAGCCTAAGCACCGCGCCATAACATTGCGTGAATCGCCCGCCCCATCCGTGGACCGGCGCGTGCGCCGACGCGCCGTTAAGGATTTGTTCGTATGCGCACCACCAAGGCCGGATCCGCCGCCCCGCCATCCGTTGCGCCGGCCGTGACCGGCGCCGATATCGCCGCTGTCAAGGACCTGTTTCTGGCCTATCAGGCCTGGCTCGGTGTGGATCTGTGCTTTCAGGGCTTCGACGAGGAGATGGCGCGCTTTCCGCACGGCTATGACGTGCTGCTCCTGGGGCGGATCGGCGACGCGGCAGCCGGCGCGGTGGGGCTGCGCCCGATCGACTCCGTTGCGTGTGAAATGAAGCGTCTTTATGTCCCGAACGCCTTTCAAAGGCACGGGCTCGGCCGCTTGCTCAGCATACGGCTTCTGGATGAGGCCCGGGCGCGCGGCTATCGCCTGATGCGCCTGGATACGCTGGAGCGCCTTCAGCCGGCCATCGCGCTTTACCGCAGTCTGGGATTTACCGAATGCGGCGCGTATTACGACAACCCGCTCGACCATGTGGTCTATATGGAGTGCCGGCTCTAGGCTGGGTGCCGAAAACGTGGACCTCCGCCAGAATCGTCATGCCGGACAAGCGCAGCGCAGTTCCGGCATCCATGGGCGACGATTTCGACGATTCTGTCCGGCGCACCGCCTTGCAGCCCTGGATTCCCGCGTTCGCAGGAATGACGCATGCGGATTATTTTAAATCGATACCTCAAGATCGGACCGGAATGACGGGTTTTTCAACTGTCTGTCAGGCCACATCCATCGTCACGACGACCTTGCCGATTGCCCTGCGCTCGACCAGCATGGCGAGCGCATCGATGGCACGTCCGATGGGAATTTCCGCACAGATATAGGGATTGATCTTGCCCTCGGCGGCCCAGGCATCGATCCGCCGGATATTCTCGGCGCCCTTGACCGGATCGCGGCGGCCATACTCGCCAGCCCGCACGCCGACCACGGAAAATCCCTTGATGAGCGGCATATTGGCCTTGACCGTCGGAATACGTCCGCCCGCGAAGCCGATCACGAGGAGCCGTCCGCCCCAGGCGATACAGCGCACGGAGTCATCGAACACATCGCCGCCGACCGGATCATAGATCACGTCGGCGCCGCGCCCGCCGGTCAGTGCCTTGACCTCTTCGCGAAACCCCGTGAACGCACCGTCCGCATCTTGATAACACAAGACATGGTCCGCACCGTAGTCCTTCACCACACGGAGTTTGTCCGGATTGCCACCGGTTGCGATGACATGGGCGCCCAGGAGTTTTGCAAGATCGACCGCGGCCAGACCGACGCCGCCCGATGCGCCATGAATGAGCGCGGTCTCACCGGCTTCCAGATGGCCCCGGCGGACCAGCCCCACATAAGCGGTCAGATAGGCCGCCGGATAGGCCGCCGCCTGAGCAAAGCTCAGCCGGTCCGGCTTGGCGCGCACCGCGGCCGCCGGCACGGTCGCATAGGTCGCCATGGCACCGATGCGCGTACCGGCCAGCACGGGATCGCCTTCGCGCAGCCCGGTGACCTCCGCGCCGGCCTTGGCAATCACGCCCGCGCCTTCCATCCCCAGCGCAAATGGCAGATCGGGTTTGAGTTGATAGGCGCCCCGGGTCATCAGCACATCGGGGAAATTCACCGACGCGGCGCGCATGGCGATGGTCACCTCGCCGGGCCCCGGATCGGGCACGTCGGTCTCACGGATAACGACGCCGGAGAAATCCTCCGAGAGGGTCTCAACAATGACGGCCAAGGCGCGCATGGGATCTCCAGTGGCTTCGCTGTGAGACGGCCGGATCGTCAGCCCTCGGGCTCGCTCACCGGCAGCGCCTTGATGCCGCCCATGAAGAGAGCCGTGGCAAATTCGGTTGCCTCGGTCACGTCGATCTTTTCGCGCAACACCAAACGGTCGCCGATCTCGAACGCCACACCGACAAAGGCCGCTGTCAGATAGCCCGCATCGACCCGGGGCAGAAGCCCCGCCTCGATCGCGCGCTCAAGATCCGCCTGCAGTTCCTCGAACCCGGCCACCACCTCCGGCGTATCGACCCGCACCCGCAAATGCCCCGCATTGCGCCGCATCATGGCATAGGCGCTCTGATCGTCCCGGCAGAAGCCGAAAAAGGTCGCGAACATCCCGCGCGCGAAATCCTCGAAGCTTTGCGCCGCAGCACGGGTTTCGCTCAATCGGGGGCGGACCTGAAGGGCGTTCTGGTCCATCAGGGCCTCGAACACCTCCTCCTTCGACTTGAAATAATTGTAGAACGTGCCCGATGCGAGCCCGGTGCGGCGGATGATGTCGCGCACGGTCGTCGCGCCATAGCCCAGTTCGCCGAACACGGCGCGGGCCGCATCCAGGATGGCTTGACGGTTGCTGGCTTTTGTGGCTTCGCGCTTGCCCTGGGGGGCAGCGGGATCGGCGGTGGAAAGCGTATCGGTCGGGGAAGACATCAAACAGGGCCGCTGGTTACGCGCCGGGGCAGACAGCACCCCGGTCTCATAAGTCTACTCCATGGCCGCGCCCAAGAGAATGGATCATTCGCCGCCCTCGGGGCGCACCCGCATTCAGGCCGCCGTTTCCGTATCGGCACGGCCCGGCACGGGCAAGGCATGCCCAGCCCTGCGGGCCCGGCGCGTGCCCTGGCGCCATTCTTTTCTCAGGTCACGGACATAATCGTCGAAATCGACCTGCATGGTGTGCCGGGCCGATCGATAGAAATGGCCGAGGAAGCGTTCCTCGTCCTCTTCGATGGCCCGCCACATCGCGTCTTCGTCCGGCAGGTGATACTCGCCCACCAGATAGGCCGCGAGCCAGCGCGCCTGCTGCTCGGCGAAATTCACCAGGGTCGGCAGCGGCTGGGCCAGCCCCATGAAGAAAAGATTCGGCATGTCGGGACGGAACACGCGCTTGAACAGCTTGATGTGATTGTTCTCCAGACCGACGAGGGACTCGTCCAGGAAGGGAAAGCGGATGTTATAGCCGGTGGCGTAGATGATCACATCGGCCTCGACTTCCGACCCGTCCTCGAAACGGACCGTCCGCGCACCGATTTCCGCGATATTGGGCTTGGGGATAATGTCGCCGCAGCCGAGCCGGGTGAGGATCTCGCCGGACACGGACGGATGCGCTTCGAGCGGTGCGTGATCCGGCTTGGGCAGGCCGAAATCCTCCATCCTGCCGACCGTCTTCTCCAGGATCCGCGCGGCGAGCTTGCGCCGCCAACTGGCCGGCATCCAAGCGGGGGCCGGGTTCTTATCCGCCGGCACGCCGTTGATGTATTTGGGAAAGATGTAAACGCCCCGCCGCGCGGACAGATAAAGGACCTTGCCGAGCGGCTTCTGGCTCAATTCCGAGGCGATGTCCATGGCCGAATTGCCCATGCCGACCACGACAATGGCCTTGTCGCGCATGTCCACGGGCTCGAACGGCGTCAGATAGTCATGGCTGTGCATTTGCACGCCCTCGAACCGGTCCGCCCCCGGAAAGGCCGGCTCCGGCCAACGCGCGGACCAGTGATGGCCGTTGCACACGAACACGCCGTCATAGACCCGCTCCCGGGGCGGTTGGCCTTCCGTTCGAATACGGACGGTCCAACGTCCGTCGTCGCGGCGCGTACAGTGCTCAACCGTCGTGTTGAAGGAGATCGCCTCGCGCAGACCGAAGTGGTCCACATAATCGTTCATATAGGCCAGAAGCTGGCTGTGATGCGGAAAGTCCGGGAAATCCTCCGGGATGGGATAATCCTCGAAGGCCAGGCGGTATTTCGAGGTGTCGATATGGAGCGACTGATAGCAGGCCGATACGCCGTTCTTATTCTTGTAGACCCAATTGCCGCCGATCTGATCGCTCATCTCGAACATGTCGAAGGTCAGACCGCGGTCTTTGAGCGCCTTGGCGGTCGTGAACCCGCTGCACCCGGCCCCGATGATGCACAGATGCGGCAATGGCGCAGTGGTCTGCTTGCGGGCCATGGCTCCAACGCTCCTTCGCTTGGCGGCGGCCTGCCTGGGCTGCCGCCTGTTTGTCATCGACAGTCCAGCGTAAGGGGCACCGGCCATCCGTCAAGCGCCGCCCGCCCGTCCCGGCGGCGCGCACCGGTGGCCACCCCGGCGACGTTGGGGCAGCCTGGAAAGGCTTGGCGCACCGCACCGGGCTGGGGCATAACGGGTCCATGAGCCAGGATCCGCCCCTCCCCGCCGGCGTGCGCGATGCGCCGCGTCCGCCCGCGCCGCTTGCCGAGGACTATGCCGCCCTGCGCGATGCGATGATGGGCGCCATTCCCCATGTGCAGGCGATCGGCATGACCATGGAAGCCATCTGGGCGTCCAATGCGGTCGTGCGAGTGCCGTTCGATGCGCGCCTGGTCGGCAACCCGCAAACCGGCGTGATCCATGGCGGTGTGATCACCACGATCCTGGACAATGTCTCGGGCATGGCCGTTTTCGCCGCGATGGACCGCCTGACGAACACCGCGACCCTGGATCTGCGGATCGATTACATGCGCCCGGCCACGCCGGAGCAGCCGATCTATGCCCATGCCCACTGCATCAAACGGACGCGGACCATCGCCTTTGTGCACGGCACCGCTTACAATCTCGATGGGGACGATCCCATCGCCACATCGACCGGCGCCTTCATGTTGGGGTGAGACAGCCCATGTCCGATACCGCCGCCACAACCCTGGATCTGACCGGCCTCGGCCCCGAGGCGACCCGTGAGGCGCTGGGCCGGGTGATCCGCAGCATTCCCTATGCCGACTTCATCGGTGTGCGGATCGACAAGCACGGAGGCGAATTGACCGCGGTGCTGCCGTTCCAGGATATGCTGATCGGCAATCCCATACTCCCCGCGCTGCATGGCGGGGTGATCGGCGCATTTCTGGAAACGGCGGCCATCGTCCAACTGCTGGCGGCCATCGAGACCGAGACCCTGCCCAAGCCGGTCAATATCTCGGTCGATTATCTGCGCTCGGGCAAACCGGTCGAAACCTATGCCCGCGCGCTCGTCACCAAGCTCGGGCGGCGGGTGGCCAATGTCCGCGCCCAGGCCTGGCAGGACGATCCCGACCGGCCTATCGCCGCCTTGCATGGCCATTTTCTCCTGACGCCGCGCAATGGCGAGGCATGACCGGGGCCCCGCCGGTGAGCCGGGAGACCGTGACCCGGCGCTCGGTGTGGCACCTGGCCTGGCCGATCATGGTCGCCAATATCTCGATCCCGCTGCTGGGGCTCGCGGACACCGCCGTGATCGGCAATGTCGGCACCACCGCGTCCCTCGCCGCCATCGCCATCGGCGCGCAACTCTTCAACATGCTGTTCTGGGGACTGGGCTTCCTGCGCATGGGCACGACCGGCATGGTCGCCCAGGCTTACGGCGCGGATGACGGCACGGAGCTCAAGGCGATCCTCGCGCGCGCCCTGCTTCTGGCCGCCGCGGTCAGCGTTCTGGCCCTGGCCGCGCAAGGGGCGATCCTCGCCGGGGCGCTGCTGCTCTTCGCCGCCGAGGGCGAGGTGGCACAGATGGCCCGGACCTATTTCGACATCCGCATCTGGGGCACCCCTGCGGTCGTCGCCACTTTCGCCCTGCTGGGCTGGTTCATCGGCGCCCAGGACAGCCGTCCGGTCCTGGTGCTGCAATTGTTCCTGAACATCACCAACATCATTCTGAATATGGTGTTCGTCCTGGGCCTGAAACTCGATGTGGCCGGGGTGGCGCTCGGGACCTTGATCGCCGAATGGCTGACCCTGGGGCTTGCGATCTGGCTGTTCCGCCGGCGGATGGCCGGTCATTTCGAGGGGCGGGCCCACGCCCGGCTGACCTGGACCCGGATCGTGGACCCGGCGGCGCTGCTCCAGACCCTCGCCGTCAACCGGGATATTTTCATCCGCACCGCCCTGTTGATCAGCGCCTTTGCCTGGTTCACCGCGATCGGCTCGCGGCTCGGCCCGGTCACCCTGGCCGGCAATCATGTCCTGATGCAGTTTCTGGCCTTCAGCGCGTTCTTCCTCGACGGTTGGGCCATTGCGGCGGAAGGTCTTGTGGGGCGGGCGGTCGGGGCCAAGAACCGGTCCACGCTCAACCGCACCGTCCGGCTGTCGTTCGAACTGGCGGTCGCGAATGCCGCGGCGCTGAGTCTGGCATTCATCGCGCTTGGCCCACTGGTCATCCGAGGGCTGACCGATATCGAGACCGTGCGCGCCGCCGCGCTGGCCTATCTGCCGTTCGCCGCCCTGCATCCAATCTTGGGCGTGTGGTGCTTTCAGTTCGACGGCATCTTTATCGGCGCCACCCGCAGCCGCGACATGCGCAATGCCATGCTCGTATCCTTTGCGGCCTTCGCCCTGGTGTGGTGGGCCATGCAGGATTTCGGCAACACCGGCCTGTGGATCGCGTTCCTGACCCTGTTCGCGGCGCGCGGGATCACCTTGGCCGCGCGTTATCCGGCTCTCGCGCGCTCCATCGATGCTTCGTGATCGGCCCCGACGGCTTCGGCGATCCGCGCGAAACCATCCGCTGCCAGACGAGCCGCGAGACCGTCAAGAATGCCTGGGATCAATCCGGGTCCGCCATAGACGAGACCCGTATAAAGTTGCACCAGGGAGGCGCCGGCCCGGATCTTGGCATAAGCCTGATCGGCGGATGACACGCCGCCGACGCCGACCAACGGCAAATGCCCGCCGGTCAGCCGGTAGAAGGTCCGCAGGACGTCGGTCGACGGTTCGAACAGCGGGACGCCGGACAGGCCGCCCGCCTCGTCCCGCGCCTCGCTCTGCAAGCCGGCGGGGCGCGCAATCGTCGTGTTGCTGACGATCAGACCATCGACGCCCCGTGCCAGGGCCACCGATACGATGTCTTCGGCCTGACCGGGACCCAGATCGGGCGCGACCTTAAGCAACAGCGGTTTGGGCGATGCCGATCCGGCCAGCCCCACGCGGGCCTCGATCAACCGCGCGATGAGATCATCGAGCGCATCGCGGGCCTGAAGATCGCGCAGACCCGGCGTGTTGGGCGAGGAGACATTGACCGTAAAATAATCCGCCAGAGGATAAAGCCGTTCCAGGCACGCTACATAATCGGCGGCTTTGTCGGCGGTATCCTTGTTGGCGCCGATATTCGCGCCGACAATGCCGGCCCGGTCCCGGCGGGCCTCCAGGCGCGCAGCGGCCGCCTCCAGCCCTTCATTGTTGAACCCCAGCCGGTTGATCACCGCCCGGTCGCTCTCGAGGCGGAACATGCGCGGGCGCGGGTTCCCGGCCTGAGGGCGCGGAGTGACCGTGCCGCATTCGGTAAACCCGAGTCCCAGACCGAGCATCGCATCGGGCACCTCGGCATTCTTGTCGAAGCCCGCCGCGAGCCCGAGCGGATTGGGAAAGCTCAACCCGAACAGATCCTGGCTCAGAGCCGGATCGGCGCGCCGGACACGCGGCCCTAACCCGGCCTTCAGCATACGGATGGTGAGGCCATGGGCGGTCTCGGCATCGAAGGCGAACAGGCCCGCGCGCAGCAGGGGAAACAGCCGGGTCATGATCATGGCGTCCGTCCTTGGATGAGATCGCTGGGGAGCCTATGCACACCGTCCGTCCCCAGAGGGAGCGGATCCACCCGGCGCACGGCCGTCAGATCGAGAGGACCATAAAGATGGGGGAACAGCGCGCCGCCGCGCGAGGGCTCCCATTTCAGGGCCGTGCCGAGCGCATCCGCCGCGACGCTCAGCAACACGAGATCGTCCTGTCCTGCGAAATGCCGCGCTGCGGTTTCGGCGACCTGATCGGCGCCCGAGAAATGGATGAAGCCATCCGCATGATCCACCGCCGAGCCCTCGAAGCGCCCGACGGCCTCCGCCGCGGTCCACTCCGTCCGGGACAGGATCTTGAAAACCAACTCTTGGTTGCTGAATTTTTCCATTGCATCCAATTCCAAGGCAGTTAGAATACTTTTCGTTGATGCTTTACGGGAACACACGCTAAAGACGCAGCTTCAGGCGACTCGATGGTCCCCGTGAGGGTGTAGCGAAAAACCGCCGGAAACGGAATGCGGGTATTGCCCAAGCAGCGGGTCAGCACTGGAAGGAGAGACGGACATGGTGTCGCAAGGAGCGGTGTCGCATGAAGCGGTTTGGGCGGCCATCGATGCCCTGGCGGCGCGCCACGGCCTCAGTCCGTCGGCGCTGGCCCGCCGGGCCGGGCTCGATCCGACCACGTTCAATCCGTGCAAGCGCATCGGTGCGAATGGAAAACCGCGCTGGCCGTCCACGGAAAGTCTGGCCAAGGCGCTGAATGCCACGTCCACGCCGTGGCACCGGTTTTTGCCCGCACTCGACACAGCCCGGGCCGATGAAGGTGAGACCGGGTTCACCGGGTCGATTCGGGAAACGCGCTCGTGCTCTGCACACGGATCCCTTGAAACCGGGCGATACGCTCCGTAACGGCGGTGATCCGCCCCCGGTCGATCAGTGCCCGCAAATCGGCCGCCATATCGAGCATAAAGGTCTCGAGCGCATCCGCCGGGGATTTGCGCAACGCGGTGGCGATGGCCGCCTCGGCCGCGTCCCCGTGGGCTCGGGGGTCGAGCGAGAGGAGAGCGACGGCATATTGCACATCGAAGAGCACCGTTTTGGGGTCGAGGGCGCGGGCGCGGGCAAAGGCGGCTTCGCCGGCCTCGAGGGACGCATCATAAAGAAGGCCCGCCAGCGAGGCGCCGGCGCGGGTCACGATTTCCAGATGCCAGCCGCCGAGCACCGCATGGGCAAACGGATTGTCCGGGTCCAGACCGAGCGCGATGTCGATATGCTCGCGAGCTTGCGTCGCGAGGCCCTGGACATGGGCCGCGATGGAGCCGGAGCGCCGCGCCTTGTACCCCAGGGCGATGGCGAGCTGGAGATGACCTTCGGGCAAATCGGGCGCAAGGTCCACGGCACGGCGCGCATCGCTCTCAGCTGTCTCGAGAATACGGCCGGCATCCCCGGCGAAAGGCGCGACGGTGATTTGGGCCAGCCGGGCCCGGGCGGCGAATGCCGCGGCCATGCCATCGCGATCCCGCATGGCGGTGTCGCCGGCAAGCGCTGCGGCATCGAGATAGGCTCCTTGGGCATAGAGCGTCAGGGCCGCGTCGGGAATCGCGGCCTCGGCCTGGACCGGCAGACCGGCCAGGATCAAAACCAAGGACGCGGCCGGTGTCAGCGTGCAGCCGGATCCGCCGTCGCTGCCCGATCGGGCCGGCGCCGGTTTCAGGGCCGACCAGACCAGGGCAGCTCCAGCAATCAAATTGCGTGCCGCGCGACCGTCTTCCGCCATGCCCTGCGCTCCGATTCGCCACATGCCGGCCAGCCTAGCGGCACCGGCGCGCGGTGCAAGCCGCCCGCGATCACGTTTGACCGCAGAGAGAGGCCGCCGGACCGATGCGGCCGGGCCGCAATGGCCTCAGGACGCGCCCGGCGCGGACTGTCCGGAAGTGGCTTGCGCCGTCTTGGCAGCCGGGACCGTCAGATCCTCACCCGCCAGCGCCCGCTCGATCAGGGTTACCGAATTGTCGAGCCCGTAAAGCGCCACAAACGACCCAAAGCGCGGCCCTTGCGTCTGGCCCAGCAGCACCTCGTAAAGCGCCTTGAACCAATCCCGCAACGGATCGAAGCCGTGGGTCTTGCCGATCTGATAGACCACGCTCTGGATCGCCTCACCGTCGAGATCGTTGCGGCGCTCATCGCGCAGCCCTTTGAGCCGGGCGAGCAGATCCTCCAGCGCGGCGCGCTCCCGATCACTCGGCGCACGGAAGGCTTTCGCCGGCTTTACAAAATCGTGGTAGTAGGTGATCGCATAGCCGACAAGCCGATCCAGCAGCGGGCTCGTCTCCGGGCTCACCGCGTCATTATACTGACGAATGAACCCCCACAGCACCGAGCGGTCCTCGGAATTGCTCGCGCTGACCAGATTGAGCAGCAGCGAAAAGCTCACCGGGACGCTGGCGGCCGGCGGCGTCCCGCCATGGATGTGCCAGACCGGGTTCGACAGACGGTCCGCCTCGTCCTGGTCCGGATATTTCTCCAGAAAGGTCAGATATTCATCGACCGTCTTTGGAATAATATCGAAATGCAGCCGCTTGGCCTGGCGCGGCTTCTGGAACATGTATTGCGACAGGCTCTCCGGCGAGGCATAGCGCAGCCAGTCCTCGATGGTCAGGCCGTTGCCTTTGCTTTTGGAGATTTTCTGCCCGCCCTCGTCCAGAAACAGCTCATAGCTCAGCCCCTCCGGCGGCGTGCCGCCAAGCACCTTCAGGATGCGCGAAGACAGATTGACCGAATCGATGAGGTCCTTGCCGGCCATCTCATAATCGACCTGGAGCGCATACCAGCGCATCGCCCAATCGGCCTTCCACTGAAGTTTCGTATGCCCGCCGGTCACCGGCACGGTCATGCGCTCATTGTCATTTGGGTCGTCATAGGTGATCGTGCCCGCCTCGAGATCGCGCGCGATCACCGGCACCTGAAGCACCACACCGGTTTTCGGACACACCGGCAGGAACGGCGAATAGGTCTTGCGGCGCTCCTCGCCCAGGGTCGGCAGAATAATGTCCATGACCGCGTCGAAGCATTCCAGCACGCGCAGCAGGGCGGCATCGAAGCGGCCCGAGGTGTAGTACGCGGTCGAGCTGACGAATTCGTAGTCGAAGCCGAACCGGTCCAGGAAGGCGCACAGCCGCGCATTGTTATGGGCCGAAAAACTGTCATGGGTGCCGAACGGGTCCGGAATCGACGACAGCGACCGGCCCAGATGCGCCGTCAGCATCTCCTGTTCCGGCAATTGCGGCGGCACCTTGCGCAGGCCGTCCATATCATCGGAAAAGGCGATCAGATGGGTTTCGATGTCCGGCGCCAGGATGTGAAACGCATGGCGCACCATGGCCGTCCGCGCGACCTCGCCGAAGGTGCCGATATGCGGCAGGCCCGACGGCCCATAGCCGGTTTCGAACAGGACCGAGGTCTTGCCCGGCTTGGCCTCCAGCCGTTTGAGCAGCTTACGCGCCTCCTCGAACGGCCAGGCCTTGGCGTCAGCCGCCAGGGCACGCAGCGCGTCGGTGTCGGGGGCGGGTGTCTGCTCGGCCATTGCTCGGTGTCCTTTATCCTCGTGCTGTGATCCAACGCGGTCCGGCACCCGGACCGGCCCGGAAAATGCGTCTATACTCGGTCCATGGCAAGCGATTCTGATTTTCCTTACCCGGACTGCGCCCCCTCGCCCGCCGGCCCCGCCCTGCCGGATGTGCCCGCGCTGGCGCTGGCGACCGGTCATGCGGTGCTGGTCACGCCCGACGGCGAGGTGCGCGAGATCGGCCGGGCCGAGGCCGGCGCGGCGATCGCCTCGGAGCCGCTGATGGTTTGCCATACCGGGTTTCTCGCGCAGCGGCTGGGGCGCCCGCGCCCGGTCCGGCGCGCGAGCCTCTACGACCTCACCGAATTGTTCGCCTTTGTCTGCCCCGCGCGCTTCTGCCTGCCGACCGCCGCGGGGCTTGCCGAGGCCCTGGATCTCGATCCGCCCGAGTCGCCCGAGGACGAGGCGGTCGCGCTGGTCGCCGCCGCCCATGCCCTGCTGACGCGCCTCGGCCAAGCCGATTATCCGCACAAAGACCGTGCCGCCGCCGTCGCCGCGACCATGGGCAAGGCCGGATGGGCCTGGGCGCCTTACGTTACGGCAGTGCTCGGCACCCCGCCGGGCTCCCAGACCTTGGGCGGGCTCGATGTCTGGTCGCGCCTGCCCGAATGGGAGGACCGCGCGCCCCAGGGCGGGCGCCAGTCGGACCCGTTGCCCGAAGCCGCCGTCATCGACCGGCTAACCGGTCTTCTGGGAGCGGATCAAGCTCTGCGCCCCGGCCAGGACCGCTATGCCGCCACGGTGGCCCAGTCCTTCACGCCGCGCGATACACCGGGCGAGCCCCCCGTGGTGCTGGCCGAAGCGGGCACGGGCATCGGCAAGACGCTCGGCTATCTCGCTCCGGCCAGTCTGTGGGCGGAGAAAAACGGACCGGGAACGTGGGTGTCCACCTTCACCAAGAATCTTCAACGTCAGATCGATCAGGAACTCAGCCGGGTCTATCCCGATCCCCTGGACAAATCCCGCCGGGCGGTGATTCGCAAGGGCCGGGAGAATTATCTGTGTCTGCTCAATTTCGAGGACGCCGCGCGCCGGGCCGCCTCCGGGGCCGGCGAGGATGCGGTGGCGCTGGGCCTCGTCGCGCGCTGGCTGGAGGCAAGCCGCGACGGCGATATGGTGGGCGGGGACTTTCCGTCCTGGCTCACCGCGCCGGGTCTCGTTCACGGATCGCCGGGCACGCCGGGCCTGACCGACCGGCGGGGCGAATGCATCTATGCCGCCTGCCCCCATTACCGCAAATGCACCATCGAGCGGGCGGTGCGCAAAGCCCGCCATGCCCATCTGGTGGTCGCGAACCATGCATTGGTGATGCATCAGGCCGCGCTCGACCGGGCGTTGGCGACGGTGCGCGGCGAGGAAAACGATCAGGGGGCGGAGCGGCGCCTGCGGCTGGTGTTCGATGAGGGCCATCACCTGTTCGATGCCGCCGACGCCGCGTTCGGCGCGACCTTGAGCGCGGCGGAAGCGGCCGAACTGCGCCGTTGGATCCGCGGTCCCGAGGGCCGGGCGCGGCGCGGACGCGGGCTGCCCGAGCGGATCGGCGATCTGACGGGCGGTGAGGACGCGGTGGACCAGGCCCTTCTCGATGCGGTGGATGCGGCCCGGTCCCTGCCCCAGGAAGGTTGGGCCATGCGCGGCCAGGAGGGTGGTGCGCGCGGCCCGGCCGAGGCGTTCTTTACCCTTGTGCGCCGCCATGTGGAAGCGCGGGCCGCCACGCCGGATTCGCCGCAATTCGGCCTGGAGTCCGATATTCATCCGGTACCGGATGACTTGCTCGACGCCGCCGGACGCCTCAGCGCCGCGCTCGACGATCTGGCCGTGCCGCTTGGCCGATTGAGCGAAGGCCTGCGCGCCCGGCTCGACGACGAGGCCGCCGATCTCGACACACCGACCCGGCTGCGCATCGAAGCCACCACGCGCGGGCTCGACCGGCGCGCCCATCTGACGATCCCGGCCTGGCGCGCCATGCTGGCGACTTTGGCCAGCGCGACGCCCGAGGCCTATGTGGATTGGTTTGCTTTGGAGCGCAGCGCGGGACGGGTCTACGACATCGCCATGCACCGGCGCCATGTCGACCCGATGGCCGCCTTTGTGGATGCGGTCGTGCGCCCGGCCCACGGCGTGCTCATTACGTCGGCGACCTTGCGCGATGAAGGCGATGACGGCGACGCCGCCGCGGCGGCGGAAGACGCGGATCGTCCGCAGGAAGACGACTCCTGGGCCAGTGCCGATATCCGCACCGGCGCCCGGCATCTGGCCCCGGCCCTGCTGACCCGCGCCAGCATCGCCTCGCCGTTCGATTACAAGGCGCAGACCCGGGTGATCGTCGTCCGGGATCTGGCGCAGAATGCCATGGACCAGTTGGCGGCGGCGTATCGCGAATTGTTCAAGGCGGCGGGCGGCGGCGCCATGGGCCTTTTTACCGCGATCCGGCGCCTGCGCGCGGTCCATGACCGGATCGCCGAACCGCTCGAGGCCGGCGGCTTGCCGCTCTATGCCCAGCATGTGGATGCGATGGACCCGGCGACCCTGGTCGATATCTTCCGGGCCGAGACCAATGCCTGTCTGTTGGGGACCAATGCGCTGCGCGACGGCGTCGATGTGCCTGGGGAGTCCCTGCGGCTGATCGTCTTCGACCGGGTGCCCTGGCCGCGACCGGATATCCTGCACAAGGCCCGGCGCGCCCATTTCGGCGGCCGGACCTATGACGACGCCTTGACCCGGCTGCGCCTGAAACAGGCCTATGGCCGGCTCGTGCGCGGCCCCGGCGACCGGGGCGTGTTCGTCATGCTGGATTCCCGCCTGCCCTCGCGGCTGGCGACGGCCTTTCCCGCCGGGCTCGCGATCGAGCGCATGGGCCTTGCCGAGGCCGTGGCCGCCGTGCGCGAGACGGTCGGGCCCTCCCCCGTCGCCGCGGGCCCGCCCGCGCCCCTTGCAGGCACCGCGGCGATTGCCTAATTTCCGCCCCGTCAACACGGCAAGACGCGGGCTCCCGCGGCGCGGCGCCCTCCTTCCGGCGCACGATCCGCCATCACGGCACAGGACAGAGCGATGACCCAGACCATCACCCACCATGCCGCGCTCATCTATTTGATGGTGATCGTTTCGGCCGCCGATGGCGGTATGACCGACGAAGAGCTGCGCACCATCGGGGAGACCGTTACCAAGCTTCCCGTTTTTGCCGACTTCGACAAAGAGAAGCTTGTGCGGGTCGCCGAGGAGTGCGGGGCGATCATGGAAGAGCAGGATGGCGGGTTGCAGGCGGTTCTGGGCCTCGCGAAGGAAGCCCTGCCGAAAAAGCTCCACGAGACCGCTTATGCCGTCGCCGTGGAGGTTGCGACCGCCGACAACAAGCTCGGTCAGGAAGAACTGCGGGTCCTTGAGCTGATCCGTCACACCCTGGAAATCGACCGGCTTTATGCCGGGGCCATCGAACGCAGCGCCCGTGCGCGTCATATGACCCTCTAGGCGCGGGGTCAGTTCCGACGCAGACTGCCCGCTTTGCCATTCGTCAGTCCGCGGCTTCGGAGCGTCAACCCGTGTTCAGCAACGTCCAAGGTTATGAAGTCTCGCTTCAGATCGCCGGTTTCCTGGCGATTCTGTCAGCGATGGCGCTTTGGGAGCTGACGGCGCCGTGCCGCATTCTGATCGCCAACCGGGGCCGGCGCTGGCTGACCAACATCATGTTTCTGGTGATCAACACTGCGACGTTGCGCCTTGTCGGGCCGCTCATGGCCATGGGCGCGGCCGGCTGGGCGGGGTCCCATGGGGTTGGGCTGCTCAACAGCCTCGCGGCGCCGGGCTGGGTGGAAATCGCGCTGGGGCTCCTGGCTCTCGACCTGGCGCTCTACGGGCTCCATGTGGCGCTGCACCGCGCGCCGGTGTTGTGGCGTGTGCACCGGGTCCACCATGCCGACCGGGATGTGGATGTCACCACGGCGCTGCGGATCCACCCGATCGAGTCGCTGTTGTCGCTGCTGGTGAAGACCGGTCTGGCCGTGGCACTCGGTATCGCTCCGGTCGTCATCGTGATCTATGAGGTCCTGTTCAACGGCCTCGCCATGTTCCACCACGGCAATGTCCGCCTGCCGCGGGGTCTGGAAACCCTGGTCCGGCGCGTTGTTGTGACGCCCGACATGCACCGGGTTCACCATTCGGTCGCGGCGCCCGAGCAGAACAGTAATTACGGCGTGGGCCTGTCGGTCTGGGACCGCCTGTTCGGCACCTATCGGGCAGCGCCGGAAGCGGGCCATCGGGGCATGACCGTCGGTCTCGACGCCGAGCGCGGCCCGGATGCGGACGGGCTGATGTGGACCCTGTTATTGCCGTTCCGGCGATAAGCCCGGCATCAATCCTGGGGGATCTTTTGCGCGCGCCCCGGCATGGATTGCCCCTGGACGGAGGGCCGGAAATGCCCGACTCTCTGGCCGAGGCCCTGGGATGCGGCGGGGGACGGGCGCCGGGCCGGACGGGGATGGATGAGACGGGTTCGCGATGAAGACGCTCTTTTTGCTGCGCCATGCCAAGTCGTCCTGGAATGACCCGATGCTGGATGACTTCGACCGCCCGCTCAATCCGCGCGGGCTGCGCTCCGCGCCGGTCATGGGCGAATATATGAAATCGAAGGGCTATGCGCCGGATCTGGTGCTGTGTTCCTCGGCCCGGCGCACCCTGGAGACGCTGTCGCTGATCAAGCCGTTCATCGGCCTGGATTTACCGACCCGGATCGAGGACGGCCTTTATCTGGCCTCCGCCGACAGCATCATCATGCGCGCCCGCGAGATCGACGACCGCTTCGCCGCGGTGCTGTGGATCGGCCACAATCCGGGGCTTGAGGACGCGGTGCTGCTGCTGACAACCCGCAAGGGCGAAAACACGCAGCAAACTCAGGTGATGCCGACGGCGGCCCTGGCCATGCTGACCATGGATGTGGCCTCCTGGCGCGATGTTGGGGAGGGCACGGCCCGCCTGAGCGATTTTTCCGCCCCGCGCGGTCTGTCCGACGGCTGATCACCCGCTTCCCGAATGACCGCCAGCGGCGTCAGGAGCGATGCGCCGTGTCCGGCACATCCCCCACGCCGCCCGGTCGCCCGGCCCCGCCAGGACCGCTTTCGGGCCGCTTGGCATGGCGCCCGTCCCGCGCCAGGGCAACGAGCCAGGCCGGCAGATCGTCCCAGCCATAAGCCGACAGCGCGACCGGCATGCCGCCGATCTGTCCGGTTTTGCGGGCTGCCTCGCGGGCACCGACCGCCGGATAGAAGAACCGGTGCTGATTGTGGCTGAGCGTCCAGGCAACCGCTGTCCGCGACCCGGCCGCGACGATCCCGGTAAAGGCCGACCGCAGCAGCGCCCGGCCCACGCCGAGGTCTTGCGCATCAATATCGACATACAGCGTGTAGATCTCACCGGCGAAGGCGAGGCCCGCTTCGCGGTTGGGACCGAAACTCGCCAGACCGACCAGTTCGCCAGTGGCCTCATCCTCGGCCACGACCGCGCCGCGCCGGCCACCCGCGACCGCGATCACATCGCTCCACCGGGCAGCGGCTTTTTCCGGACACATGGAGAGCAGCACGTCATTGGGCAGAATGCTGGGATAGGTGTCCTGCCAAACGCGCACATAGAGCGCGCCCATGGCCAGTGCATCCCCCGCCGCCGCTTTCCGGATCACGATCATGACAGCTTCCAACCTCTTGTTCCGCCAGCCGGCGCGTCCCGATCAGGGACCGTTCGTACCCGGCGCGCCGGTGGCCGATCCGTTCCAATCCCCGTTCCCGTCCGTCCTGCCATTGACCGCCTCGATTACGGCGAAGGACGTGCCAGAAAGAGGCCCCTTTGCGGCGTTTGGTAAACACTCTTCGTGCTCACACGAGCGTGTTTCCGGACGGCGCAGTCAATTGAAACATCGGCAAGATTCATGCCCCGCCCTTGAATGCCGCACGCTGAGCAATAGCATTTACACAAGACAGACCCTTGATGGCGTGATATGCTTTGTATTCGTATTAAAGGAGACGGTGGCATTTGACCGAGATCGTCACGGTGATCATTCCACACTGCGGCTCCGCTGGCATTGACGCTTCCCGCCGGCGCTCACCGGTTACGGTCCAAACCACCCCTTTGCTCGAGCGCATCTTTACTTTTGCCGGCGCCAGTGGGTCCGGCCGGTCCGGCGGTAGCCAGACGGCCCACGGCGATGTCCGATCTGGGCTTTATAATCGCATCGTCCGGTCTCGATACAGACCATTAAGCGGCACCGGGGGCTCAGCCCTTGACGGATCAAGCCGCAATCATCAGGGATCGGATCCGGCTTTTGTCCGGATCAGCGCCATTTTCAAGCCATTAACCATGCGCACGCTAGATTCGCGCATGACCCGACAAGGGGCGCCGCAACGCTCCTTGCGCGGCATACTGAGGAAACAGACGCGAATCCGACGGCGTTGGACGGCCCGGTAAGGGCCGGTCGCCGGCGGCGAGAGTTTCTGAGGGGTTTCGGGGGGCGAGCGCATCGCCGGCCTGCGCCTTCGTCCGGTTGCTGGGGCATCGCCCCCGGTGCGGAATGAAGGCGGCGGGCCGGCCAGGCACCCGGACTGGTGACCGGGCCCGGGATGAAAGTGGACGGATCATGAGCATGGACAAAGACGTTTTCGAACTCTTCAGCGAGGCCTATGCCCGGGAAAAGCAGGAGGCCATGTCCCTGCGGGACTTCCTCCTCGGCGCCCGTGACGATCCCATGATGGTCGCCAGCTCGGCGGAACGGATGATCGCGGCCATCGGCGAACCGGACATGGTCGATACATCCCGGGACGAACGGCTCTCGCGGATCTTCTTTAACCGGACGATCAAGCTTTACGCGTCGTTCTCCGGCTTTTTCGGCATGGAAGACACAATCGAGCGGATCGTCGGTTATTTCACCCATGCCGCTCAAGGCCTGGAGGAACGCCGGCAGATTCTGTATCTGCTCGGGCCCGTCGGCGGCGGCAAATCGTCTCTCGCCGAGCGCCTGAAGGATCTGATGCAGGTGCATCCGATTTATGTGCTCAAGGCGGGCGACCAGATCAGCCCTGTGTTCGAATCGCCCCTGGGCCTGTTTCAGCCCGGCGGTCCGATGGCGGATGTTCTGGAAGACAAATACGGCGTCGAACGGCGGCGCCTGAGCGGCATCATGTCGCCCTGGGCGGTCAAGCGCCTGGACGAATTCGACGGCGATATCTCGAAATTCGAGGTGGTTCGTCTGTACCCGTCGAAGCTCAAGCAGATCGCCATTGCCAAGACCGAACCGGGCGATGAAAACAATCAGGATATCTCGGCGCTTGTCGGCAAGGTGGATATCCGCAAGCTGGAGCATTATGCCCAGCACGACGCGGACGCGTATTCTTATTCCGGCGGACTGTGCCGGGCCAATCAGGGCATGCTCGAATTCGTCGAGATGTTCAAGGCGCCGATCAAGGTGCTGCATCCGCTTTTGACGGCAACACAGGAAGGCAATTACACGGGCACCGAAGCGCTCGGGCCTCTGCCCTTCCAGGGCACCATTCTGGCGCACTCCAATGAGGCCGAATGGTCCGTGTTCAAAGCGAACAAGAACAACGAGGCGTTCCTGGACCGCATCTGCGTGATCAATGTGCCCTACTGCCTGCGGGTGACTGAAGAGACTCAGATCTATGAAAAGCTCCTTGCGGGGAGCGAGTTGAATACCGCCGCCTGTGCGCCCGAGACGCTGAAAATGCTGGCGCGGTTCTCGGTCATGACCCGGCTGAAGGAACACGACAATTCGAATGTCTATTCAAAGATGCGGGTCTATGACGGCGAGAAGCTGAAGGACACCGACCCGAAGGCCAAGTCGGTTCAGGAATATCGCGATGCCGGCGGCGTCGATGAGGGGATGACCGGAATTTCCACGCGCTTTGCCTTCAAGGTGCTGTCCGAAGCCT
>CAZHDI010000004.1:63496-81978 GCA_964531285.1 uncultured Alphaproteobacteria bacterium | reverse complement strand
CCCGACCACCCACAAGGGTACCCTGATCGGGTGGTCGGGAGGGGGAGCGGGCCGGTGATGCCCTATGTCAAAAAGGGCTCTGAAAGGGTACGGACGGGGGCCGGGCCCCCGTCCGTGCCGGTCATTCCGCCGCGTCGCCGGCGCTGTCGTCCTCCATCTCCCGGTATTTGTCGAACCAGGCAATGATGTAG
Source organism: uncultured Alphaproteobacteria bacterium (assembly GCA_964531285.1). Classification (GTDB taxonomy): domain Bacteria; phylum Pseudomonadota; class Alphaproteobacteria; order JAJFIK01; family JAJFIK01; genus CAZHDI01. The sequence goes on along the minus strand of CAZHDI010000004.1, from coordinate 81,787 downwards.
CCGGCCTTGGCCATCAACTGGCTCGGGCGCGCGGCAATGCCGTGACTGGCGCCGGGAATGCGCACCATGGCGGTGTCGATCTTGCGCAGTTTCAGGGCCTGATAATACTGCTCGGTCTCGGTGATCGGCGTGCGCAGATCGTCCTCGCCGGTCAACAGCATGGTCGGTGTGCTGACATTGCCCACGAGCGAGAGCGGCGAGCGGTCCCAATACTGATCCGGATCGTCCCACGGCATTTCGGTGAACCAGTATTGGGTGAAATAGCTGTAGGCGTCGGCGGTCAGCGTGAAGCTGGTCCAGTTGATCACCGGCTTGGCGACAACCGCGGCTTTGAACCGGTCGGTCTTGCCGATGGCCCACGCGGTCAGCGTGCCGCCGCCCGATCCGCCGGTGATGAACAACTGGTCGGGATCGATGAACCCGGTCTCGATCATGGCATCGACACCGGACATCAGGTCGTCGTGATCCTCGCTCGGATAATTCTTGTCGATGTAATTGGCGAACTCCAGGCCGTAGCTCGTGGAGCCGCGCGGATTGACGAACAGCACCACATAGCCGGCGGAGGCGAACAACTGGCCCTCGGCGGTGAAGTTCGGGCCATAGGCCGTGTGCGGACCGCCATGGATCTCGATGATCAGCGGATACTGCTTCTCCGGATCGAAACCCGGAGGCGTCAGGTACCAGGCCTGGATCTCCTGCCCGTCAAAGGACGAGGGGAAGGTGATCTCGGTCGACGCCGCCGGCGTTTTGTGGCCGAAAAGATCGGCGTTGAGTTCGGTCAGGCGCTTCAAGGTGCCCTGGCGCGATGGGCTCGCCGCCAGATCGGCCGGATGGTCCGGCGCGGTCAGCACGGTGGCATAGGCACCGGTCCGCGCGACCGAGAAATCGCCCGAAGTATAAGGCCGGCCCAGGGTGGTCCCGCCGATGCCGTCCGCCAGATCGCTGACGCTGCCGCCCAGGGTCACATAGGCGATTTTGGTCGTGCCCCGGTCCTCATAGAGGAAATAGACACCGCTATTGCCGCCGCCCCAGGCCGGTGCCGCCGTCACGGTCCGGTCGAGTCCCTCGGTCAGGGCCCGCGCCTCGCCGGTGCGCCGGTCGAGGACCATGACTTCGATCTGATGATTGCTGGTGCCTTGATCGTCATAACCGAGATAGGCGACATAGCGCCCGTTGGGCGACACGGACGGCGCGAAATCCGCCCCGTCGCGATCCGTGAGCGGGGTGACGGTGCCCTCGGCGAGGCTCACCTCGAACAACTCGCTGCCGTTGGGGTGATAATCCCAGTCCTCCATGCGGTTGGCCGAGACGATCAGGCTGGTGCCGTCGGGCATCCAGGACGGCGTGCCGCCATGATTGAAATCGCCGCTGGTCACCTGGCGCGGCGTGCCGCCCTCGGCCGGGACCACAAACACATGGGTGTAGCTGTGCGGCAGGAACCCGGCGCCGTCGGCGCGGTAGGTCAACCGGTCGATCACCACCGGCGGCGGCGCCCACTCGGCCCCCTCGGGCGGCGATGGCAGGGTGGCGAGGCTCGCCGGCTTGGCATCCACCGCCATGGTGAAGGCGATCCGCGTGCCGTCGGGCGACCAGGCCAGATTGCCCGGTGCCTCGGTCAGATCGGCGATCTTGGCGGTCTGGCCGGTGTCCATCCAGCGCACATAGATTTGCGGCGAGCCTTCGGCGGCCGTGACATAGGCGATCCGCGTACCGTCCGGCGACCAGCGCGGACTGCCATAACTCTTGGCATCGGCCAGAAGCGGGCGATGGCGGCTGCCGTCCGGCGCGATGGTCCACAGGCTGCCCTTGGCCCGGTCGGTGCGGATGTCCATGGAGCGGCGCACATAGACGATGCTGCTGCCGTCGGGCGCGATCTGCGGATCGGCGGCGTATTCCAGATCGAACACATCGGCCAGTTCGAACATCGGCGGCTTGGTGTCGCCGTCCTCGGCGCTCAGCGCCGGCGCCAGACCGGGGCCCAGCATCAACGCGGCCACCGCCGCCATACGCGCCAACCCGCGCGGTCCCAACCATTCAGCCATCGCCGACACCCTCCATGAATTTCCCTTGCGCCTGAGTTTAGGCGCTGGGGCCGCCGTGTACACCTCCCGTCCGTCGCAGATCGGGCGCGGTTGGGCCGTGAAACGCCCTGCGCTGGCGGGCGACAGGCGATCTGCTAGGCTGGTTTGCGCGGCACTGACAGGCAGCAAGACTGCCAGCGAGGCGGGCGATGACCGACAAAATCCTGACCAGCGATCAGGGCGAGGAGCAGTTCCGCTGGCGCGGCAAGGATGTCAGCCGGGTGGAGAATTTTTCCGACATCGTGTTCGCCCTGGCGCTGACCCTGGTCGCGGCCTCGAGCGTGCCGACCACCTTTGATGAACTGACGGGGCTGTGGCGCGATCTTGTGGCCATGGCGGCGTGTTTTGCGCTGCTCGCGCTGATCTGGCGGGCCCATTACGTGTTTTTCCGCCGCTATGACCTGGAGGACGAACGCACCATCGCGCTCAACACGGTCCTGTTGTTCCTGGTTCTGGCGTTCGTCTATCCGCTGAAGTTTCTGGCGCGGTTCACGGTCGATCTGACCACGTTCCTAATCACCGGGACACCGGACCTGGAGGCCATTGGCGCGGTTCTGCCGCTCAGCGACGCGCGCTGGCTCATTGTCATTTATTCGGCCGGTTACGCCGCGGTCTTCACGGTGTTCGCGCTGCTCTATGCCCATGCCGGCAGCCGCCAGGACCCGCTCGGCCTCACACCGAAGGAGCGCATTCTCACCCGCGCCACGGTCCGGGAGAGCGCGGTCCATATCGCTGTTGCCGTGCTTGCCATTGCCCTGGCCCTGGCCCTGCCGGCCGCCTTGGCGGCGTGGTCGGGCTTCGTGTTCTTCTTCATCGGACCGGTGCTGATCGGTTTGACCCGCCGCACGCGCCGGGAGGTGGCCGGCCTGGATTAGGTCCGCCCGGCGAGGGTGCGCGATTGCGGGGCTTCGGCAAGGCAGGCTAGAGTTGTCTATATCAAAAGATGGAGCCCGCGACTGGGGCCGGACGGGGGACATCGACCATGCGCATGGCGTTGAGATACGGACTCGTTTTGTTGGTGGCGCTGATCGCGCTCGCCGCTGTCATGTCCTATCGGGCGATGAACCTGAACGATGCCCGCCTCGATGTCCCGGCACCCGAGCCCCATGACTACGATGCCGGCGCCATTGCGGCCCGGCTTGCCGAGGCCGTCCGTATTCCAACGATCTCCATGGTCGAGGGGCGCGAGAGCGCCAATCCGGCCACCTTTGTGGCCTTCCGGGCCTGGCTGGCGCGCACCTACCCCGATGCCCACGCCGCCATGGACCTGGAAATGGTCAACAAGCACACGCTGTTGTTCCGCTGGGCCGGAAGCGGCGAGGGCCAGCCGGTCGCGTTTCTCGCGCATCAGGATGTCGTGCCCATTGAGCCGGGGACCGAGGACGATTGGACCCATCCGCCATTCCAGGGCGTGATCGACGGCGGCTATGTCTGGGGGCGCGGCACCCAGGATTGCAAGGCGTCGCTCATCGCCATCATGGAAGCGGCCAACCGGCTCGCCGCCGAGGGCTTCCGTCCGCGCCGGGATCTCTATTTCTTTTTCGGCCATGATGAGGAGATTGGCGGCGAAGACGGGATGGCGGTGATCGCCGAGATGATGCGGGAGCGCGGCATCCGTCTGGAGTGGACCCTCGACGAGGGATCGGCCATCGTCAACGGCACTGCGCTGTTCGGTGTCGAGCCCGACGTTGCGCTGATTTCCATCGGCGAGAAGGGCTATCTGACCCTGGACCTCGTGGCGCGGGATGCCGGCGGCCATTCGTCCATGCCGCGCGATGAGACCGCGGTGAGCAAGCTCGCCAAGGCAGTCGCCACCCTCCACGACAATCAATTCCCGGCCCGTCTCGATGACCAGACCCGGGCCTTGCTCCGGGCCATCGCGGCGGAAGGGACGTTCACGGACCGTCTGATCATGGCCAATCTTTGGCTGCTGGAGCCGTTGGTCAAGGCGCAGATGCTGGCCGACCCGTCAACGGCGGCCCGCCTGCGGACGACGACCGCTGCAACCATCATCAAAGGGGGATCGGTCGAAAACATCCTGCCGCAGCAGGCCCGCGCCACGGTGAATTTCCGCATTCAGCTCGGCGAGAGCGTCGACAGCGTGATCGACCGTGTGCAGACGCTGGTCGGCGACGGGATCGAGGTCACCGGCACCGGTGAGACACTCGGCTATGGTCCGTCCACGCCCGGATTGGTCGGCGCCGGGGGCTATGCTGTCATTGAGGACGCAGTGGGCCAGGTGTTCGGTCCGGTCATCGCGGTACCGAGCCTGACGGTGGCGGGCACCGACTCCAAACATATGGAGCCCATCGCGGACAGCACCTACCGGTTCAACGCGGCCGTCCTGACGCCGGACCTGCTCGACGGCATTCATGGGACGAACGAGCGCATCCCGGTGGACAATCTGGGAACGATGGCGGCCTTTTTCGAGGCCGTGATGCGCGGTGCGGCGGAGCCGGGGCGCCCATGACCCCTGTCACGCTTCCCAGACGTGCCGCGCTCGCGTTCCTGGCGTCCGGCGTCGTGTCCGGCGTCATGTCCGGCGCGGGGGTCGCCGCGCCCATGCCCGGCATCGCCGACCGTTCCGATGCGGCGCAGGCGGACACCTTGGCGCGGCTCATCGTCCAGGTCCATTGCGGCAAGCCGGCGATCGGGCAGGTCGTCGGTACGCTGTATAATTCACCGGAGACGTTTCTGGAGGAGCCTCAGCGCCGCGAAGCCGCGCCCGTCGGCGAGGATGGCATGGCGATGCTGATCTTCGATGATCTCGCACCGGGCTCTTATGCGTTGAGCGTTATTCACGATGCGGACATGAATGGCCGTCTCGACCGGAATTTCCTGGGCATCCCGCGGGAGCGGCTGGGCTTTTCCAACGGCTATGAGCCGCGCACCCGCCGCCCGACCTTCGATGAGACGCGGTTCCCGGTCGAGGCCGGCGATGTGACCATCGAGATCAAACTGATCGATATCTGACGCGCCTTAGAGGCTTTTTGGAACTGCGCTGTATGGCGCATTTCCGAGTGCCTGGCGGGTCGGTGATGTCCTATTTCCAAAAGGGCTTTTAGCCGGCCTTGCCGTTGGCGCCGTGAGGTTCGTCCGGCGTTTCGCGGTCCTTCTGGAACTGGCGTTCCAGTTCCTCGTGGGAGCGGGCGGCGCTGGCGCGCACTTTCTCCACGTCTTGATAATAGGCGCGGTCTTCCACGAAGCGCGTCTCGTCCTGCTCACGGAACATCCGCACGATCCGCTGGGCGCGCGACGGGGTTTCGCCAAGCCCGGTCAGAAGATCCTGGGTGAGCGCCAGGGCCGAGTGATAACTCTCGCGCTGGACCGCCTGCGCGCCGAGATCCAGCAATTCATGGGCATGGAAGCGGTCATGGGCGCGTGCGAAAATCGGCAGGTCCGGATAGTGCCGACGCACAATTTCAACGACCTTAGTGTTCTGCTCCTGGTCCTCCAGCGCCACGATCAACGCGCGGGCCGTGCCGGCGCCCGCGGCCTCAAGAAGCTCCTGACGCGTCGCATCGCCGTAATACACATCCGCGCCGAAGCGGCGCACGAAGTCGATCCGCTCGGCCCGGTTCTCAAGAGCCGTGAACGGAATATTCATCGCCGACAGCACCCGCGAGGGGATCTGCCCGAAGGGGCCGAAACCGACCACGATCACATGACGCTCGTCATGATCCGGCATGTCGCTGTCATCGCCGCGAGGCTTATGGCCGAGCGCGGCGAACCACTCGGCGATCCAATAGAGGAAGGGCGTGAACGCGATGGACAGGGTGACGGCGACGATGAGTTCGGTTTGGGTTTCATCCGGGAGCAAACCGTTCTGATAGGCCACGCCGAACACCACGAAGGCGAATTCTCCGCCCTGGGCGAGGGCGGCGCCGAGGAGCAGCGCGCTTCCGGGTTTCAGGCCGCGCCACAGACCGATCGCGAACAGAACGGCGCATTTGACCGCCATGATCCCCAGCGCCAGGCCGATGATGCGGGCCGGTTCCTCGATCAGGAGCCCCAGGTCGAGCCCCATGCCGACAGCGGTGAAGAAGACACCGAGCAGGATCCGCTCGAAGGGTTGGATGTTCGCCTCTATTTCGTGGCGGTATTCCGATCCGCCGATCAGCATGCCCGCGAGAAACGCCCCCAGCGCCGCCGACAGGCCGACATAATTCATTAAAAGGGTGACGGTCACGACGGTTAGAAGGGCCGCGGCTGTCATGCCCTCGGGCACGCCGGTGCTCGCGACGAACCGGTAGACATAACGCAGCACATAGCGGCCCACGACCAGCACCAGCGCGATGGTGGCTACCATGACCGCCAGATCGGCGAGCGTGAACGGGTCGGAGGCGCTGGACACCCCGATCACCGGGATGAAGGCGATCAGCGGGATCGCCGCAATGTCCTGCATCAGAAGGATTGAAAAGCCCATGCGGCCATGGCGCTGGGCGAGTTGTCCGCGTTCGCCCAGGAATTGAAGCACGAAGGCTGTCGATGACAGGGCGAGCGCGCCGGCAATCACGATGGACTGCCAGACCCCATAGCCCATGGCGATCCCCAAACCGCCCAGCGCAACGGTCGTCGCGGCCACCTGCATGGCGCCGGCCCCGAAGATATCGGTGCGCAAGGCCCACAGACGCTGAGGACGCAACTCCAGGCCGATCAGGAACAGGAGCAGCACGACGCCGAATTCGGCGAGGATCAGAATGCTTTCGACCTCTTCGTCGCCCGCAACGAAGCCGAGGCCCGAAGGGCCGATCAGAATGCCGGCGACGAGATAGCCGACAATGCTGCTGAACCCGGCGCGCTTGGACAGGGGCGCAAAAAACGCGGCCGCGACGAGGAACAGGGCAGCCAGGGTAAGCATGGTCGTCATGGCACTCTCCCGCCGGGATTGCCCGGCGCCGGGGCGGCGATAGACGCCACCATATGGGACGCTTCGGGTGATTGGTATGGTCCGCATGCGCGCATGCCGGCGCCTGTCCGGGCGCGATGGTTGCGCGCCGTCGGAGCGGTGTCCGGCAGCCTGCGCGCCGGGTTGCGGATTTCCGAAAAGCGACCGCTTTGGCGTCTTGCACTCCCCTTATGGGAAGCGCATAGTTGCGGCCGGTCGTTACGAAGCGTTGGGGTGAGCAATGAATTGGCACGTCACCGGACGGGCACTCTTCGTCTGTGCAGCGTTGGCTCTCTCGGCAACCTTCTGGGTTGTGGCTTGGGGATACGCGCGTGACGCGGGTTACGCGAGCGCGCCGCAGCTGACAGGTTGGGAGTTCTTTTCTGATTTTTGGGCCTCGTTTCGGGCCAATCCGCGCGGCACGGAGCTGATTACGGTCGGCTGGGTGATTATCGCGCCGGTGGCCACGATCCTCGCGGCGATTTCCGCCATCGGCGGACCGCCGAGCCGGTCCTTCTCGATCATCGGCGGCGCGGCGTTTATCGCGGCGGCGGCGTTTATCGGGTTCGTGTTCGATGCGTCGGACGGCGGCATCACCCAAGGGGTGTTCGCCACCATGGGCCTTGCGGTGTTCCTGATTATTCTGGGCTGCACCGTGCCGCGCACCGCGCCGAAGCCCCGGTCGCACTGATCGCGGGACCGGCGGACAGTCCCGGCACACAACCAAAGTCTCATACAACCAAAGTCTATGGAAAAGGCGTGGACCGGGTCCGCGCCTTTTTTGTTGGCGACCCGGGCGTGCCCAATCCTCGGGCATCCCATGCCGACTGCGCGCCAAGTGTGTCCCCCCTGCACTAGCGCTCTCTGGCCGGGTGCGCTTCAAAAGCGTAATGGCCATAAGGATTTTCATCTGGGGGAACACATGTCTGGCATGAAGCAGGTCTGGCTCGGCGGCGTTGCGGCCTTGGCGCTGATCGCCCCGTCGGCGATCAGCCCGGTGCTGGCGCAAAGCGGCATCGTTTCGGAAACCATCGTTGTGACGGCGCAGAAGCGCGAAGAGTCGGTGCTGGATGTGCCGCTCGCGATCACCGCCGTCACCGGGGAATTCCTGGACGGAACGGGCATTACCGATCTCGACGATCTGTCGGAATTCGTGCCGGGCTTCCAGGTCCAGCTCCAGGCGGTCAACACGCCCAGCTTCATCATCCGCGGGATTTCCTCGGACGTGTCCGAACCGGACTCCGAGCCGAATGTGTCGGTCTTCTATGACGGCATTCCGGCGAGCCGGGGCGGCGGGTCGGTGATCGAATTGTTCGATCTGGAACGGGTCGAGGTGGCCAAGGGGCCGCAGGGCACGCTATTCAGCCGCGGCGCCTCCAACGGCGCGGTGAACTTCATCATGCGCAAGCCGAGCCCCGAATACGAAGCCATGGCCCGCGTCGAATTCGGCAATTACGGCAGCGAGCGCTATGAGGGTGTCGTGAATGCCCCGGTCATCGAGGACGGTCTTTATGTCCGCCTCGGTGCGGTGTTCCACCAGCGCGACGGCTTCATCCCGAATGAAGCGTCCAGCGATCAGAACCAGCAGGGCAAAGACACCCTCCAGATTCGCGGCTCGTTCACCGCTCTGCCGACGGACGATCTCGATGTCACGGTCATCGGCTTCTGGCAATATGACGCGCCGGACCCGACAGGGTTCAAAACGCTGGTGCCGGCGCTTGCCGAAGCCGATCCCTTCCTCGACGATGTTGACCCGTTCGGTGAGTATGCCCAATGGCCCGGCATTGCCACAAAGCGTGAGGTTTATGGCGCAACGGTGCTGGCCAATTACGATGTGAGCGAGTCGATCACGGTCAGTTCGACCTCGGGCTATCGCGAGTTCCAGTCTCTCGACCGGTTCGACCCGGACGGCACGTCGATCCAGATCATCGATTCGGATGAGGACGATTTCGGCCGGACCTGGTTCCAGGAACTGCGCTTCACCTTCGAGGACGAGGGGCCGTTCTCGGCCTTCGGCGGTGTGTCCTATTACAAGGAAGAGGCGGAGCGCCGGCGTTTGTTCACCATCAATCAGGAGAACATCTTCGCCAATGTGCTGCCGATCCTGTTCGGCGGCGCTGCGGCGTTCCCGCCGATCGCGGGCCTGCCGCCGGTGACGGAAGACACGCGCTCGAACAACGAGACCAGCAGCTATTCGGTGTTCCTCGACGGCAGTTTCGACATCACGGACCGGCTGACCTTCACCGCCGGCGCGCGGTGGACCACCGATGACAAGGAACTCAACTTCACCTCGCAGAATGTGGAGTCCGTGTTCGGCCCGGGCTTCGCGTTCCCCGGATCGCTGCTGCCGCTGGCCTTGTCCGATCTCGGATCGCTCGGGGCGTTCGCCGCGGGCGACGTGACCGCGCTGGGCCGGTTCGTGGACTCGCTGCCGGCCAATCCGTTCAGCCCGGGCAACCCGGTTCTGCTCGGCGCGCTGCGCGATGGTTTCGGCATCGATCTGACGAATCCGGCCTCGCCGCTGTTCGCGCTCTTGACGCCCGAGCAGATCGGCCGTCTGGCCATCCTGGAAACCAATGCGCTGGAAGGCACCACGGGCGGGCAAACGCTGACGACCGATGACACGTTCAGCTATTTCGAGCCGCGGGCGATCCTGGAATACCGGTTCATGGATGGTTGGCTGGCCTATGCCAGCTATTCATGGGGCATCCGGTCGGGCGGTGTCGAGATCGAGCCGCGCGCTGGCTTGACTGAGGCCGACTTCAGCCGGTCGGTCGATGAGGAGCGGGTCACCTCCTATGAGATCGGCCTGAAGGGCGCGCTTCAATTCGACGGTGCCTTCGTTCAGCTCGAAGGCGCGGGTTTCTATTACGATTATGAGGATTTCCAGACCCTCATCGTTCAGGGCGGCTCGCTTCAGAACGTCAATGCCGGCTCGGCCAGCGCCACCGGTTTCGAATTGTCGGCCAATGTCAGCTTCGACATGGGTCTCGATCTGTTCGGTAATGTCGGCTACCTGAACGGAGAGTTCGACGAGGGGTCCACCGCCGCGGTGCTTGGCCCGCCGATCGATCTGTCAGGGAATGATTTCCGTCTGTCGCCGGATTGGACGATCTCGGGCGGGGTGTCCTACAGCCGTCAGCTCACCGAGGACTGGGCGGGTTTCGTCTCGGCGCTGGCCAGCTACAAGTCCGAACACTTCTTCAATGCCGAAAATGAGCTGGCGACCGAGTCCGTACCGTTCGACCTGCGGGAAGACGGCTACACGATCGTCACGCTGAATGCCGGCTTGGTGTTCGACGACACCTGGGAATTGCGCGGCCGTGTCGAGAACCTGTTCGATGAGGAATACCTCATCGACATGGGGAATACGGGCCGGGTCCTCGGCATTCCGACCGCGATCCGCGGCCAGCCGCGCCTCTACACGGTGGGCGTCACCGCCCGCTTCTGACCGGACGCCTCGTTCGCCTGTGAACCACAAAAGCCCGCCGGGTTACTCCGGCGGGCTCTCTTACGATGGCCGGTTCTCGGACCGCCGCTGCAGCCTACAGATTGCTCTGGGCCAGGATGGTCATGGCCACGGCCATGTCCTGGAGCGCCTCGTCCTCCAGACCATGATCGCCGCTGATCCGCACATTCATCAGGAGAGCGCCGGACTGAGCCATGGCCAGGCCGTTCCAATAAGCCACCGGCCCGATCTGGTCGGTCTCGACCATGACGAAGGTGCCGTCGGTGGTCATGGAGGCCATGTAATCGCTCAACCGCTCCGGCTCGGGCCAGGTCGAGACCTGCACCGCGACGGTCGTGACCGCCGTGTCTCCGGCCGGATGGGCGCCCTGTTCCGACAGATGCGCGCAGCCCCAGGCCGGATAGACGCCGCTGAGGCCCCGGCGCTCGCCGCGCTCGAAGGCATAGCCGAAGGTTTGGGTGAGTTGAGCCGGCGGCACGAGCGTGCACACATCGATGTCCTTGGCCTCGGGTATCTGTGCCGGGGCGGACGCCGCTATGGTGTCGGTTTGCGCGGATGGGGCCTGGGTATTGTCGCGGCACGCGCCGAGACTGCCAATCAGGGCCATCGCGGCCAGGCCGTGCACAAGGGTCAATCGCTGAGCCATGGTCGGGTCCTCCTCATAGGGGCGCTATTACGCCAGTGCATTTGGCGCCACTATAGCGAAGCGGGCGCGCCCGCCTATGGTCGGCTTGGACAGGATGGCGCCAGGAGCTGCACGAGAACCTCGGCATCAGTAGGCCCAGGAGGGCTGGTCGAAATGGGCCACCCGGGTCCAGCGCCCGTTGACCGCGACTTCCCAGAACTGATGCAGAACCGCGCCGGTGGGGGCGTGAATCCGCCGCCCGTTCAGATAGACGCGGATGATCGGCCGGCCTTCATCGGGACCGTCGAGCAGTTCCGGACTGCCCGGATAATCGAATTCGGCCACCGGGATCCGGTGGATCGACGCGACTTCGGCGGGATTGGGCACAAGGGCCGGGCGCCCGCCGATCCAATAGACGAAAGGCTGGATGACCGTGCCCGACCGGGTCGTGTAATCGTCGAGCCGCCCCAGACACGCCTCCGGGCCCAGATCGACGCCGAGTTCCTCGAGCAACTCCCGCCGCGCGGCTTCCTCGGCGGTTTCCCCGTCATCGACCCGCCCGCCGGGCAGGGCCCATTGGCCCGGATGGGTCGACATCTTGCTGGCCCGCCGGGTGAGCAGCAGCGCGGCCCCATCGTCGGGCGTATCGCCATGGGTGATGGTCAAGGCGACCGCCGCCTGCCGGGCCGTGGTGTCGGCCCGCAGCACCGGAAAGGATTGCAGATTGGCGACGAGCTGATCGCGCAGGGCATCAGTGAGGGCAATCATGGCCGGGTCTCCGCATGGCTGGTTCGCTTTGGTGATCTAGCACTTTGCGCCGCCGCGTGCAGGCCCGCGCTGGCCTGTCCGCCGCGCCCGGGCTAGGCTTTCCGTAAGGGCCGGCTGGTGCCGACACGGGCAGCCGGTGAAAAAAGCGACGCGCAAAACGAGGGAGGCCCTTCATGTCCAACAGACTGCCGCACGGTTGGCAGCGCATTTTGACCGGTGTCAGCACCGCGGCGCTGCTGACGGGACTGGCCGCATGCGGGGCCGAAGCGCCCCCGCCGGACACCGCCGGGCCGGACGAGGCCGTTGAGGCGCCGGCCGAGCCTGCGTCCCCGGCCGACCCTTCGCCAGGGGGATCGGGATATGTCCTCGAAACCCTGGTGCCGGGCGGGCCGTTTCACGGCATTCACGGGCTGACCTTCGACAATGACGGGCGTCTGCTTGCGGGCAGTGTGGTCGGCGCCACGCTCTATGAGGTGGATCCCTCGTCCGGCGCCGTATCGGTGCATATCGGCCCGCCGGCCGGCATGGCGGACGATGTGGAGCAGGGCCCCAACGGCACCCTGGTCTGGACGGCCTTTAGCGACGGCAAGGTCTACACCCGGCGGCCCGACGGGTCGATCCATGTGGTGGCCGAGGATCTGCCCGGCGCCAATTCGCTGGCCTTCAACCAGGACGGCCGGCTGTTCTTCACCCAGGTTTTCCAGGGCGATGCCCTTTATGAGGCCGACCCCAGCGGCAACGCGCCGCCGCGCCAGATCATGGCCGGTATGGGCGGTCTGAACGGCTTCGATTTCGGTCCCGACGGGAAGCTCTACGGCCCGCTGTGGTTCCGGGGACAGATCGTCCGTGTGGATGTGGATGAGGGCACGCTGGAGGTCGTTGCCGACGGCTTCGGCATTCCGGCGGCCGCCAATTTCGCGCCGGACGGCCAGCTTTATGCCGTCGATACCATGCGCGGCGAAGTCGTCCGTGTGGATATCGAGACCGGCGGAACCGAGGTCGTGGCCCGTGTACCCAAAGCCATCGACAATCTGGCGTTCCGCGCCGATGGCGCCTTGTTCCTGACCGTGATGGCGGATAATGCCATCCACGAAGTCGATGTCTCGACGGGTGCAAGCCGGGAGGTGATCTCAAGCCCGCTGGCGGTGGCCGCCGATATCGCCCTGGTCGGGGCACCGGGTGCGGAAGAAGTGATCGTCGCGGATGTGTTCTCGGTGCGCGGCGTCGACGTCGCAACCGGAGCGGTGCGGGAGTTCGGCCGTGTCTTTGCCGATACTGTCGATTATCCGGTCATGGCCGGCAGTGACGGCGAGACGGTGCTGCTGACCAGCTATGTCTCCGGCACCATGCAAACGCTCGACCCGGCGACCGGCGTTCTCGGGCCGCTGGCCCATGATCTGGGCGTGATCGTCGATGCGCTGCCCTTGGGCGATGGGACCGCGGTCTGGCTGGATCTGGCCACCGGCACGCTGACCCGCGCCCCGCTCGATGATCTTGCGGCCCGCAGGGTGATCGCGGACGGTCTCATGACGCCGGGCGCGATGGTCCGCGCGTCGGACGAGGCGGTCTATGTCGGGGAAATGATCCCCGGGCGGATCGTCCGGGTGGCGCTTGAGACCGGCGAGACGACGGTCATTGCCGAAGGCCTCGACGGACCCGAAGGCATGGCCCTCGACGGCGATGGTCATCTCGTGGTGGCTGAGGTGGGCGCGCGGCGCCTGGTGCGGATCGATCCGGCAACCGGGTCCCGCTCGGTGATCGCCGACGACCTGCCCATGGGTCTGGCTGGGACCGAGTCCAGCCCGCCCGGCAACATCCCCACCGGCGTCGTGGTCACGGCGGCGGGCGATATCATTTTCTCGTCCGATACCGACGCGGGCCTTTATCGTCTGCGTAAGGACTAGGGCGCTCTGGACGGGGCGATGAGCGCGGCCACGGCGATGGCCGCGCCGACGCCGGCCGCCGCAAAGGCGCCGATAAAGCCGCCAAGGGCGATGAAGATCAGAACGCCGTCCGCCATCAAGGCGGCGGCGATGATGAGCAGCAGGACCCGGTGCTCGAACGTGCCCGGCAGGCGGACGCTGCTCCATCCGGCGGCCAGGGCAAAAGCCAGCCAATGCGCCGACGGCAGGATCCAGAGGATTTCAATGGTCTGCCGCAGGAAGGCCGGTCCCTCCTCGCCGCGCGCAAAGGCGCTGGCGATCGGCAGGCCGCTCAGATGCAGGCCGACAACGGCCACCAGGACGACGGCTGCCGCAGCGAGCAGAAGACGCGATAGCAGCTTGGTCATTGGGGTGCGGCTCCTGTGAAAAAGGGCCGGATCTTGCGACCCGGCCCTCCATGTCGGTGCGACGGCCGTGTACCGATTATTCGGCGAAGATGAAGTCGCGCGACGACAGATCGTCGAGATCGAACTTCAGAATGACGAGTTCGGTTCCGTCTTCGGCCTCCCAGACGACATCCTTGCCGTCCTCATCCGCTTCATCTTCGAAGATGTCGAAGGTGAGACCCTCAAAGGCCGACAGGTCGATCAAGTCGCGGCCATCCTTGTCGAATTTCTTGATCTCGTCGCGGTCATTGCCTTGCTTGATGACGAAAATATCATCGCCTTTGCCGGCGGTCATTTCATCGTCTCCGGCGCCGCCGTCGATGATATTGTCGCCGTCCTTGACCTTGATGCGGTCGTCGCCGTCATCGCCGAAGATGAGGTTATCGCCGCCCTTGTCGTTGATCCGGTCGTCGCCGTCGCCGCCGAGGATGATGTCGTCGCCGTCACGGGTCTTGATCTTGTCGTCGCCGTCATCGGCAAAGACGACTTCATCGTCGTCCGACCCTTTGAGCTTGTCGTCGTCATCCGTCCCGACGAGGGTCGCGACATCGTCATTGAGGATCGTCGCGGTCGCGACCGCCGGATCCAGCACGACCGGTCCGACCGAGTTGGTCCCGTTGGTGAGCGTCAGATCGATGGTCTCGTTCTGCTCGGGCACGAAATCGTCGGTGACGGTAATGGTGAGCGTCTTGGTCGTCTCGCCGGTATCGAACGACAATGTGCCGGACGGGAAGGCGCCTCCGGCAATATCGGACGTGTTCGCGGGGTTCTGAGCGCCGCCCGAGAACGCGTAGTCGACCGTCCCCACCCCTTGTGTCGCCCCGTCACGTGTCACGGTGAAGGTGAAGGTCGTGGTGTCGCCGCTGCCGCCTTCCGAGAACTGATCGTTCTGGATCGACGCGCTGTAGGTCGCGGTCGTCTCGATCACGTCGATGGTCACGGTCGCGGTGTCGGTGCCGCCATTGCCGTCGCTGGCCCGGTACAGGAAGATCTCCTGACCGCTGAACCCGTCGTCCGGCACATAGAAGAAGAACCCGGTCGTCGTATCGAAGGTGAGCTGGCCGTTCACCGTGGTCTGGAGCAGGGTGAAGGACAGATCGTCATTTTCCGGATCGCTGTCGGCGCCGTTGCCGTTATCGGCAGACACATTGCCGCTGAGCGTATCGCCGGCATCGATCGCGAAGTCGTCGTCTTCCGCCGTCGGGTCGTCATTGGTTTCGGCAATGATGAGCTGAACCGTGGCTGTATCGGTCAGGCCGTCGGGATCCGAAATCGTGTAGGTGAAGGTCTCGGTGCCGGCGAAATCCTGATCCGGCACGAAGGTCAACGACCCGTCGGCGCCCAGCGTCAGGAGGCCGTCACCCAGATCGATCTGGGTACCGACATTCGCCGCCGACCCGTTTACGGCCGTGACGGTGAACGTATCGCCGTCGAGATCGGTGTCCGCGCCATTGCCGTTGGCGGCGAACACGCTGCTGGCGAACGCCGCATCTTCCTGGCCGTTGATGACATCGTCCTGGGCTATCGGCGCGCTGTTGCCGTTGGTGATGGTCACCGTGACCGTGCCCTGGGCATTGCCGCCCTGACCGTCCGTCACCGTGTAAGTGAAGGTATCGGTCGTGGACTGGTCCGGCTGAAGGAAGCCGAACGCGCCGTTGGGATCGTAATTCAGGGTGCCGTCCGGGTTGATCGACGCCCGCGCGCCCGAGGACAGGGTCACGAACGAGCCGGTGCCGCCGCCGCCGACGCCGGTCGCGCTCAAGGTGCCGATAAAGGCGTCGTCATTGGACAGCACATTGAAGCTGCCCGGCGTGTTGGAATCGACGTCGAACGCATCCGGCAAGGCGATCGGGCCGGCCGAGGTCATCCGGAAATCGGTGCCGACATTCGGCTGGTAGCTGTCGACGTAAAATTCGCCGACCGTATCGACGAAGCGCTGGGTCCGGGTGATCCCGAAGGCGTCGAGAGTGAAGGTCACCAGCGTATCGAAACCGCCGGTCGAATTCGGCACGATTTCCTGGCTGAAATTGGTGATGTTGTCGACGCGCAGGCGGAAGACATCGCCATTGACGCCCGGAACGCCGGTCGCGCCGAAATTGTGGATCTCATCGCCGGGCACGATATCGACAATGAAGGTCTCGATCAGGTCGGGCCCGCCCTGCAGAAAGGCGATATCGGCCTCACCGACCGAGTCCGCGCCCTGCGGCGGAATATGATCGAGGCGCGCATGGGTGCCGTTATCGCCGGTCCAGATCGTGTCTTCGCCGTACAGCAACTCGATGAAAAAATTCTGCGAACAACCGCGCAGATCAATGGTGTCGTTGGCGAAGGTCGCTTCACGCAACTGGCAGACAAACGGTTCCATACATACCCCCAACCAAAGGAGAAACGATTACGCCGCATCGTTCGAAAAACGGCCGCTCCCCAGCCCGTTGCCCGGACCATACACGCAAAATTAATGGGCTGGTAGACGTTGGAGGAATTGTGAAGAGCGATTAACGATGAATCCGTGCGGTTTTCTCAAGGTCTTCAGGCATTGGGCAAAAAGCCGCTCATCCGTCATGGGTATTCGGGGCGTCGGGACTAATCCAAAGGGCCAATAAAGCCCTAGTGTGCATACGGGAATACACCGTGCGCCGCAGCGATTGTTTTGAGGCCGATGGAATGGTGGCGCCGTCCGTATGCCGATGGATCGCAGCCGGGACGCGCGCGGAAAAAGAGCGGCGCCGGAAGATCCGGGCCGCTCTGGTCTCATGGTTTATGAAAAGTGGCGCGGCGCCGGAGCGGCCGCTTAGAGGCTCTCGACCGCCAGCGCGACACCCTGACCGCCGCCGATACAGGCGGTGACCACGCCGCGCTTGATGCCGTCGCGCTTCATGGAATGCAAAAGCCGCACGGTCAGAACCGCGCCCGTCGCGCCGATCGGGTGGCCGTGCGCGATGGCGCCGCCTTCCACATTCACCACGTCCTCCGGCAAGCCGAGATCGCGCATCACCGCGATGGCAATAGCCGCGAACGCCTCGTTGATTTCAATGCGCCCGATATCGCCGACCGTCCAGCCGACCCGGTCCAGAAGCTTGCGGACCGCCGGCACCGGTCCGATGCCGAACATGCCGGGTTCAACGCCCGCCACGCCGTACCCCACCAGCTTGGCCACCGGCGCAAGACCGTTGGCCTCGGCCCAGCCGCGCTCGGCCACGATCATCGCGGCTCCGGCGCTGTTGAGGCCCGGTGCGTTACCGGCCGTGATGGTGCCTTCGGGACGGAAGGCCGGGCGCAGTTTGGTCAGGGTTTCGACGGTCGTGTCGGCACGATTGTGTTCGTCGGTGTCGAACGGCACCGGCCCTTTGCGGCCTTTAAGTTCGACCGGGACGATCTCGTCCTTGAACTTGCCCTCGGCCTGGGCGGCCGAAAAACGCTGCTGGCTGCGCGCGGCCCAATAGTCCTGCTCGGCGCGCGACACGCCATGGACCCGCGCCAAGTCTTCGGTGTGCCAGCCGGAATGCTGATCGGAAAAAGCGTCGTTCAGGCCGTCATGCAGCATGGAGTCGATCATCTGAACATGGCCCATCCGGTTCCCCCAGCGACCGCCGGGCACCAGATAGGGCGCCATGTCCATGTTTTCCATGCCGCCGGCGATGGCCACATCCTCATAGCCCAGCCAGATTTCATTGGCCGCGGTCGCCACCGCCTGAGCGCCGGACCCGCACACCCGGTTGACCGTCAAGGCCGGCACTTCAACCGGGATGCCGGCATGGATCGCGGCCTGGCGCGCCGGGTTCATCTTATTGCCCGCCTGCACCACATTGCCCAAGACGACGCTGCCGAGCTTGGCGGGATCGAGCCCGCTCTGGTCGAGCACGGCCTTGACGGCCGTCGCGCCAAGGGTGGTTGCGGGCGTGGTCTTCAGGCTCCCGTTATAGGTGCCGATGGCGGTCCGCATCGGCGCGCACAGGACGACTTCGCGTTGCATGAGGCTGATCCTTCCTTCGATGCGCCGGCGTAACGGCGCGATCGGCTTATCAGATGAGTGTCCGGCCCCGGCGCTGGAGCGGACGGCCCCGAGAGACTATCCGAGCTACCGCCCAGGGTCAGCCCCCGGGTTCGCCCCCCGGTTCGTCCCCCGGTTCG
>CAZHDI010000004.1:44267-63396 GCA_964531285.1 uncultured Alphaproteobacteria bacterium | reverse complement strand
CCCCCGGTTCGTCCCCCGGTTCGCCCATCGGGCGGGCCGTTGCCACCGTGAGGCTGAACACCGCCCCGTCCAGACGTTCGTCAAGCACCGTGTGGCCGTCCTGGTGGCACAGGGCCGGCAAATCGACCCGCGCCACCGGATCGTCCGACCGGATCACCGCCCGGCTGCCCGGCGGCAGACCCTTGAGAAACGGTCGGGCCTTGAGCACCGGCAGCGGACAGCGCAAACCCGTGGCATCCAGCTCAGGCAGATCCTCGTTCGGCACGCGGCTCGACATCGCTCGGTTGTCTCCTGACCGGGGTTTCTTGACCGTAAACCGGTGGGCCGTATCATCAGCGCCGTTGTGCAGGCGCGAAGGGCGCCTGGGATAGGGGAGCGCGCCATGGGACTGTTCAGCCGGTTACGCAGCGAGTTGATTTACCTGGATCGTCTGATGAAGACCAGGAAGCTGATCCAGGATCTCAGCCCGGAGATGACCCGGACGGCCGCCGACATCATCGAGCACTGGGCCGCGGAAACGCCGGATCAGGTCGCCATCGAATTCGAGGGCCGCTCCTACACCTATGCCGAATACAACGCCGCCGCCAACCGCTATGCCGAATGGGCGCTGGCTCAGGGGCTGGGCCAGGGCGATGCCGTCGCGCTTCTCATGGAGAACCGGCCGGACTTCTTGTTTGCCTGGTGCGGGATGGCGAAGATCGGCGTGATCTCCGCCCTGATCAACACCAATCTGAAAGACCGCGCGCTCGCCCATTCGCTTGAAATTTCCCAGGCGCGGCATCTGATCCTGGGCGCCGAATTGGGCGAGAATTTCGCCACCGCCCGGGACCTGATGGAAACGCCGATCACCGCATGGGCGCAAGACGGCGCCGCCGAGGGCGCCGAAGATCTGAATGCCGCGCTGGCCGCTCAGCCGGGTCGGCCCATTGGCAAGGAAGCGCGTCCCAATCTGCGCGGCAAGGACGTGTGCTTCTATATCTACACCAGCGGCACCACGGGCCTGCCCAAGGCGGCGAACTTCTCACATATGAGGTTCTTCACCGCCATGCTGGCCTGGTCGGTGGCGGCGCAGGCGACCGCCAAGGACAAAATGTTCCTGGTGCTGCCGCTCTATCATTCCGCCGGCGGGGTCGCGGCCCCCGGCACGGTCCTGGCCGTCGGCGGAACAATCGTCCTGAAACGGAAATTCTCGGTCACGACGTTCTGGAAGGACTTGGCCGCCTCCGAGGCGACGCTATTCGAGTATATCGGCGAATTGTGCCGCTACCTGCTCAATGCCCCGCCCCATCCGGATGAGCGTAATCACAAGCTGCGGGTCATCGTTGGGAACGGTCTGCGCCCTGAGATTTGGAACGAGTTCCAGGAACGCTTCGCCATCCCGCGCATCGTGGAATTCTACGGCGCCACGGAAGGCAATGTGACCCTGTTCAATTTCGACGGTCATCCCGGCTCGATCGGCCGTGTGCCGCCTTATGCGCGGCGCACCATTCCGGTCGATCTGGTGCGCTTCGATGTGGAAAAAGAAGAGCCCATGCGCGGGCCGGATGGCTTGTGCCTGCCTTGCGCGCCCGGCGAGATCGGCGAGGCGGTCGGGCGGATTGATCCCAATGTCGCGCGGACCCGGTTCGAAGGCTATTCGAACGCGGAAGCCACCAAGAAGAAGATCCTGGAGAACGTCTTTACCCCGGGGGATTCTTATTACCGCACCGGCGACCTGATGCGCCGGGACGCCCAGGGCTATTATTATTTCGTCGACCGGATCGGCGACACGTTCCGCTGGAAAGGCGAGAATGTCGCGACCTCGGAAGTCGCTGAGGCCATGTCAGTGTTTCCGGGCATCGCCGAAGCGAATGTCTATGGCGTGCATGTGCCCAATTCGGACGGCCGGGCCGGCATGGCGGCGATCACCGCGGACGGCGAGATCGATCTGACCGGCCTGTACAGCCATCTGGCCGAGGCTCTGCCGGCTTACGCCCGGCCTTTATTCCTCCGTATGCGTCCGCAAATGGAGATCACCGGCACCTTCAAGCACCGTAAGGTCGAACTGGTGAAAGAGGGCTTCGATCCGAATGTGGTTCAGGATCCGCTCTATATGCGCGACGATGAGCGCCAGACCTATGTGCCCCTGAGCCCGCGCCTCTTCGATGACGTGACCTCGGGCGCCATGAAGCTGTAGGCCGCCGCCCCAAAGACAAGCACCCGTGGGTCAGACGTTTGGCCGCTTTGCGCGGCCGGGCTTGGCCGTTAGAGTGACGGGAGCGCGGGGGTGCAGGGGGCAAGTTCGGTTTCACGGCAACCCGGCCTGTTCGCGGCGGCGCATCGGCGGTCTGTTGTCCCCGCCCGCACGGCCGCATCGCGTATGAGGATCAGAGGCCAGGATCGTCGGAATGCCATTTCAGCCCATTCTTGTGCTGCTGCTGCTGATCCTGCTGGGGCTTCTGGCGCTGAGCATGGGCTATCGCCGGGAGCAGACGGCGGTGCGCCCCTTGCGGCGGACGATTGCCACCTTAAGGGGGCTTTCGGCCCGCAATCCCGACCGTTTCGGGCCGCCCCTGGCGCTTCATCTGCGCCTTTTGGGCTTGGAACTCCTGGAATCGGGGCGTCCGGTGCAGGCCCTGATGGCCGTCATGGCGTCGGTCGATCTCTACCGGGCCATCGCCAAGCAGTATCCCGGACGCTATGATTCCGACCTGCATGACTCGATGGATATCGAGGACGCCATCAAGGTCAGTATCGGGTTCGATCCCGCCATGGACCTCCATGCCCTGGCCGAAGCCGAGGAACTGGAGATCGAACTCGACGAGGAGGCCAAGGCCGCCCAGCTACGCCGGCGCCGCGCCGCCTTTGTCTGGCAGGTCGGCCTCATGATGTGGATCTTGAGCGTGATCGCCCTTCTGGTTGCCGCGCTTTAACCCTTTTCCCGTGATTTAAAGCGTTTTCAGCAAAACTGTGTGCGGTTTTGCGGTTCGAAAACGCGACAGACCAACACCATCGAGCGCAGTCAATGATCCGGAATACGGTGAATGCGCTCGAGGACAGATCACCGCCATGCTTGCGTGCGCCCCGGCGGCTGCCCATGATGGCGGGCCCGCAACGACAAGGACCCCAATCGGCATGACCATCGACCCTCAAGTCCAAGCCATTTTGACCCTGCTGGCCGAGAATCCGACGCCCCCGATCTGGGAGTTGCCGATCGACGAGGCGCGGGCGGGCTATACGGCGATGGCGCAATTGACCGACCAGAAGGATGTGCCCATCGGGAAGGTCCGCAACACGACCATTCCCGGGCCGGGCGGGGACATTCCTGTGCGGATCTATGACCCGGTTGCCGCGGGCGCCGTGGTGCCGGGCGTGGTGTTCTTCCATGGCGGCGGGTTCGTGATCGGCAATCTGGACACGCACGATGTGCTGTGCCGTCTGCTGGCCAATGGCAGCGGTGCCCGTCTGGTCTCGGTGGATTATCGTCTGGCGCCGGAGCATCCGTTCCCCGCCGCCGTCGAGGATGCCTATGCGGCCACGCGCTGGGTTCAGGAAAACGCCGCCGAATTAGGCATCGATGCCAACCGCATCGCGGTGGCGGGCGACTCCGCGGGCGGTAATCTGGCCACGGTGGTGTGCCAGATGGCGCGCAAGACGGATCTGGATCTGGTGTTCCAGGTGCTGATCTATCCGGTGGTGCAGATCCATGCGGAGACCGCGTCCATGGCGGCCTTTGCGGAAGGGTACCTTCTGGAGCGCCGCACCATGGACTGGTTCATGGATCAGTATATTCCCCAAGGCACCGATAGTGCCGATCCGCGCCTGTCGCCGCTCATGGCCGATGATCTGTCGGGCCTGCCGCCGGCGATGATCGTCACCGCCGGGTTTGATCCGCTTCGGGACGAAGGCCGGGCCTATGCGGAAAAGCTCGCCGCCGCCGGCGTGCCCGTCACCTACGTGAACCATGACGGACTCATTCACGGCTTTGCCACCATGACCGGTGCCATCGAGGCCGGCCGGCCCGCGGTGACCCAAATGGCCGAGGCGCTGGAACAGGCGTTCGCGGATTAATCCGGCAGGAACTTGCCCGGGTTGAGCACGCCCTTGGGGTCGAGCGTCTCTTTGACGGCGCGCAGGATGTTCACGCCGGCAGGGCCTTTTTCTTCCATGATCCAGGGCCGGTGATCCGTCCCCACCCCATGGTGGTGGCTGATCGTTCCGCCATGTTCGACGATCGCCTCGCTGGCGGCTTTCTTGATGAACTGCCACTGGTCCAGCTCATGGCCCGGATAGCGCGGAAACACCATCGTGAAATAAAGGCTCGCACCGTCCGTATAGGTATGGCTCACATGGCCCATGACGATGCCGCGAGCGCCCTTGGTCAGGGTCTCGGCCATGGCGTCCTGGATGGCCTGACGCACTTCCGTATAAAGATGGTTGAGGTTCGACCAGCGGGTCGCGGTCTCCAGCGTGTCGATGCCGAGGCCGCGGTCGAGCATGGGGTCGCGCGCATAAGGGGTGGCAAAGCGCCGCTCGAACCATTTCTTGCCCGGTTTGCGCCCGAGGCTGATGGCCTTGCGCTTACCCAGCATGTGCTTGATGCGCACCCGCGCCCAGGACACCAGATCCGCGCTGCCCTCCAGGCCGATCAGCAGGACGCAGGGCCGGTCGGGGAAGCCGCGCATCTTCAATGTATTGCGGGCGAAAAAGCCCAGCTTCTCCGGATTGCGCTTGCGCCCGACTTCGCCGAAGACCCGCATGAAATGGGTTTCATCGGCATCCGACAGGCGCATCATGGCGATGGGGATGTCCGACTGGGCCAGCATCCGCACCGCCTCGACACCGGCTTCGAAGGTCTTGAACAAATAGCCGCGATAATCGCGGTCTTCCGGAACGGGATGAATCCGGACGGTGGCGTCCGTCACGATGCCAAGCTGGCCTTCCGAGCCCACGACCAGATCGGCAAGGCTCGGCCCGGCCGCGGAGGCGGGGAAACATTCGGTCGACCAGATCCCGGCGGGGGCGACCAGCTTGGCCCCCACCAGCCATTTCTCCGGTTTGCCGTAGCGCCCCGACTGCTGTCCGGCGCCGCGTGCCGCGATCCAGCCGCCCAGGGTGGAGAATTCGAAGCTTTGCGGATAATGGCCCAGCATGAAGCCATGAGCGGCAAGCTGTTTCTCGATGGCCGGGCCATAGGCGCCCGCCTCGATGACAGCGGTGCGGGCATCCTCGTCAATGGCCAGGACGCGGTTCATCCGTGTAATGTCGATCGTGATGACCGCCGGGCGCTCATTGGTGCGCAGGGCGTTGACCCCGCCGACCACGCTGGAGCCGCCGCCGAACGGCACCGTGCTGTAGCCCTTCTCGGACGCCAGCCGCAGCACTTCCAGCACATCGATGGGATTGCCGGGATAGACCACCACGTCGGGGATCATGTCGAGCTTGCCGGCCCGTAAGGCCAGGAGATCGGGATAGCTTTGGCCGCGCGCATGGAACAGGCGCTCATGGGCATCGACCGACACATTGGTCGCGCCGAGCGTGCTGCGCAGGAACTCCATGGACTCCGCATCGAGGCGCGGCGGCGGGATCTGGATGGCGTCGGCGGGCACGGCGGGTGTCTTGGGCAGGGCCTCGACGCCGAGCGTGTCGGCCATCCAAAGCCAAGCGGCGTCATTGCGCTCCAAGGGATCGCTGTGTTCAAGAAGACCCCAGCCGTTCCAGCGCAACAAATGGCGATCGATGCTCATGCGTGTCCCCTGAACCGGCTAAGCCGTTGCCGGCATGTGTATCTTTATGGCGCGCGGCACAATCTCGAAGCGCGCCGGCAGGCGCCCGGGCGCCTCGCCATCGACATCCAGCAAGACCGTTGCCACTCCGTCCGCCGGTTCGGCAACGAGGGTCCGGACCCGCGCGACGCTCACCTTCGGATCGGACACATGGGCGCCCCGATAAATCGCACCGGACCGGCCTGCGCTTTCCAGAAACGACAGGCGGCGAATGGTCACCAGATCGAACATCCCGTCCTGCGGGTCCGCATCCGGCGCGATCATCATGCCGCCGCCGAAGAACCGCCCGTTGGCAACCGCCGCCACATGGAGCGGCAGGGTCTGCGCCGGGCCGCCATCGAGGGTGAGACTGACCATCGGCGCGGCATAGGTCAAACCGGTCGTGAGGGTGGCCCAGAAAAAGGCGAAGCGCCCGCCCAGCCATTTGGATAGCTGTGCCCGGTTCACCGCGGTGACCACCGCGCCGGAAATGCCGAAACTGGCAATATTGATGAACATCCGGGTCGCCGGGGCGCCGTCGGCGCGGGCGAAATCGAGCCGTCCCAAGTCGAGACTCTGGACTGGGCCCGCGGCAATGGCATCGACATAGGCGTCGAGCGATCCGTCGAACCCCAGGGTGCGGCGTAGATCGCCGCCAGTGCCGCTCATGATCATCGCAAGCGATGCCTCGGGCGCGACCGGCTCGCCATCCTGGAAAAACCCGTTCACGCATTCATTGACCGTGCCGTCGCCGCCGACCGCGATGATGGTCTGCATCCCCGCCCGCAGCGCCGAGCGGGTCAGATCCGTCGCCGACCCTCGGGCGGCGGTGAACACCGGCTGCACCGGACCGATCCGCGCCTCAAGCTTGGTTTTCAGATCCGGCCAGAGGGCCGCGGTCCGCCCGCCCGAGGATGCCGGATTGATCACGGCGCACACCGGGAGGGCTGGGCCGGTCATGGTGTGAGGCCCGCATGGAACAGACGTTCGCTCTTTTTGACCTGAGCGTGGATTTCAGTGTCGTCCCAGCCGAGCGCCGGCGCGATCCGCCGGGCGATGGCCGTCAGCGCGTCCGCGCCCGGATGACCGGCAAGTCCCAGGGTCGTGCGGCGGAACACAATATCTTCCAGACTCACCGCCATCTCATGAGCAACGGCATAATCTGCCTGAGCCATCAGTTCCGGACGTCCGGGGGCCAGCGGCGTATCGTCGCCATCGGCCAGGGTCATCAGATCATCGAGGCGGGCCCCCATATCCTCGGCGAGCCAGCGCAGGCGTCCGGGCGCGATGTCCGGAAAGCGCGCGCGGGCATTGGCCTGGAACGCGGTGAAGCGCCCGATGTTTCCGGCCGGAAGCGGGGTGGATGCGGTCTCGCAGGCCCGCGCCGGTGTCTCCAGAAGCCTCGCCACCCGGTCCACAACAGTTTCGGCGACATGACGCGCGGTGGTCCATTTCCCGCCGATGGCCGATAGCAGGCCGTGAAGGCCATCCTCCGCACCATGATCGACCACTTCGGATTTGCGGCTCGCATTGTAGGAGCCCCCGCCGCCGCCGTCATCGATGAGCGGGCGCAGGCCCGCATAGGCATGGCGCACATCGGCGCGCGACAGATGCGCTTCGGGCAGGCAGGCATTGGTCAGCCCAAGGAGGCTGGCAATGTCCTCGTCGGTGACATCCAGATCGTCCGGGTTCTTATCGAACACCGTGTCGGTGGTGCCGATAATCGTCACATCCCGCCAGGGCAGAATGAACAAATGGCCGCCACCCATGGGTTTGGGCACGGGGAGCGTCAGCGCATGACGCCGGACGATGGGCCGGGTGACCAGATGAATGCCCTTGGAGCGGATCAGATGCCGGCTCGGCTCGGCCTGGGCCAGACCCAGAAGGTAATCCGCCCACGGACCGGCGGCATTCACCGTCACGCGGGCCCGCACCTCGTGGGTTGATCCGTCAAGGCCGTCCCGGATGCACGCGCCCAGGATGCGGCCATGCTCCTGAAGAAAGGCGTCGGCGCTGGCATAATTGGCCACATGGGCGCCGCGTTCGGCGGCGCCGCGCACCATCTCAAGCCCGATCCGCTCGGGCGAGAGCATCTGGCAGTCGTAATAGCGCAGCACGCTGCCCATGCCGTCGACCACGGGTTCCTCATCGGCCGCCGCCCGGCACGAAACATATTTGTAGCCCGGCAGGCGCTTGTCGGGGTCGTCGAGCCGGTTGCGGTCATAGGACAGAAGATCATAGAGGGTCAGGCCGGCCTCGAGGGTCAGGCGCTGACTGGCGGTACCGGCCGGTACCATGAAGGCGAGCGGGCCGACCTGATGGGGCGCGATGATCTCCCAGATGCGCCGTTCCCGTAAGGACTCGCGCACCAGACCCAGTTCGAAATTCTTCAGATAACGCAATCCGCCGTGAACCAGGCGCGAGGACCCGGCGCTGGTGCCCGAGGAAAAGTCCCGGCGCTCCACCAAGGCAACCGACAGGCCGCGCAGGGCCGCATCCCAGGCAATGGCCGCGCCCATGATGCCCCCGCCGATGACCAGGAGGTCATGGGCCGTCCCGGCCATGGCGGGAAGATTGCGCTTCATGCGGACGATGATCCCCCGGGGCGAGGCGCAAGGCCGTGCTGGGTCAGGCGCCAGATGAGTTGATCGATCCGGTCCTGGCCGAAAAACGCTTCGCCCTGGAACACCATCAGCGGCACGCCCCAGTGATGGGCCGCGCGTTGGTCCTTTTCATTGGCGACAATGAGAGCGTCGAGGCGCTCCGGATCGGCCGCGACCGTGGCCTCCATCTCGGCCAGATCGAGCCCGGCGCGGGCGGCGGCGCCCGCCAGATGATCGCCTTCATGCCAGTTCTCGACGACGCCCGAATACAGCAGACGGCTCACCTCGTCGATAAAGCGCAGGCCGTGGCCGCGCTCCGCCGCGAGCACCCCAAGACGCATGAGCCGGTGAATATAGGGCTGGTCCTCGGGCACATCGCCGGTCGAGAAGTCCATCACGATGGGATCGGGTCTGGGCCAGCGGAACGGAATGCCGCGCATCTCGGCCGTGCGCACGACATCGAGGCGCAGGTAATGCACCCAGTCCCGGTCGATGGTTTTGAAATAGTCCTTCACCCGCACCGCGAGGGGATAGACCGGGCGCACTTGGATATCCACGGTGTAATCCCGTGCCAGGGCCACAAGGCGCCCCGTCGCCAGATAGGAATAGGGGCTCCGGAACGACCAAAACAGGTCCACACTCAATGTCATTGCGCCTCTCCTCTATGGCTTAATCGCGCGGCTCGCCCGGCGTCGATCAGCGCACACACTCTAGCGGCGGTGCGGGCTTCGCGCGAGGGGCCGGACTTGCTAGCCTGACTCACAGACGATGATTATCGGATGAGGGAGCGATTATGGCGCAGGTGACGGCGAACGGCCTCAATATCGAGGTGGTGGAACACGGGCCCAAGGACGGTCCGGCGGTGATGCTGGTGATGGGACTGGGCTGTCAGCTGCTGCACTGGCAACCCGGCTTCGTCGATGGTCTGGCCGGGCGCGGATACCGCGTGGTGCGCCTGGACAACCGGGATGCCGGGCTTTCGGCCAAGATGGATGAGGCGGGGGTCCCCGACATCATCGGCATGATCGGCGCCGCCGCCGAGGGTAAGCCGATGGCTCCGCCTTACACGATCGACGACATGGCCGCCGATGCGGTGGGCGTGCTCGACGCGCTGGGGATCGCCAAGGCCCATGTGGTCGGGGCCTCCATGGGCGGCATGATCGCGCAGACCATGGCCGGACGGCATGGTGACCGGGTGCTCAGCCTGACCTCGGTCATGTCCACCAGCGGCGATCCGGATCTGCCCCAGGCCGGCCCGGATGTCATGGGAGCGATGCTCAGCCCGCCGCCGGACCCCAATGACCGCGAGGCCTGCGTCAATGCCAATATGGCGTTCTGGCGCATTATTCAGAGCCCCGCCTATCCGCCGGGCGATGCCGAGCTGCGCGCCCGGGCCGAGGCCGCGGTCGACCGCAGCCATTGCCCGCAGGGCACGGCGCGTCAGATGGCGGCGATCCTGTCCCACGGCAGCCGGGCGGAGATGCTCAAGACCGTCCGGGTGCCGACCTTCGTGCTTCACGGTACGGATGACAGGCTTGTTCCCATCGCCGGCGGCGAGCGCACCGCCGCGCTGATCCCCAATGCCACCTTCAAAGCAGTTGATGGCATGGGTCATGATATGACCGTCGCCCTGGAGCGGGTGTTCCTGGCGGAGATCGGCGGCTTTATCGACCGGGTGCAGAACAGTTTGTGAGTGTCCGGCCTCCCGGCCACTCGCCCTCACATGTCCTGATAGTCCGGGCGGCGTTTCTCCAGGAACGCCGTCGTGCCTTCAATGAAGTCCCGGGTATTCGCGCACAGGATCTGGTTGCGGTCTTCCATGGCGATGGCCGCTTCCAGGCTCGGGGCATCGACGCTCATATTGAGGCATTCCTTGCTCAGGCGCAGGCCGAGCGGCGCGGTGGTCAGCATCTCGTCCACCAGCGGGCGGGCGGCGTCTTCCAGGGCCTCGTCCTCAACGACCTGTGAGACCAGCCCGGTTTGCAGCGCCCGGTCCGCATGGATAAAGCGTCCCGTAAGGATCAATTCGGCGGCGAGCGACTGGCCGACCAGCCGGGGCAGGAAATAGCTGGCCCCGATATCGCAGCCGCCCAGGCCGATCCGGATAAAGGCGGCGTTCATCCGTGCGCTGACGCCGGCGATCCGGATGTCGCTGGCGAGCGCCAGGGCAAATCCGCCGCCGCAGGCCGGCCCATGCACCAGCGAAATGATTGGCTGGGGGCACCGGCGCATGCGCATGACGATCTCGGAAATCCGCCGCTGCGTCACGAGGCCCGCCGCCGGTCCGCCGCGCGCCCCGGCATCGCTCGTATCGTTGCCCGCCGGTTCCTTCAGATCCAACCCGGCACAAAAGGCGGTGCCGGCGCCGCGCAGGACGACCACCCGCGTGCTGTGATCCGTATAGAGACGGAGAAAATAATCGCTCAGTTCTTCGACCAGGGTGCGGTTGAGGGTGTTGAGCGCGTGGGGACGGTTCAGGGTCACCCAATCGGCGGCGCCTTCGTTGCGGATGATAAGGGTTTGATACTCCATGCCGTCCTCCCGTACGGTGCCGTGGTTTGTCATGGCGCGGATTGCGCCGCCTGCGGCTCTATGCTGCGCATTTTGCGCGCTTTACGCAATTTCCCGCAGACCGCATGTCAGCTTCGGTGATGTCCGGACGCGGATGCTTACCCCGGCGTTTCGTGCTATCAGAGAGACAAGATTCGGCGGCAGGCTTCCGCCGTCTGCCGGCCCTCGCCGGACCCGCAAACGGTTCGGCCCGCACCCAGACACCCCGCCAGCCAAAGAGGCGTATTATGGACAAGAAGGACAAGCTATACCGCAAGCGCGCGGTCGCCGGCCGCGATCTGTCGCCGGAGACCCAGATGATGGGTTATGGCTACGATCCGCACCTGTCGGAAGGCTCGCTCAAAACGCCGGTGTTCCAGACCTCCACCTTCGTGTTCCGGAACGCCCAGGACGGGAAGGATTTCTTCGCGCTGAATTCGGGCCGTGCCGCCCGCGCCGACGCCGAGCCGGGCCTGATCTACTCGCGGATGAACAATCCCAATTTCGAAGTGCTCGAAGACCGGCTTGCGCTGTGGGAAAACAGCGAGGCGGGCCTGCTGTTTTCCAGCGGCATGGCGGCGATTTCGACCGCGCTCTGGACATTTCTGCGGCCGGGCGATGTGGTCGTGCACAGCGCGCCGCTTTACGGCGGCACCCAGGGCCTCATTCAAAACATGCTGCCGCAATTCGGTATTCAGGCCGAAGGGGTTCTGGCCGGAGAGCCGACCAGCGCGATCGATGAGGCGTTCGCGCGGGCCCGGCAGAAGGGCCGCGTCGGTGCGGTGTTCCTGGAAACGCCGGCCAACCCGAACAATGCGCTGATCGATCTGGAATATTGCGCCAAGGCTGCCGCCGCGCTCGGCGAGGAACAGGGCCACCGGCCGACGGTGATCGTGGATAACACCTTTCTGGGTCCCTTGTGGCAGCATCCGCTCAAGCTGGGCTGCGATCTGGTGGTTTATTCACTCACCAAATATGTCGGCGGCCACAGCGATCTGGTGGCGGGCGCCTGCCTGGGCGATCTGGACAAGATCCAACAGGTCCGGCGCATGCGCACCGGGCTCGGCACCATGTCCGATCCGCACACGGCGTGGCTGTTGATGCGCAGTCTGGAGACCTTGAAGCTCCGGATGACCGCCGCGATGAAAAACGCCCGGCAGGTTGCCGAATATCTCGCCGATCACCCGAAGGTGCGCAAAGTGCAGTATCTCGGGTTCCTGGACCGCAAGGACCCGGATTACGAGCTGTTCAATCGTCAGTGTTCCTCGCCCGGCTCGACCTTCGCCTTTGAGGTCGATGGCGGAGAGGAAGAGGCCTTCCGGTTCCTGGACCAGCTTCAGGTCATCAAGCTTGCGGTGAGTCTGGGCGGTACCGAGACCCTGATCTCACACCCCTGGAGCACGACCCATTCCGATCTGGGCCCGGAGCTTCTGGAGAAGATCAACATCACGCCGGCCATGGTGCGGATCTCGGTCGGGATCGAAGATCCGGCCGATCTGGTCGCCGATCTGGCCGAAGCGCTGAAGGCTGTCTGATCCCGGACCGCGACCGGTCCCGGCTCAAGGCATTGCGCTTTGGGCCGGGCGCCGGGCGGCCTCGGCCGTGATCCGGTCCAGAAAGGCCCGGGCATGCGCGGCACTCTCTTCGGGCAGTTCCTCCATGGGCATATGCCCGGCACCGGGCATCATCACCAGGGTCGAATCCTCGATCGCGGTGTCGAAGACGGCGGCCTGTTCGGGCAGCAAAAGCGTGTCCCGATCCCCCCAAAGGATCAAGGTCGGTGCACGGATCGTGCGCAACACGGGTTCGGGTTCGAACAGGGTGAACTGACCCATGCGGGCGATCAGAGCCTTTCGGTTGCCCGGATAGCGCCACAGATCGTGATACCGGTCGATCGTGGCGGTGTCCACGCGGGCCCGGTCGCCATAGAGCCCGCCGATCATTTCATCGACGAGACTGCGCGGCAGAACCCGGTCGATCAGCCGGAACGCCGCGGGGACCTCCTGGGGCTCGTCCGGCGTCATGTCCTCGAACAGCACGCCGCCCGGCGCGACCAGGATCAGCCCCGCCGTTTGCTGCGGATAGGCCGCCGCGAAGCGCCATGCCATCAAGCCGCCAAGGGAGTTGCCGGCCACGATGACCTGCTCCAGGCCAAGCCGGTCGGTGAGCGCCTTGATGACTGTCAGGGTCCGGTCGTTGGTGTAATCGCCGCTGGGGTCCGGCCCGGTCAGTCCGTGCCCGGGAAGATCGAGCGCAATGACCCGGTGGGTATCGTCGAGCCGGTCGCGCCAGCCGTCCCAGGTTTGCAGATGCGCCCCGAACCCGTGGATCAAAAGCAGAGCAGGGCCGTCCTCCGGCCCGCTGATCCGCACATGCAGCGGCACCCCTTCGACCAAGGGCGGGCACCAGCGCGAGCCGTCGCTCAGATCTTCCGCGCTCGCGGCTTGTTGGTCCGGACAGTAATGGCCGGCCCCATACTGACGCCGCAGATCGTCCGGATCCAGCGGCCGGCTGTTCAGGAGGATCACGCCGATCCAGGCGGCCAGACCCGCAAGCACCAACACGATGGCCAACGGCCACCATCGCAGGAGTCCTGATGATCCCGCCGCCATGCCCCTTGCTCCCCGTTCTTATCCAACGATCAGATCGTCCGCATCCAAACTGGCGAGTTGCACCTTCTCGATGATCAGGCGGTCGCCGGTGTCGGCCGTGAAGACCACATCCCGGCCCTGTTGTCCGGCGCGGGTGAAGAAGTCCTCGGCTGACAGGCCGGCAAATCCGGTAAGGTCGATCCGGTCCGCCCCGTCGCCGAAATCGTCGATCGTGTCGGTGCCGTAGCCGGGGGCGAAGACGAAGACATCCGCGCCGCCCCGGCCGCGCAGATCGTCATTGCCGGTGCCGCCGTCGAGCCAGTCATCGCCGTCATCGCCCCGGACGCGGTCATTGCCCGCCTCGCCGAACAGCATGTCATTGCCTTCTTCGCCGTCGACCTTATCGTTGCCGTCGCCGCCGAACAGAATATCGTCCCCGGCCTTGCCCTTGAGAACATCATTGCCGCCTTCCCCGCCGATCACATCGCGCCCAAACCCGCCTTTAAGCTTTTCGCCGCGGTTTGAGCCCAAAAGGGTAAAGGCCAGATCGGTGTCGCGGATAATCACGCTGGCGCTGGCCATGTCGAGCACCACATCGTCGCTGCCGCCGCGCGGATCGCTCAGGGTCACAACGAAGGTTTCGTCCGCCTCCCGGTCGGTGTCGCCCGCGATATCGACATCCAGGGTGAGGGCGGTATCGCCCGGCATGAAGGTCAGCGTGCCGGACGGCAGACTGGCGCCGACGAAGTCTTCCGCATCCGCTGGATTCGGCCCCGTGCCGGTCACCGTGTAATCGACTTCGATTTCATCATTGAGACCGCCATCGCGTTCGATCAGGAACCGTGCGGTCACGTCGGTAACGTCGCCCTCGGTGACCTCGGCCGTTTCAGCGAGGATCGAGAGAGTTATATCCGTGCCCTGAACGGTGATCGTTGCCGTGGCGGTGCTTTCGGCACCGAACCCATCCGCGATGGTATAGGCGATGCGTTCGGTGATGCTCTCGCCCGACGATAGGCCCAGCCGGGCCGGGTCCGCGATATAAATCAGCGTACCGTCGAGATTGACGCTGATCGTACCGCCGAAAGCGGTCACCTGCTCCGTACCCGGCGGGACCGGTCCGATGGGATCGGCATCGGCAAGGCTCTCACCGACCAGCTCATAGGAGACAAGTTCGAAACCGCCGTCTTCCGGGTCGATATCGGGGCCCGCGCCGTTATCGTCATAAAGATTGGCCACGAGCGGGACGGTTTCGAGCGCGAGCAGCATGTCGGGGGCGGCCACCGGCGCGTCGTTCACGCCGTCAACGATCACCGTCACAATGGCGGCGGCGCTGTCCGTCGCCGAGCCGTCGGCGCGGATCGTGTAGGTGATGGTGTCGGTCGCGGTCTCGTCCGGCGCCAGAGCATTGGCGGCTTCACCCGGCGCATAGGAAATCTGACCGTCGGCGGACAGGGTCACCAGCGCGCCGGAGTCGAGCGTGAGCGTCTCACCCACATTCGTGCTCAGACCGTTGACGGACGACACCGTGAAGGCCGAGCCGTCTTCGGTTTCGTCCGGACCCGCCCCATTATCGGTGAAGACGGACCCCGCCAGGAGATCGTCCTCGCTCACCCGGAACGTATCGTCGCGGGCAACGGGGCGCGCAGTGTCATCGGACAGAACCGCGAGCAGGGCTGCGTCGGCCTGGACCAGCCCGCCGCCGGTAACCCCGTCATAACCCGGCGCGCCCATATCGAGCGCGGTCTCGCGCAGGATCAAACGGATCTCCTCGGTCGTCAGGGTCGGGTCGGCCTCGAGCATGAGCGCCACAACGCCCGCGGCATGGGGGACGGCCGCCGAGGTGCCGAAGAAATTCGGAATGCCGTCATTATCGAAATCCTGACCGAAAAAGGTCGTGTCGATCCCGTCGGGGGCCGTGATGTCGGGACGGTCCCGGATCTCGGGCTCCGGCAGGAGCGCGCCGTCGATATCGCGCAGGATCCGGGTCGGGCCGGTGCTGGAATAATCGTTGATGACGGCGGGATCGGTCCCGAAGGCGGGCGTGTTGAAATAGGCCGATGCGCCGACCGCGATCGTGCCTGTCGCCGCCGTGTGGCCCACGATGGCCGGATTGATGAACTCGGCAAAATATTCCGGACTCTTCTCTTCGACAAACGACCGGCTGTCGAAGAACACGATTTTCATGAAGTCCGGATCGGGGCCGGCGGCGTTCTCGATCACCAGGCCCAGATCGCGCGGCTGGCCCGTATTGTTCTCGATGCGGAAGAATTCGACCGGATCCCCGCCGATATTCGAGGCCAGGCCGCCGAAGATCAGGCCGTCGCTGTCGCGCACCGGCAGGAGGGTGTCCGGATCGACGAGATAGATATCGAGATCGCTGGCCGAACCGGGGCTCGCATCCGACGCGCTCGCGAAGGGTTCGTTCCACTGAAAGGAAACGAACAGGCTGTCGCCGCCGGCCAGGGTGAAGTCGAGGACCGGATCGACGCCGGGGCCGGGGTCCCAGTCATGGGCGATGGCCGATGCATTGGGTGAGGCATCGATCATCAGGCCGCTGTCGCGGAATGCCGCCTCGTAGGACGCCCGGCCCTGATTGCCCGCGGAGGAAAGATAAACGGCCCCCTGGGCGGTCACATCATCGACCGCCTGGGCCAGAATACCGTCCTGGAAAAACGGCTCATTGAGATAGGACACGTCGTCGAAGATGACGTCGGCGCCCGCATCCGCCAGATCGCGGATATTGTTGGCGTAGTTCGCCCGGCCGGTGAAGGCGGTCGCGAACAGAATATCGGCGCCCGGCGCAATGTCGTGAACGACCTGAGCCAACGCGCGGCCCTCGTCGCTGGCCCGCGTGGGGGATTCGTCGATGACGCGAAAATCAGCCGGCAGGTCGCCGGTCGCCACATCCTGCGCCGCACCGTTCAGCGTATCGAAACTGTCCGAAAGCATGCCGACGGTCACGCCGCTGCCGTCGAGGCCGGTGATCGAGCGCGCCAGATCCGCGTTCATCGACCGGTCGCCCTGGCTGGTGCGCGATCCGGTGAAGGTCGTCCCCATTACGGGCTGCGCATAGACAAGACCGTCCACTGTCTCCAACGCCGCGATCGCATCGATGGGCATCAGGCCTGAGACGACCCGCCCCGCGGTTCCGCCGGACTCAAGGCCCAAGGCGGTCAGCGTGTCCAGCACGGCCGCGCCCGCGCCTGCGTCCGTCAGCACATCGATCGCGACATAGCTGAGCGTTGCGTCCGGCGATATGTCCGGCTGATCGCCGGCGATGACGACCGTCGGCGCCACATACATCACCAGGCCGGTTTCGCTGGTCCGGATCGGTGCACGGTCGGCGGCTGCCGCCGCCAGCATCGGATGAAGCCGGCTGTCTGTCTGCGCCATGGGGTCCCCTGCCATCACTCAACGCCTGTCCCAAAACAGGATAACCCGGCCAACGCCCGGTTGGACACCGTGGATCTGGCCCGGCGGCACTTTGTGATGGGGAGAAAAGCCGGTGCAAAGGGGGTAGGCCTCACACCAGTGAGGCGAACACAAAATCCCCGGCATCGAGCAGGCCGAGTTCGGTCTTGGCAATCTCCAGCACCGCGCCGTTCGCCGCCGTCAGGAGCGTATCCTTGCCGTCGCTCGTCAGCAGGGCCGACAGCATCTCGAAATCCGCGATGCCCAGGGCGGACACATCGATGGCATCGACACCGTCCTCGAAGTCCTTGATCGTATCCCGGTCCCCGGTGCCCAGGGCGGCAAACACGAAAGTATCGGCGCCGTCGCCGCCATCGAGCAGGTCCTCACCATCGCCGCCATCCAGGATATCCGCGCCGTCCCGGCCTTGGATCTTGTTGTCGCCGGCATTGCCGGTGAGCGTATTGGCACCATCGTTGCCGCGGATCTTCTCGCTCTCAGACCCGATCAGGACCGCGTTCTCCACCGTATCGCCGAGCTTGATGCTCTCCGCGCTGACGATGCCGTCAATGCCGCCCGTCTCGGTCTCGATGACCTTGTCGCCCTTGGTGACGAAGAACACATCGTCGCCATCGCCGCCGATCAGGGTATCCTTGCCTGCGCCGCCGTCCAGCGTATCGCGCCCCGCGCCGCCATCGAGAAGGTCGTTGCCGCCGCCGCCATTGATAATGTCATCGCCGCCAAGGCCCAGGATCTCATTGTCATCGCCGTCGCCGGTCAGGGTGTCGTTACCCTCCGTGCCCAGCGGCGAGACCGTCTCCTCATCGACATTGTACAGAACATCGGCGAAGCGGATGAATTCGATTCCCTCCATGCGGTCGACGCCTTCCGAGCCGTCATCGGCATTCAGATCGAACACCGTGACGGTCTTTTTCTCCTGCTCGATCACGAAATCCGCGAACAGGCCCTGATAGACGACCGTATCCTCGCCCTTCTGCCCGTCGAAGCCGTCATTGCCGCCGCTGCCGAAGAATATGTCGTCGCCGGCGAAGAAGGTTTTCACCAGCTTGTCCGGCTTGCCTTTCTCAAGGGCCTTGATGACCTTGCCGAGATCCGCCTCGATCCCGTCGAGGCTGAAGCTGACATTCATGCCGTCGAGCGAGAACAGCACCGTCTCCACGGTTCCATCGGCTTTGGACGGTTTATCGAACGGCACATCGAAGCCGGATCCCAGAAGATCGAATTCGGCAAAGATCAGCGTGTACAGAACATTCGCCGACACGGCATTGGCGGCAACGCTCACGGGCCCGGTCAGCAGGTCGCCGTTGAAAGTGAAGATGTCGAAGCCTTGGGCGTGGATCATCTGGGCCATGGGCTGCTCTCCCCGTTGATGCTCGGGTCATGCAACCGTCCGGTTCCGGAGAGGGCAAGTGACCATCCGGACAGAGAAAAAAGGCCCGGCGCGGGGCCGGGCCTTTTCCGTTTTGTGTAGCTTTAACAGCCGTCAGATCAGAATAAGCGGGAACACGAAATCGGCCGCGCTGAGGTCGTCCAGGTCGACGTCCTGCAGGGCCAGGGTCGCATTGTTCGCGGCTGTAATGACCACGTCCTTGTCCACCTGGGCGCTGGCAGCCAGCACCTGGTTGAAGTTGAGGAAGCCGCTATCGGCGAGGTCAATCTTGTCCAGGCCGATTTCGAAGTCGGTGATGGTGTCCTGATCGGCGGCGTCGATCGCGTCAAAGAAGAAGGTATCTGCATCCTTGCCGCCGGTCATCACATCGGTGCCCAGGCCGCCATCAAGCTCGTCTTCGCCCTTGCCGCCGTCCAACTCGTCATTGCCGGCATCGCCGCTCAGGAAGTCGTTGCCGTCGCCGCCATCGAGGATGTCATTATCGTCTTCGCCGAACAGGCTATCGTCGCCCTTGCCGCCGTCGAGTTCGTCATTGCCGTCATAGCCGAGCAGCTCGTCATTGCCGTCGCCGCCATCGGCCTTGTCATCGCCGACCCAGGCATCGACGAAATCATCGCCGTCGCCGGCCTTGATGTCGTCATCGCCTTCGCCGCCATCGAGTTCGTCGTTGCCGTCACCGCCGTCGAGCTTGTCGTCGCCGGCCTCGCCGAAGACAAAGTCATCGCCGTCGCCGCCCTTGGCCTTATCATCACCCGCGCCGGCCATGATCGTGTCATTGCCGCCGGCGCCGTCGATCTTGTTCTCGCCGGCATTCCCGGT
>CAZHDI010000004.1:40080-44167 GCA_964531285.1 uncultured Alphaproteobacteria bacterium | reverse complement strand
CAGCGTGTCCTTGCCCAGGCCGCCATTGATCGTATCGCTGCCGCCCAGGCCGTTGATGATGTCATCCTCATCGCTGCCGTTGAGAATGTCGGCCAGATTGGTGCCGAGCGGATAGGATACTTCGTCCTTGATGTTATAAAGAACATCCGCAAACTGAACGAATTCGATATCGAAGAAGATATTGGTGCCTTCGTCGCCGTCCCCGTTGTTCAGATCGGTCACGGTCGTCATCTTCTTGTCGACCGAAACATTATAATCCATCTGAATACCGGCAAAGATGGCCGTGTCGGTGCCGCCGCCGGCTTCCACCGCATCATTGCCCAGGTCCGGGGTGATGTCGTCATTGCCTTTAAGGCCGACAATGCCGTCGCTGCCCGTGCTGCCCGTGATCGTCAGGTCGCCATCGAAGATTTCCCGGAAGAACTTCTCAACATCGCCTTTCTCGATGATCTTGGCCAGATCTTCGAGCGGAATGTTTAGCTTGGAAACCAGAAGGGTCGTGTTCATGCCGTCGAGGCGGAACTCGACGGTCTCGACGATCCCGCCATTCACCTCGACATCCTCGTCGATCAGCACAATGTCGAAATCGCTGCCGGATATGATGAAGGTCGCCACCGTGTCGGTGAAGCTCAGGGTGACCGAGTTGCCCATAATCAGCGGCGCCTGAAGGTCACCGAAGAAATCGTCATCGAGCGTAAAGATGTCGAAGGCTTCCAAATAATCGACGTTTGGCATGGCTTGATCTCCGATTGGCGCGCGGACGGTCTCGACATCGACGATTGGGGCCGTGGAAACGGCCGCGCTGGCGTTCGACCGGCCAGCCCGCGCCCAATGCCCGGTCCGGCTTCCCGTGGTCAGAGTGCTTTGCAGCCCGATGCGCCCGGAAAATCAAGCTCTTTATGCCAGGATTGGTCTGAAACAGCGGTAAGGTCCGGCAAATCAGCGGTCTCAAGGGCGCGCTGACGGCCCGTCACCGGCTGCGACGGTCTGTGATTTGACGCATGCGGTCTGATTCGGTGTCCTTGAGCGATCACGAACCAAGCCAAATCGAAGGGGAGCGGCGAATGACCAATCCGGGTGGGATCCTGGCCGAGGCCGAGCTTGCGGCAAGCACGATCGAGGGACGTGCAGAGGAGATCGAGGCCGCCCGCCGGCTGCCGGCGGATATCGCGCACGGGTTGGCCGGGCGCGGTCTGTTCGCGATGCTGGTCCCGGCGCGGATCGGCGGTCTGGAGCTGCCGCCGGCCGAGGCGCTCGCCGCTATGGAGCGGATCGCCATGGCCGATGGCGCTGCCGGCTGGTGCACGATGATCGCCTCGACAAGTGCGCTGGCCGCGGCCTATTTGCCGGAGGACGAGGCGCGCGCCATCTATGGGCCGCCCGGCACCATCACCGGCGGGGTCTTCGCGCCTCTCGGCACGGCGGTCCCTCAGGGGGCGGAGTATCAGGTCAGCGGGCGCTGGCAATGGGCAAGCGGCAGCATCAACTGCCATTGGCTCATGGGCGGGTGCCGGGTCGTCCGCGACGGCGAGGTGGAGCGGCTGCCCAATGGGGCGCCCGCGTCGCGTCTGATGATGTTCCCGGCTGACAAGGCAGTCCTGCATGATACCTGGTATGCGGTCGGCATGAGCGGGACCGGCAGCGGCGATATGGAAGTTGAGGGCATCACGGTGCCGTACCGGCGCTCTTTTTCGTTCATGACCGACCGTCCGACGGCGGATGGCGCGCTCTACCGCTTCCCGGTGTTCGGCCTGCTGGCGCTGGGCATTGCAGCGGTCGCGCTCGGCAATGCGCGGGGCGCGATTGAGTCCCTGAAGGGCTTCGCGGCGGAAAAGCGCCGCCAGGGCAGTACCCGGACCATTGCTCAGACGGGTCAGGGGCAGACCAAAATGGCCGAGGCGGAAGCCGCCTGGCGCGGCGCGCGGGCCTATGTGTTCGATGCGGTGGGGCGGGCGTGGGACGAGGCGCAGAACCGTCCTGCAATGAGTCTTGAGACCCGGGCGGATTTGCGCCTCGCGGCCATCAACGCGACCCGGGTCTCGGCCGATGTGGCCCGCATCATGTACGATCTGGGTGGCGGCGCCTCGGTGTTCCTGACCATGCCGCTCCAGCGGCGGTTCCGCGACGCCCATGTCGCGACCCAGCATATGATGGTTGCCCCCTCGACCTATGAACTCGCGGGCCGTGTCCTGTTCGGTCAGGAGGTCGATCCGACCTTCCTGTGAGCCGTGCGACGCCCGCGGTCCGGCTGTTTGCAATTGCGGCGGGGCGCCGTCAGACTGCGGGCGGCACGACTCATTTTGCGGCCTGTCGGGGCGCGGCCGCGCATCCAGCCTGAGGGGATCTTTGGCCCATGGTGGACCAGCTTCAAGCCATTCTGGGGGCGGCCAGCAGCTTTGTCTGGGGGCCCTTCCTGCTCATACCGCTGTTGCTCGGTACCGGGATTTATTTGTCGGCCGGCCTGCGGTTCATGCCGATCCGCCGGATCGGCAAGGGCTTCAGCCTGATTTTCTCGCGCAGCGAGGCCAAGGGCGAAGGGGAGATCACCCCGTTCCAGGCGCTGACCACCGCCCTGTCGGCCACCATCGGCACCGGGAATATCGGCGGCGTGGCCCTGGCCATCATGATCGGCGGGCCGGGCGCGATCTTCTGGATGTGGATGACCGCGCTGGTGGGCATGGCGACCAAATATACCGAGGCCGTGCTGGCCGTGAAATACCGCGAGACCGACGCGGAGGGGCGCTATGTCGGCGGCCCGATGTATTACATCAAGAACGGGCTGGGTCCGAACTGGGCCTGGCTCGGTTCGGCCTTCGCCCTGTTCGCGATGATCGCCGCGTTCGGCATCGGCAACATGACCCAGTCCAACGCTATGGCCAAGGTCGTTGAAGAAGGCTTCGGCATCGCACCGCTGATCACCGGGCTCATCATTGCGACCCTGACCTTCGCCGTGATCATCGGCGGCGTGAAACGCATCGCGTTTGTGGCTGAACGGGTCGTGCCGTTCATGGCGATCCTCTATGTCGGCAGTGCCCTGATCATTCTGGTCATGAACGCGCCCGCGATTCCCGGGGCGCTGGGCCTGATCGTTAGCGATGCCTTCACGGGCACCGCCGCCGCCGGCGGCTTTGTCGGCTCCAGTTTCCTCCTGGCGGTTCAGTTCGGCGTCGCGCGGGGCATTTTCTCCAACGAATCCGGCTTGGGGAGCGCGGCGATCGCCCATGCCGCCGCCAAGACCGACGATCCGGTGCGCCAGGGCACCGTGGCGATGATGGGCACCTTCATCGATACCATCATCGTGTGCACCATGACCGCGCTGGTGATCCTGACGGTTCAGGTACCGGTCGCGGGCGGCAGCGAGACCATGGCAGTGTGGCTTGCCGGTCAGGTCGAGGACGGTCCGGGCCTGACCATGGCGGCCTTCGAGGGCGGCCTCGCGGGCGGCCAGTGGATCGTAACCATCGGGCTGCTGTTCTTTGCTTTCACGACCATTCTGGGCTGGAGCTATTACGGCGAACGGGCGGCGGCCTATCTGTTCGGCACGCGCATCATCATGCCGTACCGCCTGCTCTGGGTCGCGGCGGTGCTGCTCGGCTCGGCCCTTCAGCTGCGTTTGGTGTGGACCCTGTCGGATGTC
This sequence comes from uncultured Alphaproteobacteria bacterium, assembly GCA_964531285.1. GTDB lineage: Bacteria > Pseudomonadota > Alphaproteobacteria > JAJFIK01 > JAJFIK01 > CAZHDI01. Next base: position 40,530 of record CAZHDI010000004.1, on the reverse strand, counting down.
ATGAACGGTCTGATGGCGCTGCCCAATCTGATCGCGCTGCTGCTTTTGTCGGGTACCGTCTTCGCGCTGACCAAGGCATCGCTCAACGGCTCGAAGAACTGACGTATCGCCGGCGGGCGATCCGTCTGGATGCGTCAGATCGGGTCAGCCTCCGTGTCCACCATATCGCTATGACACACGGCCCATCCCGCATGGTCCCGATCCGGGACCGCGCGGGTATGCCCTTTTGAAGGGCTGGTCCGCCGACGGTCCGGTGAAACCCCGCGGATTGCCTCGCGCTGGGGCGGCATGGACACCGCTCTGGCGGTATTCCGGGAGGCGGCGGCACGGGCGAGGCGATCCTGGCATCGAACCTGCACGGCTGGGGATGCGCGATCTTTTTGAGATCGGCATGTTCGTCCCCTACCCTTGCCCCTGTTTCGCCTCCGGAACAGGGGCTTTTTTTCATTC
>CAZHDI010000004.1:0-39980 GCA_964531285.1 uncultured Alphaproteobacteria bacterium | reverse complement strand
GGGCAGGTCCGCGCGGGTCCGGGCGGGCAGGACATTTTCCGGGACCGGCGCCGGCGCTTGGGACTCGCCCGGGAGCAGCGAAAAGACATGCAGCATGACCGGCGCGGCATCGTTGCGGCCATAGCGTCCCGGGCGGGGTGTTGCATCGGCCCGGCCGGTCCACACGCCAACCGTATAGCGCGCCGATGAGCCCACTGCCCAGGCATCCCGAAAGCCGTAGGATGTGCCGGTCTTGAAGGCGATCGACCGGTCCCGGACGATATTGCGCGCCTGGCCCCAACCGTCCGGCAATGGCGCGCCCCGGAGCATATCCGTCAGATACCAGGCCGCAGCCGGACCGAACAGGCGCCGGCCCTTCATGGCGTGCACAGCCTCAGGGTCCAGCGTCAGCGGCGCAGCGACGCCGCCATTGGCCAGCCCGACATAAAGCGCGGTCAGATCGTGGAGCGTGATGCCGAGCCCGCCAAGGGCAATGGGGAGACTGGGCGCTGCGACCTTGGCCGGCAGGGTCACATCCGCGCCCGCGCGGCGCAGGCTGGCATAAAACCGTCTGGGCCCGACCCGGTCGAGCACCGCAACGGCCGGCACATTCAGCGAGTATTGCAGGGCCTCGCGAATGCTGACCTCGCCCTGGAAGCCCCGGTCGAAATTTTGCGGCGCATAGGCCCCGAACGCCATGGGCCGGTCCTCGATCAAGGTTTCCGGATGGATCAGCCGGTCATCGAGAGCAAGGCCGTAAAGGAACGGTTTGAGGGCCGACCCCGGCGACCGGCGCGCCTGCGCCAGATCGAGAAATCCGCCGGGGCCCCACAGATCCGCCCCGCCCAGATAGGCCAGGATGGTCCGGGTTGTGTTGTCGGCGACGATGACGGCGGCGCTCGCTCCGTCCCTCTCGCCGCGCATATGCCGGGCCAGGAAGGTTTCGACCGCCTGCTGAAGATCCCGGTCGATGCTGGTCGCCGTCACGCTGCCCGGACCGCCGGCGCGCGCCAGGCGGTCAGCGAGCCGCGGGGCGTGCATGGGGAAGGCCGCGCGGCGCTCGGGCACCGGTTCGTTCAGCGCCTCACCGTAGGCGCTGGCGGCAAGGTGGCCCGCCTCGTAAAGACGGGTCAGGACCTTGGCGCGGCCCTTGCGCGCGGCTTCGGGGCGGCGATCCGGGCGCAGCGCTTCGGGTGACTGGGGCAGGGCGACGAGCAAGGCCGCCTGTCCGGGTGTCAGAGCATCTGGCTCCTTATCGAAATAAGCCAGCGACGCGGCGCGCACGCCTTCCAGATTGCCGCCATAGGGCGCCAGGGTCAGGTAGATGCCGAGGATCTCGTCCTTGGTGAACCGCGCCTCCAATTGCAGGGCCCGGAGCATCTGGCGCGCCTTGGCCAGAAGGCCGCGAGGGCCGGGTTCCAGCAGGCGCGCGGCCTGCATGGTCAGGGTCGAGGCGCCTGACACGGGGCGGCCATGCACCGCCCATTGGCCGGCGGCGCGGGCCACGGCCAGAGGATCGACGCCCCAATGATGGGCAAAGCGTTTGTCCTCATAAGCCTGAAGCAGCGCGAGAAAGCGCGGGTGCACATCCGCCGGCGTGGCGGGGAGACGCCAGATGCCGTCGCTGGCGAGGAAGGCGCGCAGCACGCGCCCCTCACGGTCCGTCACAACGGGGGACGTATCGTGATAGCGCGACAGGTCGGGCGGAAAGATCCGGTCCGCCGCAATCAGCACAAGGAGCACACCGGCCAGGACGAGGCCGGTCAGCGTGACGGCCCGGCGCACCCGCCAGGCCGCCGGATGGGGATCAGTTCGCCGCCTGAACATTCAGCCGCCCCTCGGCGGTGCGCGCCAAAATGCGGGGGGCATACATATCCTCCACCCGCACCGCTGGCACGGCGAAGCTGCCCGGCGTGACCGCCCGGACCACATAGGCCATCGCGAAAGCGGGCCGGATGATCTTGGGCTCCTCGCCCCGGCGCGGGCGCGGCTGATACCGGCTGCCGACCGTGAAGGCCGCCACAAAGCGGTCGTCCCGGGCGGAGGTCATTTGCGTGGGCGTCAGCTCGGGCAGGAACGGATAGAGGCCCGCATGGGAGCCCGCCGGCAGCACCGTCTCGATCTCGAACCCGCCGGGCAGTAGATCGAGCGCGGCCATTTCGCGATAGGTGTTGTCGTCCATCCGGCCCCGGATCAGCACCACATAGCGCTCGCTCTGGCGCGCCGCCGACAGGTCGGCCGGTTTGCCGTCCAGCGTGAAGATCTCTTTGGATGCCACCAGACCATTGGCCTCCGGCGCGCGGCCCTCAAGCGGGACGCCCTCGGCGGCAACGGCATACCACACCGGGTCGGCGCCGGTATTGGTGATTGCGATGCCCGCATCGAGCGCTTCGGCGTCCGGCGAGAGCACCATGGTCTCGGCGGCCTCCGGCAGGGCGATCCCTTCCGCATTCAGACTGAGCATGGTGCCGGCAGTGCCGCTCGCCGTGCGCAGACGATGGGCGGCCAGCAGCATCCAGGCCTTTTCCTGCGTGGTGGTGGCGCGCAGGGCCGGGCGCATCTCGCGCACCCGTTCCACAAGACGCGGCAGGATATCGGTGCGCCGGCTCTGGGCCGCCAGGGCGGTGACCCCGGCCACATCGCGCAACAGGCTGCCGTACTCTTTGGCGTTATAGGCCGCCGGACGTTGCGCGAGCAGCTTGCCGACCGCTTCCCGGAAGGCAATCCGCGCGCGCGCCCGGTCGCCGGCTTCGTCGAGTGCGGCGCCCAGAAGCGCCAGACCCATGGCGTTGTCGATCTCGGCGCGTTCGGCATCGAAGAGATAACGCAACTCGGCGATCCGCGCCTGACCGGTCTTGGCCAGAACATGGAATGCATAGGCGCGGGCGGTGACATCCTGCCAACTTGTCGCCGTCAGATTTTGCAGCCAGGAGGTGCCCCGGCGGACCGCGTCCGACGGCACCACGTAACCGCTTTCCTTGGCCGTCAGCAGAAAGTCCAGCGCGAACACCGACAGCCACAGATTGGCCTCGCCCCCCGCATGGCTCCACATGCCAAAGGCACCGCTCGCGGTCTGGAGATCCAGCACCCGGTCCACCGCATCCTGAATGCGCGCCTTGAGCCCGTCATCGCGCGCAAGACCCGCCGCCGTCGCGGCCTCGTTGAAGAACAGGAGCGGGAAGGCCCGGCTGGTGGTCTGCTCCAGGCATCCATAGGGATACCGGTCGAGCGAGCGCAGAAGCGCCGGAACGTCAAAGCCCGGGACACCGCCCAGCGACAGGGTCACGGTTTGGGTGCCGTCGATGAAGCCGCCGGTGAGATCCGCGTCCAGCGCAAGATCCGTCCCCGGTTCCAGATAGGCCGCCCGGCTGGTCGTCTCCGGCAGGCGCGGTGCGCGCACTTCGATGTCCCAGGAGCGGGTCAGGGCGAAATCCTCCGGCCCCGTCACATCGAGCGCGATCGTGCCGATACCCGGCTCGGCGCCCGTCAGGCTCACGGCCATGCGGGTGTCCGATCCAGGTGCGAGGGTTACCGGCTCCAGCGCCGTTTCGGCGGTGCCCAAAGCACCGGACCGGCGGACCACCGCGGTATAGGCCCCGGCGGCGCCGTCCACATTGTTGATCTGGAGTGTGGCCTCGGCGCTGTCGCCCGGCGCCAGGAAGCGCGGGAAGAACATGTCGCCGACGACCGCGCGGCGCACGGTGACCGGCTTGGCGCTATGGCCGACGGCTTGCGGCGAGAAGGCGACGGCCATCAAGGTCAGTTCCCCGACGAAATCGGGAATATCGAGCGGCACGATGGCCTTGCCGTCCCCATCGAGTGCAACGACGCCGGAGAACAGCGCGACCGTCTTGGTGGGGACCACATTGAGCCCGCCGGCATCGCCGAAGCCGTCGCCGCCGGAGCGGATCTGGCCGGCGGCGCCTGAGACGTCCCGGATCAGCCGGCCATAGGTATCGCGCATGTCGATGCCCAAACGGCGCTTGCCGAAATAATGGTCCTCCGGCGCGGGCGGTTCGAAATCCGTCAGCATGAGAATGCCGGTGTCCACGGCAGCCAGAGTCACGAAGGCCGACTCTGGTGTGCGTCCGTCCTCGCCCCGGCGCACGGTGAGGGGGATGTCGATCTGCTGTTGCGGCGCGACGGTCTCCGGCACCTCAAGATCGACGCTCAGGGTGCGCGCCGACTGATCGACGGTCACATGGGCCAGGCCGATGGAGCGCACCGGTGCGCCGGGCCGGGCATCTTTGAGCGGATGATAGGCGGTGACCATGACATAGGCGCCCGCGCCCCAGGCCCGGTCCACATCCACCGAGAAGGTCGTGCCCTCGGCGGGGATGGTCAGGGAACGGGTCTCGAACACCTCGCTGCCCGCGATGGTGACGAGTGCCTTGGCGGCGGTCGGCGCCCGGACGGTGATCCGCGCGGTATCGCCGGCGCGATAGAGCGGCTTGTCGGCGATCACGGTCACACGATCGGGTTGACCGTCGGCATTACCGCCATACCAGCCGACATAAAAGCGCACGGAGCTTTTGGCGCCCGATGAGTCATCGGCGACCTGGAACCGGTAGGTGCCCCAGTCCAGGCCCGCCGCCGAGATATTGGCGGGATTATCCGCGTCGAGCGCAATCGAGCCCGCATCCACCGGACGGTCCTTGACGATGCGCTCATACTGCCAGCGCCCGTCAATCTCATACCATTGGTAATTCACCACCTCGCGGATGATCTGCCAGGACACGGAGCGTCCGGCGGTCTGATTGCCATCGGCATCGACAGCCACGACGCCGAAGCGGGCTTCGGCGCCTTCGCGCACGCCGCCGCCGTCAAATGCCGGATCGATGCCGAGCATGACATCACGGGTGCGCACCGGAATGGAAATCTGTTCGCGGGTCATCCGTCCGCCGGGTTCAAAGACGGAAACGGTGACGGCGGCGCGCAGCGGCTTGGAGGTGTCGGGGACATCCTCGAGCGTGCCGGTCGCCACCGTGGCGCCGGCGGCATCGGTCCGCGCGATGGTCAGATCCGTGAAGGTCGGCGAGAAGCGTTCCTCCACGAGCCCGAAATCGTAGGCGGCGAAATCCTTGAACGGCTCGGCATCGGGCACCAGGCGCAGGCTGGCCTCGCCGCCGAGATTGGCGCCCGGCGCGTCATAGAGATACCGGGCCGTCGCATCGACGCTGACGGCATCGCCGGGGCGCAAGGTGGCGGCGGCGCTCGACAGGCTCAAGGCAATGCGCTCGGGCACGAAATCCTGAACGCCGAAGGACGCCGAACCGACCGGCGCGCGCTCAGGGTCGAGATAGGCACTGACGGTCCAGCGCCCGCGCGGCGCGGATTTCGACAGGGTGACCGGCAAATAGACGCCGCCCGCCTGTTGCTGGCCGATGGTCTGGCGGCGGTATTCGATGCCGTCCGGACGCCGGACGATCAGGGTCAGCGGCGCATCCTCGATGGCCTGGGCCGCGTCGTCCCGCAGCAGCGAGACAATCTGGACCGTCTCGCCGGGCCGGTAGATGCCCCGGTCGAGATACACGAACGCATCGACCGGGCCCGGATCGGTGCGGCCCGATACGCCGCGGTCGGACAGATCGAAGGCCGCGCGGCGCAGGTCGTGGAAATTGAAGTCATAGCCGTCATAGGCGAACACCATGACCGGTGTCATGCCGCCGGTCCCGCGCATCAGGCCCGGATCGAAGCGCACGCCGCCATCGGTGCGGGTCTCGGCGGTCGCCAGGATTTCGTTGTTGCGAGCCACCAGTGCCAGGCGCACGCGGGCCAGCGGCTCCGCGCTGTCGAGTGAGCGGGCGAACACATGGAGCCCGTCGGTGCCGGCAAAACTGGTCAGGCCCAGATCCGAGGCCACAACCCATTGCGCGGCCTTGCCGCCATACCGCGCGGTGTCGGTATCGGGCTCGGCGGCATCCTCGGCAATGATCAGATAGGCGCCGGCGGCTGTGTTGTCGGTCACCTCGCTGATCGGAAACAGAGTGCGCATGGTCCGGTTGCGCGGCCCGGAAACATCCATCTCGCCGGTCCAGATGACGCTGCCTTTCTCGGTCTCGATTTCCTCGACACCCCAACGGTAGAGCACTTTTTCATCGAGCAGTCCGGACTGGAGCTGGGACAACAGCCGGTCACCGACCCGCATGACGCGGATCTTCAGCTTGTCCACATTGACCGTGGTGATGGGCACGCCGTTGGCGCTCTCGCGCGGCAGCACGATACCCGAGCCGAACGACACCGCCGCCGGGCGGTCGCTCAGGCTCACCGGCACGGTCTCGTCATAGGCGAGACGCGCACCGCTGAGGGCGGGCAGGCCCTCGCGCAGCGTCACGGTGTAATCGGTCCCGAAAGCAAGGCCGCCCATGCACAGGAGCGGGCCCGTCGCGGTCACCACGGCGGTCGTGTCGCCGTCGCCCAGCCGGACAAAATCGCTGTAGCGCACATCCGCTTCAGCGAGCGGTTCGGAAAAAACAAAGCAGGCTTGCGGCTCTTCTTCGCCGGTCTTGATCTCCAGGCGGGTGAACACGAAGCCGTCTTCTGCGGCCGGTTCATCGACCGGCACGCTCGCCGTCTGGACGGCAGGCCCGGCCAGATCGGCGGTGCCATCGGTGCTGCTGCCTGCGCGGTCGGTGTCCTCGCTGAGGACGGAATCGAGGCTGGGCAGCGCATCGAGACGGGCCTCGCTGGAGCCCTGAAGGCCGTTCGGGCCCGCCAGATAGGATGCGACGGCCGCCGCCGCGATGACGACCAACAAGCCGATGATCAGTGTCAGACTGCGCTTCATGAAATTCTGCCCCTCGAATGGCGCCCCATGCCGAGCCGAACCGTGCCAGCCTTTTGACGCCGTTTTATGACGTTTATGGGGCTCCGGGCGGGGCTGTGAGGCTGCGCGGCCAGGTTAAGCAAGTCGCTTGCCACGCGCAGGCAACGCCTCCGGCTCGCGCCTCGAACTCTAGTTTGCTTGGGCGGGCAGGGCCAGGGCATGGCGGGCGTCACGGTAGCCGAGCAGCGAGAACGGCAGGACGAAGGGCTTGGCTTCGCCGTCACGGAACCGGATCCGGGCATCCGACCCGTCGCGCAAAGCGGTGTCGAGGGCGCCGCTCAAGGGAAAGACGGCCGAGCATCCGGCCATGGTGCAGCGGGCGAAATCCGCCGACCACGCGGCCTCGGGCCCAACAAGAAGGTCAAGCCCCGGTTGGAGCGAGACACCGAGGGGCAGCACCACTTCCAGGACCGGCGGGCGGTCCGGCACCAAAAGCCCGATCCGCAGCGACAGGAACGGGCGCCCCAGGAACAGCCGGTGCTCAACCGACAGATCCTGAACCGCGATACACTCCTTTGGCGCCGCCCGCGGGCGGTCCGGATCCGGGATGCAGCGCACCTGCCAGTCCTGATAGCGGGTGACGATGGGGGCGGGAGCCGGCGCAGAGCGGGTCTCGACCGCGTCGGACGGCGCCTTGGCGTCTTGCGCGTCGCTGGCTTGCCCATCGCGGTCGGGCGCCCCGCTGGCTTGCGGAACCCAAACACTCGCCGAGAGAAGAAAGATAAGGAGAACAATGCGCACGCGTCTGGTCCCGTTTCGTAATCCCGAAGCGGCTTCCGGTCCCCAAGCCGCCCTTGTCTCGACCATCGGGCGAGGCCGGTGATAAGCTCCCGCTCCACCCACTTGTTCAACACCGGATGGCCACTTGATGACCGTTGCCCAAACCGCCGCCCCGTCAGCCAAAACAGAAGGGGCCACCGAACAGACCGCCGCCTATGGCGCGGTCCGCCATGACTGGACCCGCGCCCAGGCCGAGGCGCTGTTCGCGCTTCCATTCAATGACCTGATCTACACCGCCCAGACCGTGCACCGGATCTATTTCCATCCCAATGCGGTCCAGAAGGCGGAGCTTTTGTCGATCAAGACCGGTGGCTGTCCGGAAGACTGTGGCTATTGCAGCCAGTCCGCGCAATTCGAGACCGGTCTGAAAGCCACCAAACTGATGGATGTCGAAAGCGTCGTTGCAGCGGCGAAGGCCGCCAAGGCGCGCGGCGCGACCCGCTATTGCATGGGCGCGGCCTGGCGCAATCCCAAGGATCGGGACATGCCCGCGCTGACCGGCATGATCCGCGAGGTCAAAGGGCTCGGTCTTGAGACCTGCATGACCCTGGGCATGTTGAGCGCCGAACAGGCGGACGCGCTCGCCGATGCCGGGCTCGACTATTACAACCATAATATCGACACCTCCGAAGAGTATTACGACAAGGTCATCACGACACGGACCTTTGCCGACCGGATCGATACGCTGGAGAAGGTCCGCGCATCCGGCATGGCCGTGTGCTGCGGCGGCATTGTCGGCATGGGCGAAGCCGAAGGCGACCGGGTGGGCATGCTGGTGGCGCTGGCCAATCTCCCCGATCATCCGGGGTCGGTGCCGATCAATGCGCTGATCCCTCAGGCCGGAACGCCCCTGGGCGATGCCCAAGCCGTGCATCCCATCGATTTCGTCAAAACGATCGCGGCGGCGCGGGTCATGATGCCCGCCTCGGTCGTGCGCTTGGCCGCGGGCCGCGAAGACATGAGCGACGAGATGCAGGCCCTGTGTTTCCTGGCCGGGGTCAACTCCATCTTTATCGGCGAGCGTCTGCTGACCTCCGCTAATCCGGGTGAGGATCATGACACGACGCTGATGGCGCGGCTGGGCCTTGCGGCCGAGACGCCCGAGCGCGGCATCCGGCGGGAGTAGGCATCATGGTTTCCCCCAATATCGATGCCGTGATCTGGGATTTCGGCGGGGTGATCACCACCTCGCCCTTCGAGGCCTTCAACCGCTACGAGGCGGAAAACGCCATTCCGAAAGATTTCATCCGCATGGTGAATGCCACCAATCCGGAGAGCAATGCCTGGGCGCTGTTCGAACGCAGCGATGTGACCCCGGCGGAGTTCGACCGCCTGTTCGCCGAGGAATCCAAGGCGCGGGGTCATGAGATCCCGGGCGCGGTGGTGATCGGGCTTCTCTATGGCGATGTCCGGCCCGCAATGGTCACGGCGCTCCAGCGCTGCGCCCAGCATTTCAAAACCGGCTGCATCACCAACAATGTGCGCCCCGCCGATGGCGGCGATTTCTGGTCCCAGAGCGAGCGCACCCGCGCCTCGACCGAGATCATGGCGATCTTCGATACTGTCATCGAATCGTCCAAGGTCGGCATCCGCAAGCCCGATCCGCGCATCTACCGGATGATGTGCGACGATCTCGATGTCGATCCCGCCCGCTGCGTGTATCTTGACGATCTGGGTATCAATCTGAAGCCGGCCCGCGAGATGGGCATGCACACCATCAAGGTCGTCGATCCCGACGCGGCGATCCGCGAACTCGAAGCCGTGACGGGTCTCGCCCTCTGCTGATCCGCCGGCTGATCAAGGACCGTTTTCATGACCATTCGACCGTCCCACAAGGCCGCGCAATTCGGCGAGTCCGTCATTCGCGAAATGACCCGGGTGTTCATGGCGCGCGGCGACGCGCCCGGCGCCAATCTGGCGCAGGGGTTTCCGGATTTTCCGGCCCCGGAGTCCATGAAGGAGGCCGCCTGCGAGGCGATCCGCGCGGATATCAATCAGTACGCCATCACATGGGGCACGGTGAACCTGCGCCATGCCATCGCCGCCAAGACCGAGCGCGATTACGGCGTGCGGCCCGATCCGGACACGCAGATCACCGTGACCTGCGGGACAACCGAGGCGATGATGGCTGCCATGATGGCGCTGGTGGATCCGGGCGACGAGGTCATTGTATTCGAGCCGTATTATGAGAATTACGGTCCCGATGCGATCCTGTCGGGCGCGGTGCCGCGCTTTGTGAAAATGCACGAGCCGGACTGGTCGATCGATGAAGCCGAACTGGCGGCGGCCTTCTCTGACAAGACCCGCGCCATCATCATCAACACACCGAACAATCCGACGGGCAAGGTCTTCACCCGCGAGGAGTTGTCGGTCATCGCGGATCTGTGCCGCAAATGGGACGTGATCGCGATCACCGACGAGATCTACGAGCATATCCTTTACGACAAGCCCCATGTGCGCATGGCGGATCTGCCGGGCATGGCCGAACGCACGGTGACCGTCACCGGGCTGTCCAAGACCTACAGCGCGACGGGCTGGCGCATCGGCTGGGTCATCGCGCCGCCCGAGGCCACCGGTGCGATCCGTAAGGTGCATGACTTTCTGACCGTCGGCGCCGCCGCGCCCCTCCAGGAAGCGGCCGCCCATGCGCTGGGGTATCCTGCTGCGTATTATGACGATCTGACCGTGCTCTACCGGTCGCGCCGGGACCAGCTTCTGGAGGCGATCACCCGAATCGGGTTCAAGCCGTTTTATCCGGATGGCGCCTATTACATCATGGCCGATGCCGGTGACCTGATGGCGCTGAGCGGCCATGACGACGATACGGCCTTTGCCCATTGGATGATCCGCGAGATCGGCGTTGCCACCGTGCCGGGCTCCAGCTTTTACCGCGACCCCGCGGACGGGCGGACCAAGGTGCGGTTTTGCTATTGCAAGCGCCCCGAGACCCTGACCCTCGCGGCCGATCTGATGACGGACGGGTTTGCCAAACTCACGACCGGGACTCTGCAATCCGGTGCCGGAGCATCGGCGTGAGCGGGGCCTGGCCCGACAGGAAGACGGCGGCGCGCCAGATTGTCGAGGCCGGACGGTTTCTCGACGGCCACGGTCTTGCGCCCGCGACCAGCGGCAATTACTCCGTGCGCCTCTCTGGCGACCGGTTCGCGGTGACCGTGTCGGGGCGCCATAAGGGCCGTCTCACCGATGACGATGTCATGACGGTGGATGCCGCTGGCGCGCCTTTGGAGGAAAAGAAACCCTCCGCCGAAACCCTGCTCCATGCCCAGATCTACCGGCTGGTGCCGGACGCCGGCGCGATCCTGCATGTGCATTCGATTCCCGGTGTGGTGCTGACCCGCGACCGGCGCATCGGCGAGATCGTGCTGGCGGGGTATGAAATGCTGAAAGTCTTTCCGGGCATTGACACCCACGAGACGGCGATCCATCTGCCGGTGGTGGACAACGATCAGGACATGGGCGCGCTGGCAGCCGTTTTGGAGCCCCGCTTGGCGGGTCCGGACACACCGCGCGGCTATTTGATCCGCGACCACGGTTATTATGTCTGGGCGCCGAGCATGGCCCGGGCGGAAGTGATCGTCGAAGGCCTGGAGCATCTTCTGGCCTGCGAGGTCGAGATCCGGCGCCAACCGCGCGCCGCCTTGGACCCGCCCGGCGCACCGGCCAAGAGCATCGACGCCAAAGGATTGAGGACCCCGTTATGAGCCGACTGACGATTTATCCAGACACCGACCCGCAAAACCCCGTTTTGGATACGACGGACGGCGCCGAGATCGCCGAGGCCCTGAACGCCATCGGCGTGCGCTTCGAGCGCTGGGATGCCGGCCAGGATCTGCCCGCCGAGGCCGATGACGCCGCGGTGATGGAGGCTTATGCTGCCGATATCGACCGGCTGAAAACCGAGAACGGCTATCAGGCGGTGGATGTGATCCGGATCAAGCCGGACAATCCGCAGAAAGACGAATTGCGCGCCAAGTTTCTCGATGAGCACACCCATTCGGAGGACGAAGTGCGCTTCTTCGTCGAAGGGGCGGGCGTGTTTTATCTGCGCGTCGGCGGCAAGGTGCACATGACCCTGTGCGAGCGCGGCGATTTGATCAGCGTGCCGACCGGGACGCAGCACTGGTTCGACATGGGCCCGGCCCCGCATTTGACCTGCATTCGGCTGTTCACGTCGAAAGAAGGCTGGGTCGCTCAGTTTACCGGCGACACGATCGCTCAGAAGTTTCCGAAATTCGGAACCGCCGCATGATCGAGATCCGGGGCGTCCGTGCGATCCTGACCGACATCGAAGGCACCACGGGCAGCATCTCCTTTGTGAAGGACGTGCTGTTCCCCTATGCCCGTGAGCATATTCCGGCCTATGTCCGCGCCCATGCGACGAGCCTCGCCCCGCTCCTCGACGAGGTCCGGGTGATGGAAGGCGATGAGGATCTGGATACGGACGATATCGTTGCCCTGCTTCAGCGTTGGATCGACGAGGATCGCAAGGCGACGCCGCTCAAAACCCTTCAGGGTCATGTCTGGAAGGCCGGCTATGAAAGCGGGGCCTTCCAGGGACATGTCTATGACGATGCCGCCGACCAGCTTGAGGCGTGGTCCAAGGCGGGCTTGCCGATCCATGTCTATTCGTCCGGGTCCGTTGCGGCGCAGAAGCTGATCTTCGGCTATTCCCGGCGCGGCGATCTCACGCCGCTGCTGACGGGGTATTTCGACACCAAGACCGGGCCGAAGAAAGAACCACGCTCCTACCGCATGATCGCCAAGGCGATCGACACGGCGCCGGACGCGATTCTGTTTCTGTCGGATGTGGACGCCGAGTTGAACGCGGCCAGAGAGGCCGGGCTTCAGACAGTCCTGCTCGACCGGGACGGCACGCAAGGGACGAACGGCGCGCCCTGGCCGGTGGCGAAGGACTTCACCGAAATCAGGCTCACACCCGCTTCGGGTCCGTCATTCCAAGCGTCTTGAGCGCCTTGGCGCGGGCGGCGTCGCAGGCCGCTTCGTCGAGCCCCAATTCGGCGCAGACCCGGCGGATCATGTGCTCCTCGAACCGGTGCAGGCTGCCGTCCGCGAAGGCCACTTCCCACAGCATCGCCAGGATGTCCGCGCGCTCGTCTTCGCTGAAACCCGAGGCGATGGCCTGGGTGAACATCCAGTCCGAATAAACCTCGTCGGAGCGCTTTTCGGCGACTTGAATGAGGGCGTCGGTCTGGGCCGGGCTCAGATTGAAGCGGTTGGCGATCAGCGTCTTGATGGTGGCGCGCTCATTGGCGTCGTAATCGGTGTCGAGCCGGGAGGCCTCCACCATCAGCGCCGCCGCGGCGACCTGGCGCCGGTCGAACTGTTCATCCGCATCGGCCTCGGCCGCATCCGAGACCTGGCGCTCCAGAAACCGCACAATTTTGCTCAGCATCACCTGTCTCCCGTGGCCCGTTCGCCGGAAAGCTCAAGGTGTATAGCGGGCGCACGGGTGGGGGCAAGCGACCAGGGTGGATTTGCCGGGGGACAAACCGTCGGGGGGCCAAAAGATACGGGCCGGCCGCGCTTGTTGCGCTGGCCGGCCCGTTCCCCCTAAAGCGGTGCTGAACGCAACACGGCACCGCCCACCCCACGGGAAGCTCAGAGGCTTTTTGGAAATGCGCTGTAAGGCGCATTTCCAAGTGCCTGGCCGGCCCACTCCCCCTCCCGACCACCCACAAGGGTACCCTGATCGGGTGGTCGGGAGGGGGTGTGGGCCGGTGATGCCCTATTTCCAAAAGGGCTCTCAGCCCCATAACTTCAAGGCGCGTGCCATGGGCCGGCGTCCCGCTTCGGTCCAAGCGGGATCTGTGATCTTGTTTTGTTCTTACCCGGCGGTGTAAACTGATGCCCATGATGGGTCCCGCCGATACCCCAGAACAGGACGCCGTCCCGCCCTTGGGCGCGGGCTTTCGTCCGGCCGAGACCGAAGCGGTAACGCGCGGCGTCTGCCGGTTGTTTGTGTCGATGGGATTTGCGCCCCTGTGCGAGATGGCGCTCGTTAATGGGCGGCGGGCCGATGTTGTCGGGCTCGGGCCGAACGGCGAGATCGTCATGGCGGAGGTGAAATCCTCGGTCGAGGATTTCCGGACCGATGCAAAGTGGACGGATTATCTGGGCTTTTGCGACCGGTTTTTCTTTGCCGTCACCGAGCGGTTCCCGGCGGAGATCCTGCCGGATGAGACCGGGTTGATCGTTGCCGACCGGTTCGGCGGCGCGGTCGTGCGGGACGCGCCGGTCACCAAGCTCCATGCCAGCCGCCGCAAGGCGATGACCCTGCGCTATGGGCGGATGGCGGCGGACCGCATGGCCCGCCTCACCGATCCCGATATGCTGATCCTAGTGCCGTAACCCGGCTGGTCAGCGCGGGGCGCGCTTGGCCAGAATCCGCTGCAAGGTCCGCCGGTGCATGTTCAGCCGGCGGGCGGTCTCCGAGACATTGTTGCCGCACAGCTCATAGACACGCTGAATATGCTCCCAGCGCACCCGGTCGGCCGACATCGGATTTTCCGGGGGCTCGGGCGGCTGGCCATGCTCGGCCAGGAGCGCGCGCTCCACATCGTCGGCATCGGCCGGTTTCGACAGATAGTCGATGGCACCCAGCTTCACGGCGGCCACGGCCGTGGGGATGTTGCCGTAACCGGTCAGCATCACGACACGGGCCTTGGGGCTCGATGTGTGGATCGCCGATACGACGTCGAGGCCGCTACCATCGCCGAGACGCAGATCGACCACGGCGAAATCGGGCGGCGTGCGGGTGGCCATTTCGATGCCTTCGGCCATGCTTTCGGCGGCCAAGACCTCGAAATTGCGGCGTTCCATGGCCCGGGCCAGCCGGGTGCGGAACGGGGCATCGTCATCGACGATCAGGAGCGTCCGGTCACTGGTCACCGCGCCGGGGGCCGGCGCGCCGCCAGACTCGGGCTGATGGGCATGCAGTTCCATGACGGTGGTATCCTTCCTACTAACGACTGTCTCTGCCATCAGATATAGGGCGGGACGGTTTAATGGCTCGTCCGGATCCGCTCGATCGGCCATTGAATGCACACGACCGCCCCGCCGCGCGCGCCGGGGGTTGTGCCGCCCGGCGCATTGGCAATCGAGATTTGCGCGCCGGTCTGTTCCAAGAGGGTCTTGGCGATGAAGAATCCCAGCCCCATGCCGTGCTGGCCTTCGATGTCATGGGCATCGGCAGTGGGATCGCCGAGGAGATCGGGCAGGGGGCGACGTGTGGTCACATAGGGCTCTCCGAGCCGTTCGATGACCTCCGGCGCGAAACCGGGACCGTCATCGGAAATGGTGAGGTGCAGATCCGTCGGCGACCAAAACGCTGAGAGCCGCACCCGCGCCGTCGCGAAATCCACGGCGTTCTCCACCACATTGCCGATGCCGTAGACGATCTCGGGCCGGCGTTCCAGATACGGCTCGTCCCCAGCGTCAGGCTCGCTGGCCCGTGTTTCGATATCGATCGCGATGCCCAGATCCCGATGGGGCGCGGCCACCAGATCCAGTAAGGCCGACAGGCTCATCTGGGCGTAAAGCGCATCGCCCTGGCCGGGTTCGTGAGACAGGCGGGACAAAATTTCACGGCACCGCTCCGACTGATCGCGTAGCAGGCGCACATCCTCATAAAGCGGGCTGTCCTGGCGGATCTCGCGGCTCATCTCCTTGGCCACCAGCGCGATGGTCGCGAGCGGTGTGCCCAATTCATGGGCGGCGGCGGCGGCGAGACCACCCAGGGCCGCAAAGCGCTGTTCGCGCGCCAAGACCTGCTGAGTGGCGGTGAGCGCGGTCTGCATCCGTTCGGCCTCGCGGGAGACCCACCACGCATAAGTCGAGTTGAACACGATGCCGAGCGTCATCGAGAGCCAGATCCCGCTGATATAGATCGGGTTGAGTTGCAGCGGCGTCTCACCGCGCCATGGCAGCGGCCAATGCCAGAACGCCAGCGCCGTGACGATCGCGAAGGCCAGCCCCCCCAGAAGGCAGGTCGAGCGTAAGGGCAGGGTCGAGGCCGAAATGGTGACTGGCGCCAGAAGCAGCAGGGTGAACGGGTTTTGCAGCCCGCCGGTCAAGGCGAGCAACATGCCCAGTTGTACAATGTCGAACCCGGAATGAAAGGTCGCCTCGCCGACCGAAAGCCGCTTGGTGAACGGGTGGCGGATGTTGAGATAAAGGTTGAAGGCCGCGCTGGCGGCGGCGACCAGAAGACAGGCGGTAATGGGGAGTTCAAAACCCAGAACGAAGCCGACGATGAGCACGGTAACCGTCTGACCCAGGACCGCGAGCCAGCGCAAAATGATCAGGGTGCGCAAGCGGATGCGCCCGCTGGTCACCGGCGACCCAGAGGGCGGGCTGGCCAACGCCGTCAGCAGCTCGTTCCAGACATAGGATGGGGCTTCGCGCCACAGGGACGGTTTGACTGTCGATCCGCTCATGCCGGGGCCGTTTCAGGATAGAGGACGGGCCGGAGGGCAGCCCGCGCCGCTCTCCCTAAAGGTCCAACATAAATTTGGAGTGTCCGGGCGGGCTGTCCAGACGCGCGGCCCATCCAGCCGAGAGCGCCGGCCGATGGCGCCAGAAACAAGCGAAGAATCAGTATTGCGCGCCGGCCTCACGCAAAATGGCGGCGATCTGCGTATGGCCGCTGCGTTCGGCAACCTCGAGCGGCGTGCGTCCGGTCATCTCGGTGATGGAATAGTCCGCGCCGTTTTCGAGCAGAATGCGCACCACATCCACATGCCCGGCATGGGCGGCCTTGATCAGCGGGGCCTCGTTGCGCACGCCGGGACGATCCGGGTCCGCGCCATGCTCCAGAAGCGCGCGGACCATGGCGGTCTCGCCCAGTTCCGCGGCCCGGCTCAGGGCGGTGCGTTCGTCGTCGCGCGGTTGATCGTCGGGCCGGGCGCCATGAGCCAGAAGCTGCTCGACGAAGAAGGCGTCTTTGCTTTCAACGGCAATGATGATGGCCGGAACGCCGAGCGCGTCGCGTGTCGTCGGCCGGATGTCGTTGACCAGCGCGAGCATGAAATCTTCGCGATTGCGCTTTTCGATGGCCAGAACCATCTCGTTATCCGGGCTCAGGCTGTCGAACACGCTGGCTTGGGCGGCGGGCGTGCCCATCAGGGCCGTGAGAGCGAATGCCCCGAGACATCCCAAAAAGCTCTGGCGGCTCAGGCGCGCGGCTGTGCGGAACGGGATCAACGGCATGGCGGCAGGTCTCCACTCAAAACGCTGATGCGAGCGCCGAGATAAGCGCTGCTATGGCGGCAAGACGCACCCGCAATCCCTTGCAGGCCAAGCACCGCCGCCCCATAACCATAGCATCACGCACATGCTGTGCCACGTCGAGATCTCAAAGCGGATGGTCGCGCCGATGCCGAAACAGCCAGAACAGCCCAAATCCATGGCGACCGCCCTCCTCGCGCTGGGCGGGGCCGTCGCCCTGGTGGCCGGCGCGGCGTTCGGCACGCTTTGGCTGTTGCCGCCCGGCGGGCAAAGCGCGACCGAGGCCGGTCAGGTGGAGATCGGCGGGCCGTTTGCGCTGACCGACCACACGGGCCGTGCGGTCACGGATGCGGATTTCGCGGGCAAGCATCTGCTGATCTATTTCGGCTTCACCTATTGCCCCGATGTCTGCCCGACCCGGCTCCTGGCGCTGAGTCAGGCGATGGACCAGCTGACAGAGGCCGAAGCCGACCAGGTCCAGCCGCTGTTCATCACGGTCGATCCCGAGCGCGACACGGTCGAGGCGATGAACGCCTATGTGGGTCATTTCTCGCCGCGCCTGGTGGGATTGACCGGCACACCGGAGGCGATCGCGGCGGTCGCGGATTCCTATTACGTCACCTATTACAAGACCCACCCTGAAGGTTCGAGCGAATACCTCGTGGATCACACGGATATCGTGTATCTCATGGATCCCGACGGAAACTACGCGGCGCATTTCACCCATGCTTCGACGCCCCAGACCATCGCCGACACCATCCGCGCCAAGCTGTAACGCCCGGCTGGCGACCCAGGGGATCATTCACCCCTCTCGGTGAGTCCCGGCCTGACCCAGCCGCCACCGGCGCGGGGCGGCGTGCATCCTGCACCGGGAACCCGGCGCTCCTCATCGCTGTTGCAGTGCGGTATACTGCGCGGCAAGGGGAGGTGCCTGGGGGCGATACCCCGGCGGCGCGCGGCGCGCATGTCAAAGATCCTGAAAGACCGAAACGGTCCGGGAGCGGAAGGGTGGTCCATGCTGTACAAGGTCTATGAGTTCAATCACGCGGCGGTCGCACCGCTGCGCGTGCTTGCCGATATCAATCAGGCGGTGTTCCGCTCGCCGCTCAATCCCTTGGCCTATACCGTCGTGGGCCGGACGATTGCCGCGGCGAACGATGTCTTCGAAGCCACCACCCGCCGGTATGGCAAGCCGCGTTTCGGGCTCGATGAAACCACCGTGAACGGGATGGCCGTGCCGGTACGCGAACGGATCGTCTGGCGCAAGACCTTCTGCCAGCTGAAGCATTTCGAGCGCGATGCAAACGCGCTTAGCGCCGCGCGCGGCGGCAATCACGACGCCGATCCGGCGGTGTTGATCGTCGCGCCGCTGTCGGGGCATTACGCCACCCTTCTGCGCGGTACGGTCGAGGCCATGCTGCCGGAGCATGATGTTTACATCACCGATTGGCGGGACGCGCGCCATGTGCCGGTGACCCATGGGCGCTTCGATCTCAATGATTACATTGACTATCTGATGGATATGATCGCCGCGCTCGGCCCCAATCTCACTGTGATGGGTGTCTGCCAACCGGGTCCGGCCGTCCTGGCCGCAACCGCGTTGATGGCCGAAGACGACCACCCGGCGACGCCGGCGGCCATGGTGGTCATGGGCTCGCCCATCGACACGCGGTGCAGCCCGACCGAGCCCAATCTGTTGGCACAGGAACGCGCCTTCGACTGGTTCAAGACCAATATGGTCTACACCGTGCCCTGGCCGAATGCCGGCTTCGGACGCAAGGTCT
Organism: uncultured Alphaproteobacteria bacterium; assembly: GCA_964531285.1. Classification (GTDB taxonomy): domain Bacteria; phylum Pseudomonadota; class Alphaproteobacteria; order JAJFIK01; family JAJFIK01; genus CAZHDI01. Next base: position 21,344 of record CAZHDI010000004.1, on the reverse strand, counting down.
ATCCGGGTTTCGTGCAACTTGGCAGCTTCATGTCGATGAACCGGGACCGTCATATCGACGCGCATCAGAGCTATTTCGAAAACCTCGTCAAGAACGACGGCGACTCGGTGCAGAAGCACCGGGAATTCTATGACGAATATCTGTCGGTCATGGATCTGACGGCGGAGTTTTATCTCGATACGATCGATCAGGTGTTTCAGCGCCATCTGCTGGCGCGCGGGAAAATGACCCATCGCGGGCGGCCTATCCGTCCCCAGGCGATCAAAACCACCGCCTTGATGACGGTCGAGGGCGAGAAGGACGATATTTCCGGGATCGGCCAGACCCAGGCGGCCCATGATTTGTGCTCAGGCATCCCGATAGCCAAGCGCCAGGACTATGTTCAGCCCGACGTTGGCCATTATGGGGTGTTCAATGGCTCCCGCTGGCGCAAGGAAATCCAGCCGCGAGTACGCGATTTTATCCGCGCCCATGCCATGCCGGTCACGAAACCGGCGCGCACGCCGCGCAAAGCCGCGGCGGAATAGAGCGCGCATCGCCAAATCAGACTAAGCTACCGGGCAGGAGGATCATGCCGATGCCGCCTGCCGCCTTGCTGAAATCAGCGCCGAGCCATCTGGACATCGGCGGGGAGCGCGTACCGGTCCTGGTGCGGATCAATGCGCGTGCGCGCCGCCTGATCCTCAAGGTCGATCCGGTAACGGGCGATGTGGTGCTGGTCATCCCCCATCGCGAGTCGCTCAAAGACGCCCTGGCCTTTGCCCGGCGTCAGGCGCACTGGATCGCGGGCCGCCGCCGCGATCTGACGCCCGCCGTGGCCTTGCTGCCGGGCGACACCGTGCCGTTTCGGGGTGAGGATCATGCGATCATTGCCGATCCCGCCGCCCGCCGGGGCGTCTGGCTGGATGATGCGGCCGCGGCAATCCGCGTCTCGGGGCAGGCCGAGCATGTGCCGCGCCGGGTGCGGGACTGGTTGCGCCGCATGGCTCGGGACGACCTCACGCGGTCGGTCGCCGACCATGCCGGACGCCTCGATGTGCGGCCCACCCGTGTGACCCTGCGCGACACGCGCAGCCGGTGGGGCTCGTGTTCGGCCAGCGGCGCGTTGTCGTTCTCCTGGCGTCTGATCCTCGCGCCGCCCTTCGTTTTGGATTATGTGGCCGCCCATGAGGTCGCCCATCTAGTGCACCACGATCACAGCCCGGCCTTCTGGGCGCTCGTGCGCGATCTCATCGGCGATCCCGGCACACCGACCGCCTGGCTCAAACGCCACGGCACCGATCTGCACCGTTTCGGCGCCGGGTGCCGGTAAGGCCATCCGTCTGCGGAAGATTGGGAGCCGCCGTCCGGCCGCTCCCGATCCGGTGTCTTACGCAACATCAAGCACGAAGCCGCCGGCCTGCCGGCGCCACAGATCCGCATAGGTTCCGCCGGCTTTGGTCAGGGCCTCATGGGTGCCTTCCTCGATGATCCGCCCGTGATCGAGCACGATGATCCGGTCCATCCCGGTCAGGGTGGACAGACGGTGCGCGATGGCGATCACGGTCCGGCCCTTCATCAGATCGAAAAGCGCCTGCTGGATCAGGTGCTCCGCCTCCGAATCGAGGGCCGATGTGGCCTCGTCCAAAACCAGGATCGGTGCGTTCTTGACGAAGGCCCGGGCGATGGCCACGCGCTGGCGCTCGCCCCCGGACAGCTTGATCCCCTGTTCGCCCACAATGGTCTCAAAGCCCAGATGCCGGCGGGCAATGAAGCCGTCGGCATGGGCATGGCGCGCGGCCGTCAGCACCTCGTCATTATCCGCCATCGGATAGGCATAGCGGATATTGTCCCGTACCGTCCGGTGGAAGATGGCCGGGACCTGGGGCACTTCCGCAATCGCCTCATTGACCGAATCCCAGGTTACGTCGCGCACCTCCTGCCCGTCGATCAGAATGCGCCCTTTCTGGGGTTCGTAATGGCGGCGCAGAAGTTTGACCAGGGTGGACTTGCCCGCGCCCGACCGCCCGACAAGGCCGACCTTCTCGCCCGGCGCAATGTCGAGCGACAGGCTCTCGAACACCGGCGTGCCGTCGGCATGGGCGAAATGGACATCCTCGAACCGGATCGCCGCCTTCTCGATGTGAAGGGCGGGCGCCCCGGGCTTGTCGGTGATGTCGTGGGGCGTGCCGACGAGTTCCAGCGACTCCGACAGATTGCCCAGATGCTCGAAAAAATCGAGAACCTGGAAGGACAGGGCCCGAAGATTGCTGGCGATCATCGTGACCAGCAAAAACACCATGGAGAACCCGCCGATGGTCATCTGTCCCCGGACGGTCAGCCACAACGCAACGCCGATCATGACCAGCTTGAGCGCCCACATGGCCATGCCCTGAAACGCGCGCATGACCGTGACGAACCAGCGCATGCGCATGGTCGCCGTCATGCCCCGGAACAGATACCGGCTCACATAGCGGCGTTCATGCTCGCCCTTGGCAAAGGAGCGCACAGCGTCGGCGTTCGAGATGGAGTCCACCAGCTTGCCGGTCACCGACGACCAGCGGTCCGACATCTGATAGGACAGGATGGCGCAGTGGCGGGCGAGATAGGTGCTCACCCCCATATAGATCACCGCCCACACGCCCAGAATCACCATGAACAGATAGCTTTCCATGCCGAGCAGGATGAACCCCATCACCAGTACCGTCAGCACCATGGTTAGATCACGGACCATAAGCGTCTTGAGCGAGGTGAGAGAATCGCCCGCCGACCGGATTTTCTGAGTCAGCCGTCCGGCAAAGTTGTCCTGAAAATACTGCGGCGAATGACCCAGCGTGTAGCGGAACAGATATTTCTGGGTCAGTGCGCGCAGGCGCGGGCCGACATAGACGTCCTGGATGTCAAAGAGGCGCAGGCCGATCTCGACACCGATCCAGGTGCCGGCCAGCGCGAACAGCCACATCATCACGGTATCGGGATCGATGGTCTCGACCGTGAGTGCATCGATCAGGCGGTTCAGGACATAAGGCGTCAGGCTGTCGAGCACGACCGCCGTGATGATGGTCAGATACAGCGCAACGATGCGCACGGGAAAGTGCGTCGCCACGACGAAGCGGGCAAACGCAAAGGGTGAGGTGGGCAGGCGGTCCAAATCCTTCACGTCATCGAGGACTTCGGGATCGTCGGCGGACGCGCCTTCGATTCTGGGCTCGGCTGGAATGAAACGTTCATAGACGCGCACCCATGCGGGCTGCGTGTCCTCTTCCTTCGGGAAGCGGAACATGTCTGGCCTCAGAACTGAAAAAGGTTGAGCCGAAACCTCCCATCGCAGGCGACAGCGGTGCCGACCCGATGCGCGATGCACCGGTCCCGCAGATCAGCTTGTCGATGGTCCAGACGGTTATTCCCCCAATGGGGCCGCCTAGAAAACAGAATGCGGGTCAGGATTGCATCTGTTTTCTGGCCTATGGAACAAAAAGGGATCGTATTGTTGCTTCTTCGCCACACAGGCGGCATTGCACGTCAGGTTGCACGCGCACCGTGCGCTGGGTCCCGTGCAGGACATCCTGAATGAGCAGGCGCCCGGCCATCGTCTCGCCAATGCCCAGGATCTCCTTGATCACCTCGACGGCCTGGAGCGATCCCATCACGCCGGCCACCGCCCCCAGGATCCCGACCTCCGAACAGGTGTCTTCGCCGGCGCCCTCCGGTGCGTCCGGCACCAGGCAGCGATAACAGGGATAGGTCTGCGCACCGCCGGGGCGGATATGGGCCTTATAGGTCGATAACTGACCGTCGAACCGGCTCACCGCCGCCGACACCAGCGTTTTGCCGGCCAGGAAGCAGGCATCGTTCACGAGATAGCGGGTGGCGAAATTATCCGATCCGTCCGCAACCAGATCATAGGCGCCGATCAGAGCCGCGGCATTCTCCGCTGACAGACGGACCGGATGCCCCTCCACCTGCACATCTGGATTGATGGCCTTGAGGGAGGCCGCCGCACTGTCTGTCTTCGGAGTGCCCACGGCGCGTTCGGGATGAAGGATCTGGCGCTGGAGATTGGACAGCGAGACAGTATCGTCATCGACAATGCCGAGGGTGCCTACGCCGGCCGCCGCGAGGTAGAGCGCCAGCGGCGAGCCGAGCCCTCCGGCCCCGATGATCAGCACACGGGCGTCAAGGAGTTTCTGCTGGCCCGGCCCGCCCACCTCGCGCAGGACGAGATGCCGGGCATAACGGTCGATCTGACGGTCGGTGAGAGTCATGGGCGCAGTATGATCCGGCCCGCCGCATGCGGCAAGGCGGGCCGGTCATCGGCGATCACAGCCCTTCGAACAGGGCCGTGGAGAGATAGCGCTCGGCGAAGGACGGAATGATCACGACGACCCGCTTGCCGGCCATTTCAGGCCGCGCGCCGACCTCTAGCCCGGCCGCGATGGCCGCGCCCGAGGAAATCCCGCCCGGCAGGCCCTCGAGCCGGGCCGCCTTGCGCGCGGTCTCAAACGCGGTCTCATTGCCGATGGTCACGACCTCGTCGATGAGCCCGCGCTCCAGAATGCCCGGCACGAAACCCGCGCCGATCCCCTGGATTTTGTGCGGTCCCGGATCGCCGCCCGACAGGATCGGGCTGTCTTCGGGCTCCACGGCGATGACCTTAAAGTCCGGGTTGCGGGACTTGAGCACCTGACCGACACCGGTCAGCGTCCCGCCGGTACCGACACCCGAAATCAGCGCATCGACCCGGCCGTCCGTGTCCGCCCAAATTTCCTCGGCCGTCGTGGACCGGTGGATCGCCGGGTTGGCCGGGTTCTCGAATTGCTGAGGCATCACCGATCCGGGCACCTCATTGAGAAGCTCCTGAGCGCGGGCGACGGCGCCCTTCATGCCCTTTTCGGCCGGGGTCAGCACGAGTTCGGCGCCCATAAGCGCCAGCATCTTGCGCCGCTCCATGGACATGCTCTCCGGCATCACGAGGATCAGACGATAGCCCTTCGCCGCCGCGACGAAGGCCAGCGCGATTCCGGTATTGCCCGAGGTCGGCTCGATCAGCGTGGTATCCGGCGTGATGCGCCCGTCGGCTTCCAGCGCCTCGATCATCGCAACGCCGATCCGGTCCTTCACGCTGGCAATGGGATTGAAGAACTCCAGCTTGAACAGCAGGTCGGCCTGAACGCCGGCGTCCTTCGGAAGCCGCTTCATGCGCACCAAGGGCGTTGCGCCGATGGTCTCGGTGATACAATCGAAAATCCGGCCACGGACGGCCGTATCCGGCTGGGGGGACGCTGCTTGATGAACGCTCATTCATGCCTCCACTGGCGGTAGGGCGGCCACGGTGCCGCTGTTATTCGATCCCTTGCAGGTCGGGATCCTAAATCGTGAAATCAAGCTTTTGCTGGTTGCGGGTTTCCACGCCGGCCTGTTCGGCCCGGCGGCACAGATCCTCGATTGTGATGGCATCGAGCCGGTCCATGACTGCCACGTGAATGTCTTCCAGTACCGGGCCGATCACCTGTTCATTGAGGGCCGAGCGGCTTTCCAGCGCCTGTTCTTCGGCGGCTTCCAGGGCCGCGACCGTGCGCACGACCTCGCCGGCCGTGATGCGCCGGCGCTCGCGGGCCAGCCGGTAGCCGCCGCGCGGTCCGCGCACCCCGCGCAGGATGCCCGCATGCACCAGATGCTGCATGACCTGCTCCAGATAGCGCTGGGGAATGCCCTGGCGGCGCGTGATCTCCTTGGATTGCACCGGATCGGGACGAGCATTGTAAGCGATGTCCACCACCGCTTCCAAGGCCAGCACCATCTTTTTCGACAAACGCAGCATTGTGACGGTTTTCCTTCCCGCGCCCTTTTTACTCTAATCGTTTCCCTGCCGACGGTTTGTCAGCGCGTGCCGGTGGACCCGAAACCGCCGCTGCCCCGCGCGCTGTCCGGCAGGGCGCGGGTTTCCTGCCAGGTCAGGCGCGTGACCGGCGCCAGAACGAATTGTGCGATGCGCTCGCCGCGGCGGATGGTGAAGGGCTCCTGGCCCAGATTGCACAGCACCACTTTGACCTCGCCGCGATAATCGGAATCGATCGTCCCCGGAGCGTTCACAAGCGTGATGCCGTGCGTGAGTGCCAGACCCGACCGCGGCCGCACCTGAATCTCGAAACCGTCCGGGATCGCCATTTCGAGTCCTGTCGGGATCGCCGCCCGCTCGCCCGGTGCCAGGGTTACCGCCGCCTCGTCCGGTACCGCGGCCAGAACATCGGCGCCCGCCGCGCCGTCGGTCTTATAGGCGGGCAGGGCGAGTCCCTGGGCATGGGGCAGACGGCGCACGGCAACGGCAATGGGCGTCATGTCGAGGTCCCCTCGGTTGGTCCTGTAAACGCATCGGCAATGGTCTGCGCAAGCCGCCGGGCCACGGCCGGCTTGTCCATTTGCGGCCAGCTTTCGACGCCCGCGGCGCGGATCAGATGGACCGTGTTGTGATCCCCGCCCATCACGCCGGTCTGGGGCGAAACATCGTTGGCGACCAGCCAGTCACAGCCCTTGCGGGCGCGCTTGGTCTGGCCGTGTTCCAAAACCTTTTCGGTCTCCGCGGCAAAGCCGATCACGAGGCGCGGGCGTAACTCCGTATGCTGAGCGATGGTCTTGAGAATATCGGGGTTCTCGGTCAGGGTGAGGGCCGGCAGTCCGCCGCCTTCGACCTTCTTCATTTTCTGGTGCGCCTCACCATCGGTGCGCCAGTCGGCCACGGCAGCACAGAAGACGGCGATATCGGCCGGCAAGGCATCCAGGGCCGCGGCGAGCATCTCCCGGGCGGTCTCGACACGGACGGTCTTCAGGCCCGGCGGGTTGGCCAGCGCGGTCGGACCCGAAATCAGCGTGACATCGGCGCCCAAGCCGGCAAGGGCGCCGGCGATGGCATAACCCTGCTTGCCGCTTGAGCGGTTGGCGATATAGCGCACCGGGTCGATCGGTTCATGGGTGGGGCCGGCGGTGACAAGCGCCCGGCGGCCCGCAAGAGGCTTCGCGCCGCCCGCGAAATGGGCTTCGATCGCGGTAACGATTTCCTCGGGCTCGGCCATCCGGCCCGGTCCGAATTCCCCGCAGGCCATGTCGCCCGCATTGGGACCCACCGTGAGGATACCGTCAGCCGTCAGAGTACGGAGATTGCGCTGATTGGCGGGGTGCTCCCACATGCGCACATTCATGGCCGGGGCGATCAGGACCGGCTTGTCGGTCGCCATCAGCACGGTGGCGGCCAGATCGTTGGCGTGGCCGTGGGCCATGCGGGCCATCAGATCGGCGGTCGCGGGCGCAACGACCAAAAGGTCGGCATCGCGCGACAGTTCGATATGGCCCATCTCGGCCTCGTCGGTGAGGTCGAACAGGTCGGCATAGACCTTGTCCTGGGTGATCGCCCCCAGGGTCAACGGCGTCACGAAATGCGCTGCCGCCGGGGTCAGGACCGCGCGCACCGAGGCGCCGCGCTGCTGGAGCCGGCGCACGAGGTCGACGGTTTTGAAGGCTGCGATGCCGCCGCCGATGATGAGCAGAATGCGCTTGTCCGCAATCATGAAAAGGTCCTGTCAGCGGGTTGATGCTGACTATTTACGCCTAAAGTATGTAATTTCCAAGATTGCCCGCTCAGAAAATCCGCAGCGCGCGATAGCCCATGGACGGCCAGGGTTTGGGTTGCATCACGAGGTAGCTGCCCGCGTACGCGGATCCGGCCGCGCTCAGGCTCAGTCCGCGTCCGTGCCCGCTTCAATGCCCTCAGCCTCGAAGACCACTTGCATGGCCGTATCGATGCCTTGGGCATAGTCGGCATAGGTCAAGGGCGCGGCGATGTCCGGATCGAGGGGTCCGGCGGCAACCCCGAGCGCGCTGGCCAGCCAATAGCAGCGTGTCCAGTCGGTGCAGCCGTTCTCCCAGTCGTGATAGCCGGTCGCAAGTCCGACGTTCAATCCGGAATTGGGAAGGTGTAGGACCCCGCCGCCCTCGGCCCAGAACTGTTCGTCATCGCCGACATGGGCGCCAACGATCACGCTGCGCTCCCCGGCGCCATGGCGCGCGTAAGCTGCCGTCACGAGCGCCGCGGAGAATGTTCCGTTGTCGGTTAGAATGTAGACGTGCCCGTCTGGCGTCACGAGCTCGGCGATGTTCCGCGCGAACGTCATGGTGAGTGTCAAGTCGCCGCCGCCATTGGAGCGCAAATCGAGCACGAGATAATCGGCCGGGGCCTCTCCAAGTGGAGCGCTCACCTCCTTGAGCCACGTGCTGATGGGTGTGCCGTTGTCGTCCGACCCCATAATCCGCCGCATGCGGATATAGACCCCGCCGCCGGGCAAGGACTCTGACCACAGCGTTTCGGTGGGACGGCGACCGTAATGAGCCTTGGCGATCGTCTCGGGATCGAGGAACCGCCAGTCATGCCCGCTCTGCGTTTCAGAGGCCGAGGGCATGGCGCGTGGATGCATGCTCACCGACATGAAGGGCGTGGGGTCGTCCTCGGGCTTCAGTTCGACATCGCGCGTGACCCCATCGGCATCTTCAAGCGTCAGCACGACCCGGTCCGGCGCGGCGGCGAGCCCGGCCTCGTGCATGGCCATGGGCGAGGCGAAGAACAGCGGGCTGAGGAATCGCAGCCAGGGGTCGTTGCCGCCTATATAGGGATCGAGCCCCAAAAGCAGCGCCTCGGGCGCTTCGCCGTCATAGGCCACGACGCGCGCGCCAATGAGATCGGCGACGCCGGCGCGGGCCCGGACGATATGAAGGCCATCGCCGAACCAGAAGAAGCGCACCGGCAGGCTGTTGAGTGTCGTGCCAAGGGCCCGCAGACCCAGATTGGTGTGGCCGTTCTCGGTGATGGCCGCCGCTTTCGCGACGCCCATAACGAACCCGGCCTCGGACAGGGCCGCTGCTTGATCCCGCAACTCGGTAATATGGGCGGCAAATTGGGCGGCTTCGTCCTCTGAGAAACTGCGGTCAAACTCCGGCAGTCGTGCCAAATGATCGAGGTCCTGCCGGCGTGCCTCGGCCGGATCGCGGGGCTTGGGATAGTCCGCCTCCGGGATCGGCGCATAGAAGCGCCAGAAATAAAGACCCGCACCCGCTGCCGGCACCAGGACGAAGGCGGCGATAAGCATCGCGATGATCAGTATGATGCGCATTCTCTATCCCCCCGGCCGTCGGCCCGTTGGTTGCAATCGCCGACCGTTAACTTAGCACACCCGCCGGGGGTGAGGGCAGGCCTGTATCAGGTGAGGAGCAAGAGGCCCAGCATGGCCAGATTGAGGCCGATCATGACCCAAAGCGCAGAGCGTTCGGGGGGATCGGGGCGCTCGGTGCGGATCGCCTTGAGGCTGTCGGGGTGAAGGCGCAGGCCCCGGCCTTGCGCCAGATCGCTCAGATTGCGCGAGGCGGCCTCGAAATCGGCGATCAGATCGGGGGCGCGCGCCGCGATCCGCCCCACCGACTGCACCGCCTGGGCGGCATCCCGCAGCCGTGCCTCGGCGCCGATCTCGCTTTCCAGCCACTCCTCGACGATGGGCTTGGCGCAGTCCCAAATCGACAGATTGGGATCGAGGTCCCGAGCGACACCCTCGGCCGCCACCATGGTCTTTTGCAACAAGATCAATTGCGGCTGAAGCGGCATGTCGAACCGGCGCGTGGTCTCGAAGAGCTGAGTCAAAAGGCGCCCGATGGACATCTCTTGGACTGGCCGGCCCCAGATCGGCTCGCCGATGGCCCGGATCGCCTGGGCGAAATCATCGCGCGAGCGGGTGGCGGGCACGAAGCCGGCCTCGAAATGGACATCCGCGACGCGTTCGTAATCGCGCGTGATGAAGCCATAGAGGGTCTCGGCCATGAAGCGGCGCATGGACCGGTCGAGCCGGCCCATAATGCCGAAATCGACCGCGACCAGCCGCCCCTCGCCATCGACGAACAAATTGCCCGGATGCATGTCGGCATGGAACACGCCGTCGCGCATGGCCTGGCGCAAAAAGCTTTGCAGCACGAGACGGGCGAGGCGCGGCTTGTCCACCTGATGGGTGTCGAGCCCGGCCCGGTCCGACAGCGCGATGCCGTCGATCCATTCGCTGGTCATCACATGGCGCGAGGTGCGCTGCCAGTCGATCCGGGGCACACGGAAGGTCTCGTCATCCGCGGTCCGTTCGGCCAGCTCCGAGGCGGCGGCGGCCTCCATGCGCAGATCCATCTCGCGCTCGACGCTTTCATCGAGGGTGCGCACGACCTCGACGGGGCGCAGGCGTTTGAGGCCGGGGCGCAGGCGCAGCGCCAGACGGGCCGCCGTATAGAAACTGTCCACATCGCGCTTGAACGCCGCTTCGACGCCGGGCCGCAGGATTTTGACCGCGACCGTGCGCGGCGCGCCGTCCCAATCGACCACGGCTTTGTGGACCTGGGCGATGGACGCGGCGGCGACCGGCGCGCCGAGATCGCCGAACAGATCGCGGGCGGGGTGCCCGAAATCGGCCTCGATCATGGCCTCGGCGGCGCGGATCTCGAAGGGCGGGACCTTGTCATGAAGACTGGACAGGCTCTCGGCCAGCGGCGCGCCGACCAGATCGCTCCGTGTGGCAAGCAACTGGCCGAGCTTGATATAGCTCGGCCCCAGGCTCTCCAGGGCCTTGGCGAGGCGCAGGCCATGGGCGTGATTGGTCCGGGTCTCGGCGCTCTCGCGGGCCTTGAACCGGCGCAGCGGCGCGGGCGCCCGGTCCCATGCGCCGGCGGGCACCAGGGCGCGATGACGCGCCAGCACGGCGGCGGTGCGGATCAGACGGACGATATGGCTTAAGGAACGCAACATGACGGCCGGGACCTGGGCGCAGGGTTGGGCGCTAGACTTTCCACGCCGAATGGAGGGCGGCGATGCCCCCGCTTAAATTCCGCACACTGACCTGCGCGAAGCCGGCCGCTTCGATGCGCCGGGCGAAGGTCTTCTGGTCGGGAAAGCGGCGGATGCTCTCGACAAGATATTGATAGGAGTCGCGGTCGCCCGCCACCATGCCGCCGAGGCGCGGGATCGCCTGGAACGACCAGAAATCGTAAAGCCGGTCGAAACCCGGCACATCCACCGTACTGAATTCCAGGCACAGGAACCGTCCGCCATAGCGCAGCACGCGGCGGGCCTCGTCGAGCGCCCGGTCCATATGGGTCACGTTCCGGATGCCGAACGCGATGGTGTAAATGTCCATGGTCTTGTCTTCAAACGGCAGGCATTCGGCGTCCGCCGTCACCCAGGCATCCGGCACGGGTTTGCCATCGGCGGCGCGGGCGGCCGCGCGCTTGGTCCCCTCGGTGAGCATCTCGGTGTTGATGTCCGAGACCACGATGGGGGCGGCGGCGGGATCGCCGCGCCGGGCCATCCGGTCGATGATCCGGAACGCGATATCGCCGGTGCCGCCGGCAACGTCGAGCACCGCCTGACCGGGCCGCGGATCGAGCCAGTCGACCATCACGTCTTTCCAGGCCCGGTGCACGCCGAGCGACATGACATCGTTCATCACGTCGTAATTGCCGGCCACCCGGTCGAACACCGAGCGCACGAGGCCGGCTTTCTCATCCTCGCGCACGGTGCGAAAGCCGAAATGCGTCTCATTTTCTGCGGCCGCGCCGGTGTTGCCGGCGTTTTGGGGATCTGGATCCTGGGTCATGGCGCGCAGACTACGCGAGGCGTGTAAAAACACCAGCCTGGCCCGGCGCGACATCGGCGTTGCATGCGCGCGCGAGGCGGAGACAATGCCGCGCCGCTCAACAAAGACCTGCCCATGCCCGAACTGCCCGAAGTCGAAACTGTCCGCCGGGGCCTGGCGCCTCATCTGGAAGGCGCGCGCCTGACCCGGGTGATCGCCCGGCGCCCGGATTTGCGAATCCCCTTGCCCCAGGACTTCGGCCAGCGCCTGACCGGGCGGACGGTGACGGCCCTGACGCGCCGGTCGAAATATCTCCTGGCCACTCTCGACGACGGCACGGTGCTGATCGCCCATCTGGGCATGTCGGGCCGGTTTACGGTCACGGGCGAGGGGATCGCCGCGCGTCCGGGGGCGTTTTTCCATGCCAGCGTTGCGGCGGGGACCGGGGAGCCGGGCCCCCATGACCATGTGATCTTCGAAACCGAGGCGGGGGCGCGCATCGTCTATACCGATCCGCGCCGGTTCGGGCTGATGACCCTGACCACCGCTGCGGCGCTCGACGGCCATCCGCTTATTCAAGCGCTCGGCATCGAGCCGCTCGACCCGCTTTTGACCCCGGCTTATCTGGCGGCGGCTTTCGCCGGCCGGCGCTCGCCGTTGAAAGCCGGGCTCCTGGATCAGGGCGTGATTGCCGGATTGGGCAATATCTATGTCTGCGAGGCGCTTTACCGGGCCGGCCTGTCCCCAAGGCGGATGTGCCACACGGTCGGTCCCGGTCGGGCGACCCGGCTCGTTGCCGCGATCCGGGCCGTCATTGAGGAGGCGATCGAAGCGGGCGGCTCGTCCTTGCGCGACTATGCCCAGGCCGACGGGGCCCTGGGATATTTCCAACACCGGTTCCGGGTCTATGACCGGGAAGGCGCGGTTTGTCCCGACCATGGCTGCGGCCCGGTCCGGCGCATCGTTCAGTCGAACCGCTCGACCTTTTTCTGCCCCGGATGCCAGCGCTGACGGCAGCCGCCGGCCACCCCCTCTAAGGTGTTGAACTGGCGGTCATTCCCGTAAATATCCACATAGTGGTCAACCGAATTATGATAGCCGCGCCTCCGGGTTGCTTGATCGCCCCTGCGGGCTGTGGGATGGATGGCGCCCGGTCAGCATGGCTGGCCAGACGCAATCAGATGACCTGATGGGCAGATGATCTGATGGGCAGATGACCTGACGGGTAAGGAAACGGGGCCGCGATGGCATATGAGTGCATCCTTGTGGATACCGATGATGGCGTAGGCGTTATCACGCTGAACCGGCCGGACGCCTTGAACGCCCTGAACAGTCAGCTCATCGACGAACTGAACGACGCCATCGATGCCTTTGAGGCGGACGACGCCATCGGGTGCATCGTGCTCACCGGCTCGAACAAGGCGTTCGCCGCCGGCGCGGACATCAAGGAAATGCAGCCCAAGGGCTACATGGATGTCTATCGCGAGGACTTTATCACCCGGAACTGGGAGCGCGTGGCGCGTGCCCGCAAGCCGGTTCTGGCGGCGGTGGCCGGCTATGCGCTGGGCGGCGGCTGCGAACTGGCCATGATGTGCGATTTCATCATCGCGGCGGAGAACGCCAAGTTCGGCCAGCCCGAGATTTCCCTCGGCGTCATGCCGGGCGCGGGGGGAACCCAGCGTCTCACGCGGTTCGTCGGCAAGTCCAAGGCCATGGAAATGTGCCTGACCGGCCGGATGATGGATGCCGCGGAAGCCGAGCGCTCGGGGCTCGTGAGCCGGGTTGTCGCCCTGGATGAGCTGCGCGACGAAGCGGTCCGCGTGGCCCAGAAGATTGCCGAACTCTCCCGGCCCATCGTCATGATGACCAAGGAGAGCGTGAACCGGTCCTACGAGACCACCATGGCCGAAGGCATTCGGTTCGAACGGCGGCTGTTTCACTCGATGTTCTCGACCGAGGACCAGAACGAGGGAATGGCGGCCTTCATTGAAAAGCGCAAGCCGCATTTCAAGCATCGCTAAGCCCGCGCAAGCGGATTCGTAAACGAGGCGTCAATCTGTATTGACGCCGGACTCCCCCGGGTCTATAACCCGCGACCTTGTGGACAAAACACCAGGACTGATCGAAGACCGATGGCCAATACCCGTTCTGCGAAAAAAATGGTGCGGAAGATCGAGCGCCGCACTGCCGTTAACAAGGCCCGCCGTTCGCGCGTGCGCACCTTTGTGCGCAAAGTCGAAGAAGCGATCCAAAGCGGCGATCAGGATGCAGCCCGCAGTGCCCTGCGCGCAGTCGAACCCGAGCTGATGCGCAGCAGCCAAAAAGGCCTGATGCATAAGAACACCGCATCGCGCAAAGTGTCTCGCCTCGCCTCGCGCGTGCGCCAGATGGCGGCGTCGGCCTGATCGGCAAGATTTCAGAAAGTTTGTGAAATTCAGTGGGCGGACAATAATCCGCTCCCCTGTTTATCCGCACACACCGCTTATGGCGTACCGCGCTGTAAGCGGTTTTTGTTTATGTGCAAGGGGAATCGTCCGATCCACACGTCAAAATTTTAGCCTCGTTCCCTCTTTGTCCGCATTGCGCGAAAGTCGGATTTGGGGTTAGTCTTCAGATCTTGACGCGGCGGCGAGACGGTCAGTGTTCGAACGGTCAAGAGCAAAAATGATCAGCGGTTCGCGCTGGCGGACCTGACATCTAAGCCGCACAAGTTGTCATTAGTTTCCTCGAAATGATGCGTGGCCTGAGTATCCGGCCAAGGCAGCGCGGTTGTATGGGCGCTGCACAGGAAAGCTGTCTGTTCCAGTGGCACCGACCGGTGCCGTGCGTTGGATTGCTATCGGTGGTTCGGCCGTGTCCCTGCGGACGCGTTTCGAAATCCGGCGCACTCGGCCCGTGGGGACGGGTCAGCATGGGAACAGATGAACGCCAGGACCGGCCGAGTGCCCAAGGCGGCGCCGGCGCGACGTGTGCGGGGTAGTGGGACGTGTACGGACGGCATCGAACAGAGCGGGGCACTGCGCCCGGACCAGGCGCCGGGATCGACCGCGGGAACCTCAGCCGGGCGCTCAGCGCTCTCCTTCCTTTCAGGGCAATATCGGCCGGATGGTCTGTTGGACGCGCGCTTCGCTGCGCCGCAGATATGTGCCGGCCCCTTCGTTTCGGGCCTTCCAGCCGCCTCGCGGCAATCGATCCGTTTCCCATTTAACCGATCTCGCGATCAGGTCCGTTATGCCCGTCACCCTTTCTCAAATCGAGCCTCGCGCCGCGTGGGAGTGTCTGCAATCGATGCCAGAGTCCGTGCTCATCGATGTCCGTACGCCCGCCGAATGGGACGTCATCGGCGTCCCCGATCTGACGTCTATCGATAAGGCGGTGGTGTTCGCGGAGTGGGATTCGATGACGCACATGGTCGAGCCGGCGGCATTCGTCGATGGTCTCAAGGCGCGGATCCCGGCCGACCGGTCCACGCCGCTATTGTTTTTGTGCAAGGTCGGCGGGCGTTCCATGAGTGCGGCTCAAGCGATGGCCATGGCCGGATATGAGCGCTGCTTCAATATCGTGCACGGTTTCGAGGGGGATGCCGGTCCCGGCGGCCGGCGCGGTGCCGTGAACGGATGGCAGGCCGACGGTTTGCCGTGGACGCACCCCTAGCCGGCCGATCTCATCTGCCGGCCACCCGGTGCGCAACGCGCCGGACGGCCGGACCTCAACGATAAAGATGTTGGACCAATACCAAACAGTCATCCGTTCCAGCGGGTGCGGCTTATTCGAAAGGACTGCAATTATGGCGCGCAATTCGGCTCACCCATATGTCTCCCCCAGCGCGGACGAGCGGGACGGAGCGGAGTTCGATGGGCGCGGCGGTGACCGGGAGCCTTATGCGACCGGTTGGCAGGGCCGTCCGCCGTCTGACGGTCATGGTGGCGATCATTCTGGGCCGCCAGCCGACTCCGGGAGCATGGCTGCTGAATGGAACCGCCAATGGCACGAGGTGCGCCGCGAGCTGCGCTATGAATTGGGCGACGCGGCTTACGATTCCTGGCTGCGCCCGCTTGATCTGCTGTCGATTGAAGCCGGCAAGGCTGTCCTGTCCGTTCCTACGAAATTCATGCGCGATTGGATCGACCAGAATTACATCGACAGTCTGGTCGGCCAATGGGCGCGGGTGAACCCGAGCGTGCGGGGGATCGAGATTGTGCTCAATGGGCGCGGTCTGCCGCCGGTGCGCCAGGACAGCCAGCCGGATCCGCGTCCTAGTTTCGACGCTCCGGCGGGCAAGTCCCGCGCGGCACCGGAGCCCGCCGCCCAGCCGGTTGCCGCGCCCGCCCCGCAGGCCGAGATGAACGGCTATGGTGCGCCGGCCGACGAGCGCGCGCCGGGCATGCCGACCTATCTCGCCGAGGACGAGGACACTGGCCTCGCCGGCAAGCTGGAGCAGAAATACACCTTCGATCAGTTCGTGGTCGGCAAGTCCAACGAGTTGGCGCACGCCGCCGCCCGCCGGGTCGCGGAATCCGACACCGTGCCGTTCAATCCGCTGTTCCTGCACGGCAGCACGGGGCTCGGCAAAACCCACCTGATGCACGCCATCGCCTGGGAAGTCCGGCGCCGCAATCCGGCGCGCAAGGTGCTTTGTCTGTCGGCGGAAAAATTCATGTACCGCTTCGTTGCGGCCATCCGTCACCACAGCCAGTTGGCGTTTAAGGAACAGTTCCGGAATGTCGATGTGCTGATGATCGATGATTTCCAGTTTCTCGGCGGCAAGACGACAACCCAGGAAGAGTTCTTCCACACCTTCAATACGTTGGTGGACCGGAATCGTCAGGTCATCATCTCGGCCGATAAGAGCCCCAGCGATCTGGAAAATATCGAGGAACGCATCCGGTCGCGGTTGAGCTGGGGGCTCGTCGCTGACATCCATCCGACCGATTACGAATTGCGTCTGGGCATTCTGCAAACCAAGGCCCGCCAGGCGGTCGAAATTTATGGCGAAATCGACATCCCCCAACAGGTCCTGGATTTCCTCGCGCACCGGATCACCTCCAATGTCCGCGAATTGGAAGGCGCCCTGCACCGGATCCTGGCGCATGCGTCCCTCGTGGGGCGCGCGGTCAATGTGGACATGGCGCAGGAAGTGCTCAAGCCGCTGATCCGGGCCAATGCCCGCAAGGTCACCGTCGAGGAAATCCAGCGCCGGGTGGCCGATTATTTCGATATCAAGCAGCAGGATTTGCTGTCCCAGCGCCGGGCCCGGGTCGTCACGCGCCCGCGCCAGATCGCCATGTATCTGGCCAAGCATCTGACCACCCGGTCGCTTCCCGATATCGGCCGGCGGTTCGGCGGGCGGGATCACACGACGGTCATGCATGCCGTCCGGCGGATCGAAGAGCTGCGCCGGTCCGATCCGTTGATCGATGATTCGGTCGAAAACCTCCGGCGTTTGCTGGAGGGCTGACCGGGGGCACCCGGCGCGGTAAAAAATACCATTAAAAGCAATGGCTTACCGGCTCGCCGCCGCGCGTATTTTCGCTGCGGCGCGGGCGGGCGTCTGTTATACTTAACCGTGGATTCGCGGCTCTCTTTTTGGAGCCTGCGGCCGGCCGGTTCTCCCGTCGAATCGGTCATCCTGCCAGCCTGGGGCCGGGTTCCGGTCCGTCTGGCCGCCCCATGGTGCCGGCCACATCGTGCCGCCAGGGGCGCCACTGCCTGGACGTGGGCCTGACATGCATCGTCAGGCATGCCCATTCGACCGTGTTGGATGATCCATGAAACTCACTATTGAACGCGCCGCCTTGCTCAAATCTTTGGCCCATGTGCAGAGCATCGTGGAACGGCGCAACACCATTCCCATCCTGGCCAATGTGCTGATGGATGCCAAAAGCGGCATGCTCGCGCTCACCGCGACCGATCTCGATATGGAGGTCGTCGAGACCGTCGGGGTCGATGTGATCCGCGAAGGCGCGACCACCGCGCCGGCCCATATGCTCCATGACATTGTGCGCAAGCTTCCCGACGGGTCCCAGGTCCAGCTCGATTTCTCGGCCGAGGACATGCGCCTGACCGTGGCCGCCGGACGGGCGACCTTCACCCTGTCTTGCCTGCCGCGCGATGATTTCCCGTCGATGAGCCTGGGGGATCTGCCCCATGTCTTCGGGGTGCCGCGCGAGCATCTGGCCAAGATGATCGACAAGACCCGCTTCGCCATCTCGACCGAGGAGACCCGCTATTATCTCAACGGCGTCTATCTCCATGTGACCGAGGCGGCCCCGGGGTCCAATGAGCAGGTGCTGCGCGCGGTCGCCACCGACGGTCACCGGCTCGCCCGGTATCAGGTCGGCGCGCCCGACGGGGCCGCGGGCATGCCCGGCGTGATCGTGCCGAAAAAGGCCGTCGGCGAATTGCGTAAGCTTCTGGAAGAGGCCGAGGGCGCTGTCGATGTGGCCTTGTCGGAGGCCAAGATCCGCTTTGCCTTCGGCGATATCGTGCTGACCACCAAGCTGATCGACGGCACCTTCCCGGACTATGCCCGGGTGATCCCGTCCGGCAACGACAAGACCCTCGATGTGGTCGCCCGCGAGTTTTCCGCCGCCGTGGATCGTGTCTCGACGATCTCCTCGGAAAAATCGCGCGCCGTGAAACTCAATATGGCCGATGACCGGATGATCCTCACGGTGACCAATCCCGACAGCGGCAATGCGACGGAGGAGCTGTCCGTCGGCTATGCGGCCGAGTCGCTGGAGATCGGGTTCAACGCCAAATATCTGATGGACGTGACGGCGCAGCTCGACAGCGAAAATGCGCGCTTCCTTCTGTCCGATTCCGGATCGCCGACGGTGATCCATGACGGCCAGGACGAAAGCGCCCTTTACGTCCTCATGCCGATGCGGGTCTGACGTGTGGTCCGCGGCGCGGGACACAGGGCTGGGGCCGGCCCTTGCGGCCGGTACGGTGCAGCGGCACGGCGCGGCCATGGCTGACCATGCGACCGCGGCGCCGCCCTGCGCTTTGGCCGTGGTGCGGCTGAGCCTGACCCAGTTCCGCTGTTATGCGCACGGCGATCTGGATCTCGACGGCCGTCCCGTGGTGCTGACCGGGCCCAACGGGGCCGGCAAAACGAATGTGCTGGAAGCCCTGTCGCTGCTTGCGCCGGGACGGGGCCTTCGCAATGCCGCCGCCATCGAATGTGCGCGCCGCGGACCGGATGCACCGGGACCCGCACTGGCAGGCGCTCAGGCGGGGGCGTGGGCGGTTGCCGCCACCCTGCGCCAGAGCCGGGGGGACGGCGAGTATGACGAGACCCGGATCGGCACCGGTATCGATAGCGAAGGGCGCCGGGTGGCCCGGGTCAACGGGGCGCCGGCCGCATCGTCCGGAGCGTTCACGGACTATCTGCGGCTGACCTGGCTGACCCCGGTGATGGACCGGCTTTTTCTGGAAGGCGCCAGCGGCCGCCGGCGGTTTCTGGACCGGCTGGTGCTTGGGGCGGATCCGGCCCACGGCAAACGGGCCGCCGCCTATGAGCGCGCCATGCGCGAGCGCACGCGGCTCCTGAAAGCGGGGGGAACGGACGACCGCTGGCTGTCCGCGCTCGAGGCCCAGATGGCGGAACACGGTACGGCGCTGGCTCAGGCGCGAAGGACTTATCTGGCCGGGTTGGCTGGGGTCATCGACGCCGCTCCGGACAGCGCCTTTCCCAAGGCCGATGTGGCGCTCGAGGGCGATCTGGAAGCCCGGCTCGCCGATACGCCGGCCGACCGGGTGGAAACCGATTTCGCCGCGACGCTCCGGCAGATGCGCGGGCGGGACGGCGCGGCGGGCCGGGCGCTCAGCGGGCCGCACCGGAGCGATCTGCTGGTGACGCACCGGCCCAAGGCGATGCCGGCGGGCGAGTGTTCGACGGGCGAGCAGAAAGCGCTCCTGGTCGGGATCATTCTGGCCAATGCCCGTCTGCGCGCCGCCGAGGACGCCCGCCCGCCGGTGCTGCTCCTCGATGAGATTGCCGCCCATCTGGACGCCGTGCGCCGGGCGGCTCTGTTCGATGCCTTGTGTGCCATGGGTGCGCAGGCCTGGATGACCGGGACGGACCCGGATCTGTTCGCCGCGCTGGGTGACCGCGCGCAATTTATCGCGGTTGCGGATGCCGCTTTCCGGCCCGCACCGCCACCCCATCACCCGTCCTTACCCGGACGATGAAGCCGTAGAGAGTTCTTAATGTCAGAGACAGCCGGCCCTTCGGCCACCCAACCGGACGAATATGGCGCCCACTCGATCCAGGTGCTGCGCGGGCTCGACGCCGTGCGCAAGCGTCCCGGCATGTATATCGGCGATACCGATGACGGATCGGGCTTGCACCACATGGTCTATGAGGTCGTCGATAACGCCATCGACGAGGCGCTGGCGGGTTTTTGCACCGGCGTCGAGGTCACCCTGAACCGGGACGGCTCGGTGACCGTGATCGATGACGGGCGCGGCATCCCCACCGATATCCATTCCGAGGAAGGGGTCTCGGCGGCGCAGGTCATCATGACCCAGCTTCATGCGGGCGGAAAATTCAATCAGAACTCGTACAAAGTCTCCGGCGGGCTTCACGGCGTGGGCGTGTCCGTGGTGAACGCGCTGTCGGAAACCCTGGAACTGCGGATCTGGCGCGCCGGCAAGGAGCACCACATGGTGTTTCATCACGGCGAGCCCGAAGCCGATCTGGCCGTGGTCGGCGACTCCGGCGGCCGCACGGGAACCCAGATCACCTTCATGCCCTCCGCCGGGACCTTCACCAATGTGGAGTTCGTCTATGCGACGCTGGAGCACCGTCTGCGCGAACTGGCGTTTCTGAATTCCGGCGTGAAGATCACCCTGCGCGATCTGCGTCCGGCCGAGCCCATTGAAGAGACCATGGTCTATGAGGGCGGCCTGATTGCTTTTGTTCAGTATCTGGACCGCACCAAGACGCCGCTGATCAAAGATCCGATTTCGGTCCAGGCCGAGCGTGACGGGATGACGGTCGAGGCCGCGATGTGGTGGAATGACGGGATCCACGAGAACACGCTGTGCTTCACCAACAACATCCCGCAGCGCGACGGCGGCACGCACCTTGCCGGCTTGCGCGGTGCATTGACACGGACCGTTAATGCGTATGCCAATGAAAGCGGCCTGGCTAAGAAGGAGAAAGTGACCCTGTCCGGCGATGATGCGCGCGAGGGCCTGACCTGCGTGCTGTCGGTCAAGGTGCCCGATCCGAAATTCTCCTCACAGACGAAAGATAAGCTGGTGTCGTCCGAGGTGCGCCCGGTGGTCGAGAGTCTGATCAACGAGGCCTTGGGCACTTGGTTCGAAGAGCATCCGCAGGAAGCGCGCACCATCGTTCAGAAGGTGGTGGAGGCGGCGGCCGCGCGCGAGGCGGCCCGCAAGGCGCGGGAGTTGACCCGGCGCAAGGGCGCGCTCGACATCACCAGCCTGCCGGGCAAGCTCGCCGACTGCCAGGAGCGCGATCCGGCCAAGTCGGAACTGTTTATCGTCGAGGGCGACTCGGCGGGCGGCTCCGCCTAACAGGGCCGTAACCGGTCCAATCAGGCGTTTCTGCCCTTGCGCGGGAAGATCCTCAATGTCGAGCGGGCGCGCTTCGACAAGATGCTGTCGTCCAATGAGATCACCACACTGATCACCGCGCTGGGCACGGGGATCGGGCGGGATGATTTCAACATCGACAAGCTGCGCTAT